>NZ_JBSGHL010000018.1:0-137634 GCF_053604375.1 Streptomyces sp. NPDC004031 | reverse complement strand
TATCAACATATCTGGCGTTGACTTTTGGCACGCTGTTGAGTTCTCAAGGAACGGAAGCTTCCTTCGAGACCGTTTCACCGGCCCCTCCGGGCTTTCCCTTCGTTGTGTTCCGACTCTATCAGAAGATTTTCTGTCGGAATTACCACCCCCGATTCAAGAGCGCGCGTTTCCGCGGTCTCGTTCGGAGCGGTTGTGCCAACGTACTGGAGCGGGCCGCCGGATGCAAATCCGGCGGCCCGCTCGTGGTGGGGATGTTGACGGTGGGTCAGACCTCGACGACCACCGGGAGGATCATCGGGCGGCGTCGGTAGGTGTCGGACACCCACTTTCCGACGGACCGTCTGATGAGCTGCTGGATCTGGCGGGTCTCCATCACTCCGTCCGAGGCGGAACGCGACAGGCCCTCCTCGATCTTCGGGATGACCGCGGCGAAGGCCTCGTCCTCGATACCCGAGCCCCTGGCGTGGATGTTCGGGCCGCCGACGATCTTGCCGGTGGTCGTGTCGACCACGACGAAGACCGAGACGATGCCCTCCTCACCGAGGATCCTGCGGTCCTTGAGCGAGGACTCGGTGATGTCGCCGACCGAGAGCCCGTCGACGTACACGTAGCCCGCCTGGACCTTGCCGGCGATTTTCGCCTCACCGCCGACGAGGTCGACCGCGACGCCGTCCTCCGCGATGACCGTGCGGTTCTTGGGAATGCCGGTCAGATGTCCCAACTCGGCGTTCGCCCGCAGGTGGCGCCATTCGCCGTGGATCGGCATCAGGTTCCGCGGCTTGCAGATGTTGTAGAAGTACAGCAGCTCGCCGGCCGAGGCGTGGCCCGAGACGTGCACCTTGGCGTTGCCCTTGTGGACGACGTTGGCTCCCCACCGGGTGAGGCCGTTGATGACGCGGTACACCGCGTTCTCGTTGCCCGGGATCAGCGAGGAGGCGAGGACGACGGTGTCGCCCTCGACGATGCGGATCTGGTGGTCGCGGTTGGCCATCCGGGAGAGCGCCGCCATCGGCTCGCCCTGGGAGCCGGTGCAGACGAGGACCACCTGCTCGTCCGGCAGGTCGTCGAGCACCTTGACGTCCACGATGAGGCCGCCGGGGACCTTGAGGTAGCCGAGGTCGCGGGCGATGCCCATGTTCCTGACCATGGAGCGGCCGACGAAGGCGACCTTGCGGCCGCGCTCGTGGGCCGCGTCGAGCACCTGCTGGATACGGTGCACGTGGCTGGCGAAGCTCGCGACGATGATGCGCTTCTCCGCCTTGGCGAAGGTCTGGCGCAGCACCTGCGAGATGTCGCGCTCCGGCGGCACGAAGCCCGGGACCTCGGCGTTCGTGGAGTCGGAGAGCAGCAGGTCGATGCCCTCCTCGCCGAGCCGGGCGAAGGTGGGCAGGTCGGTGAGGCGGCCGTCGAGCGGGAGCTGGTCCATCTTGAAGTCGCCGGTGACGACGACCATGCCCGCGGGGGTGCGGATGGCGACGGCGAGGGCGTCCGGGATGGAGTGGTTGACGGCGACGAATTCGCAGTCGAAGGGGCCGATGCGCTCCCGGTCGCCTTCCTTCACCTCAAGGGCGTAGGGGCGGATGCGGTGCTCCTGGAGCTTGGCCTCGATCAGCGCGAGGGTGAGCTTGGAGCCGATGAGCGGGATGTCGTCCTTCTCCCTGAGCAGGAAGGGGACGGCTCCGATGTGGTCCTCGTGGCCGTGGGTGAGGATCACGCCGACGACGTCGTCGAGGCGGTCCCTGATGGAGCTGAAGTCGGGAAGGATGAGGTCGACGCCCGGCTGCTCCTCTTCGGGGAAGAGGACGCCGCAGTCGACGATCAGCAGCTTGCCGCCGAATTCGAAGACGGTCATGTTGCGACCGATCTCACCGAGACCGCCGAGCGGCGTGATGCGCAGGCCGCCTTCGGCCAGCGGCCGCGGCGGGCCGAGTTCTGGATGCGGATGACTCAAAGGTTTTCTCCCTGTCGCGCACGCCGAAAGGGCCTTCCTGGGCCGTGGCGTGCGGCACTGTGTGTGATCGTCATACGTCCGGCGCGCAGCGTGTCGCTGGTCGGGTTTCGTCCCGGGCGGCGCGGCTGCGGTCGGGTCCTGCGTATTCAGTTGTGAAGTCTGTGTTCAGAGGTGTACCCCGCCGGCGGCGAGATCCTTCCTGAGGCGTTCCGTGGCGTCCGGATCCAGTTCGGTGAGCGGGAGCCGGAGCGGGCCTGCGGGCAGTCCGCGCAGCGCGAGGGCGGCCTTGGTGGTCATGACGCCCTGGGCGCGGAACATGCCGGTGAAGACCGGCAGCAGCCGCTGGTGGATCTCGGCCGCCTTGGCGACGTCGCCACCGGTGTACGCGTCCAGCATCGCACGCAGCTCGGGTGTGACGAGGTGGCCGACGACCGAGACGAAGCCGACGGCGCCGATGGACAGCAGCGGCAGGTTGAGCATGTCGTCACCGGAGTACCAGGCCAGGCCGCTGCGGCTGATGGCCCACCCTGCGGCGCCGAGGTCGCCCTTGGCGTCCTTGTTGGCGACGATGCGGGGGTGCTCGGCCAGCCGGACGATGGTCTCGGTGTCCAGCGGGACGCCGCTGCGGCCTGGGATGTCGTAGAGCATCACGGGCAGGCCGGTGGCGTCGGCAATGGCGGTGAAGTGCCGGCGGAGGCCCTCCTGCGGAGGCTTGCTGTAGTACGGCGTGACGGTGAGCAGGCCGTGCGCGCCGGCCTGCTCGGCCTGGCGGGCCAGCTCCGTGCTGTGCCGGGTGTCGTTGGTGCCGACTCCCGCGACGACGGCGGCCCGGCCGCCGACGGCTTCCAGGACGGCCCGTACGAGCTGGGCTTTCTCCGTGTCGCTCGTGGTGGGCGACTCCCCGGTGGTGCCGTTGACGACGATGCCGTCGTTGCCCGCGTCCACCAGGTGGGTGGCGAGCTGCTGGGCGCCGGCGAGGTCGAGATCGCCGTCCGCGGTGAACGGCGTGACCATTGCGGTCAGTACCCGCCCGAAGGGGGCCTTGGGGATGGAGGTCGGAGCCATGGGTCCCACGCTACTCGGTGTGTACGGGAGCACGCAGCCACGGGACCTGCGCAAAGGACTCCGGCGGTGTCTGCTCGGGGGTTCAGGCACCGCCGGGGTCCGTTTCTGCAGCCTAGATGAACCTCACGAATGCCTGCAATCCGAACACTTCGGACATTTGGCTATGACGGTCGGCCTTGGCCGGGGGCTACGGGGCGACACGCCCGTTGGCGTTGAACGCCGCATGGGTGAGCGGCATCAAAGCCGCCCAGGCCGCTTCCATGCGCTCGCCGACCATCTCGATCTCGCGCTGCGGGAAGGACGCCACCTTGGCCATCTCGTGCTGCGTCCGCAGGCCGAGGAAGTGCATCAGCGAGCGCGCGTTGCACGTGGCGTACATCGAGGAGAACAGGCCGACCGGCAGTGTGGCGCGGGCCACCTCGCGGGCGACCCCGTCGGCGAGCATCGCCTGGTATGCCGCGTAGGACTGCGCGTAGGACTCCTCCATGGCCGCCACCGCCTGCTTGTGCTGCTCGGGGCTGCCGTGGACGAACTCGTACTTTCCCGGGCGCCCCTGCTGCACGAGCTTGCGGTCGGGCCCAGGCACGTAGAAGACGGGCTGCAGCTCGCGGTAGCGGCCGGACTCCTCGTTGTAGGACCAGCCGACGCGGTGCCGCATGAACTCCCGGAAGACGAAGATCGGGGCGCTGATGAAGAACGTCATCGAGTTGTGCTCGAAAGGGCTGCCGTGACGGTCCCGCATCAGGTAGTTGATCAAGCCCTTGGAGCGCTCCGGGTCCTTGCTCAGCTCGTCGAGGGACTGCTCGCCCGCGGTGGAGACCCGGGCCGCCCACAGGACGTCGGTGTCCGACGCGCTGTGCTTGATCAGTTCGACGGTCACGTCGTCCCGGAACTCGACGGGGGCTGCCGGAGCGCTGGTGGGGGCCCCGTCGGGGAGGTCGGTCGGCACCGGTGGTGTCCTTCCTGTGGGCGGCATTGCGCCGACAAGCCTAGGCGGTGGGTACGACAGTCCGGCCGCGGCCGATCGGCCCACCCGAAGTGGCCGAGTCAGCTTTCGGCGGCTAGCCTCACCCGTCAGAGTGCACTCGCCCGTCCCACCGGAACCCGAAGAGGATCCTCCGCGTGTCCCTGCCCCACACCTTTGCGACCGCCGAAGCCGACGAGCTGGAGGCGGAGCGCCCGCTGCCGCACCTCGACCAGGACCGCTGGATGCGCCCCTACGGCGTCGGTCCGTGGCGGGTCGGGACGGCGGCGCTGGCCCTGATGCTGGCGGCCTACCTGCTGTTCGCCGCGCTGATCATGGTGGCCGCGCAGAACACCCAGGGCGGCGCGTTCTGCCTGCTCGCGGCGCTGCTGGTGATCGCGGCGTCGCTGCGGATGCTGCGGGTCGGCGTATGGGTGAGCGGCCGGGGGCTGCGTCAGACGAGCTTCTTCAGCACCGTGACCGTGCCGTGGCGCAAGGTCGCCGCGGTGCGTACGGCGCAGCAGCCGGTGAAGGTGCTGGGGCTGCCGCGGACCGTCCAGGGGCAGGCGCTGATCATCACCCGCAAGAGCGGGGACTCCCTGCGCCCGCAGTTCACCGATCACAACGCGGACTTCCTCGGGCGGGCCGAGGCCTTCGACGTGGCCGCCGATGCCATCGAGGGCTGGGCCACGGAACTGCGCTGACGGCTGCTGACGGGCCCTGGGGCGGGGCGTACGGCCCCGCCCGGGGCTCAGCGAGGTGTCTTGCCGTCGTGCAGGGCGATGGCCCGCTGCATGGCCTTGCGCGCCCTCGGCGTGTCGCGGGCATCGAAGTAGGCGACCGCCAGCCGGAACCAGGTGCGCCAGTCGTTCGGCGCCGCCTCCGTCTCGGCCTGCCGCTGTGCGAAGACCGCGTCAGCGGCGTCCCGGTCGATCCGGCCGCTGGGCGTACGGGCCAGGTCGTCGACGGGGAGGCCGCCCTCGGCCTCCAGCTCGCGGCCCAGCCGCCCGGCATTGCGGGCGAACTGCGTGGTCTGCCACAGGAACCAGGCACCGATCAGCGGCAGCACCAGCACCGCGAGGCCGAAGGCCACCGTGACCGGCCGGCCGTCGGCGATGAGCAGCACCCCGCGGTCGCCGACCAGCACGAAATAAAAGACCAGCGCGAGGGCCGAGACGGTGTAGCTGAGTCTGGCGCGCATGCCTCAGGCTCCCCGGCCGTCCGGCTCGGTGCCGTCCAGGAAGTGCTCCAGGCCGTAGGTCAGGCCGGGCACGCCGGGGACGGTGCGGGCGGCGAGCAGGATGCCGGGCATGAAGCTGCTGTGGTGCAGCGAGTCGTGCCGGATGGTGAGGGTCTCGCCGGTGCCGCCGAACAGCACCTCCTGGTGGGCGAGCAGGCCGCGCAGCCGTACCGAATGCACGGGCACGCCGTCGACCGCGGCGCCGCGGGCGCCTTCCAGGCCGTGGGTGGTCGGGTCGTGCTGCGGGCCCAGGCCGGCCTCGGTGCGGGCGGCGGCGATCAGCTGGGCGGTGCGCGTCGCGGTGCCGCTGGGGGCGTCGGCCTTGTTGTCGTGGTGCAGCTCGATGACCTCGGCGGAGTCGAACCAGCGGGCCGCCTGCCGGGCGAACTGCATGGTCAGGACGGCGCCGATGGAGAAGTTCGGTGCGACCAGGGCACCCGTGCCCGGCGCGGCGGCCAGCCACTCGCGCAGCCGGTCCAGGCGCTCCTCGGTCCAGCCGGTGGTGCCGACGACGGTGTGGATGCCGTGCCCGACGCAGAATTCCAGGTTGTTCATGACCGAGTCGGGGTGGGTCAGTTCCACGGCGACCTGCGCGCCCGCCTCGGTCAGCGCCTCCAGCGGGTCGTCGCGGTCGATCGCGGCGACCAGGTCGAGATCGTCGGCGGCCTCGACGGCGGCGGCAGCGGCCGAGCCGATACGGCCCTTGGCGCCGATCACGGCCACACGGAGCTTGCTCATCGTTCGGGGGTCCTCCAGGTCTGCGTACGGCGGCGCGTACGGGGCGAGCGGATCGGGGTGCGCGGACGCGCGGCCGGGCCGGACCGGGGCGGCCGCGCGTCCGCGGCTAGGCGACGGCTTCGTGCAGGCGGGCGGCCTGTTTCTGCTTGAGCGGGCCGATGACGGCGAGCGACGGGCGCTGCCCGAGAACGTCACGGGCGACCTCGCGCACCTCGTCCGGGGTGACGGCGGCGATCCGCGCGAGCAGGTCGTCGACGGACAGCTGGTCGCCCCAGCACAGCTCGCTCTTGCCGATCCGGTTCATGAGCGCGCCGGTGTCCTCCAGGCCCAGCACGGTCGAACCCGCCAGCTGGCCGATGGCGCGGCGCAGCTCCTCGTCGGTCAGGCCGTGCTCGGCGACATGGTGGAGCTCGTCCCGGCAGATCTTGAGCACCTCGGGCACCCTGCCCGGCTGACAGCCCGCGTACACCCCGAACAGGCCGCAGTCGGCGAAGGAGGAGGTGTAGGAGTACACCGAGTACGCGAGGCCGCGCTTCTCCCGGACCTCCTGGAAGAGCCGTGAGCTCATGCCGCCGCCGAGGGCGGTGTTGAGCACGCTCAGCGCCCAGCGCCGGTCGTCGGTGCGGGACAGGCCCGGCATGCCGAGGACGACATGGGCCTGCTCGGTGCGCCGGTCGAGGACCTCGACGACGCCCGCCGTACGCAGCGTGCGGCTGCCGACGCGCGGGGCCTGCGGCACCGCGTCCGGGTCGCGCAGCGCGCCGGCCCGTTCGAAGGCGCGGCGGACCTGGCGCACGACGCTCGCGTGGTCGATGTTGCCGGCGGCGGCCACCACGAGGCGCGTGGGGTCGTAGTGCCGGCGGTAGAAGCGGGCCACCTGGTCACGGGTGAGGGCGTTGATCGTCTCGACGGTGCCCAGCACCGGGCGGCCGAGCGGGGTGTCGCCGAGCATCGCCTCGCAGAACAGGTCGTGCACCTGATCGCCGGGGTCGTCCTCGGTCATCGCGATCTCCTCCAGGACGACACCGCGCTCGGCGTCGATGTCCTCCTGGCGGATGAGCGAGCCGGTGAGCATGTCGCACACCACGTCGACGGCGAGCGGCAGGTCGGTGTCGAGCACCCTGGCGTAGTAGCAGGTGTACTCCTTGGCGGTGAACGCGTTCATCTCGCCGCCGACCGCGTCGACCGCGGCGGAGATCTCCAGGGCGCTGCGTCGCTCGGTGCCCTTGAAGAGCAGGTGCTCCAGATAGTGCGTGGCGCCGCTCAGCGCCGGGGTCTCGTCGCGGGAGCCGACGGCCGCCCAGATGCCGAAGGTGGCGGAGCGGACGGTCGGCAGCGTCTCGGTGACGACCCGCAGGCCGCCCGGCAGCACGCTGCGGCGAACGGTGCCGACGCCGTCGGTTCCGGGCAGCAGGGTCCGCGTGCGGACGGCCCGCCCCTTGGTGGAGGGGCGGGCCGTCACGGCGGTGGAGCGGGTCGTCACTTGTCCGACTCGTCCTTCGCGTCCTGGCTGTCGCCGTCCTCGCCCTCGATCACGGGGACGAGCGAGAGCTTGCCGCGCTGGTCGATCTCGGCGATCTCGACCTGCACCTTGGTGCCGACGCCGAGGACGTCCTCGACGTTCTCCACGCGCTTGCCGCCGGCGAGCTTGCGGATCTGCGAGATGTGCAGCAGACCGTCCTTGCCGGGCATGAGCGACACGAAGGCGCCGAAGGTGGTGGTCTTCACGACCGTGCCCAGGTAACGCTCGCCGACCTCGGGCATGGTCGGGTTGGCGATCTGGTTGATCATCGTGCGGGCGGCCTCGGCCTGCGAGCCCTCCGTCGCACCGATCAGGACCGTGCCGTCGTCCTCGATGGAGATGTCGGCGCCGGTGTCCTCCTGGATCTGGTTGATCATCTTGCCCTTGGGGCCGATGACCTCACCGATCTTGTCCACCGGGATCTTGATGCTGATGATCCGCGGCGCGTTCGGCGACATCTCGTCCGGGGAGTCGATGGCCTCCATCATCACGTCGAGGATGTGCAGCCGGGCGTCACGGGCCTGCTTGAGGGCCGCGGCCAGGACGGACGCCGGGATGCCGTCGAGCTTGGTGTCCAGCTGGAGGGCGGTCACGAAGTCCTTGGTGCCGGCGACCTTGAAGTCCATGTCGCCGAAGGCGTCCTCGGCGCCGAGGATGTCGGTCAGCGCCACGTAGTGCGTCTTGCCCTCGATCTCCTGCGAGATCAGGCCCATGGCGATACCGGCGACCGGGGCCTTGAGCGGCACACCGGCGTTCAGCAGCGACATGGTGGAGGCGCACACCGAGCCCATCGACGTCGAGCCGTTGGAGCCCAGCGCCTCGGAGACCTGCCGGATCGCGTAGGGGAACTCCTCGCGGGTCGGCAGCACCGGGATCAGGGCGCGCTCGGCGAGGGCGCCGTGGCCGATCTCGCGGCGCTTCGGGGAGCCGACGCGGCCGGTCTCGCCGACGGAGTACGGCGGGAAGTTGTAGTTGTGCATGTAGCGCTTGCGCGTCTCGGGCGCCAGCGTGTCGAGCTGCTGCTCCATACGCAGCATGTTCAGCGTGGTGACACCCAGGATCTGGGTCTCGCCGCGCTCGAACAGCGCCGAGCCGTGCACCCGCGGGATCGCCTCGACCTCGGCGGCCAGCGTGCGGATGTCGGTGACACCGCGGCCGTCGATGCGGACCTTGTCACGGATGACGCGCTGGCGGACCAGCTTCTTGGTCAGCGAGCGGTAGGCCGCGGAGATCTCCTTCTCGCGGCCCTCGAACTGCGGCAGCAGCTTCTCGGCGGCCAGGCCCTTGACGCGGTCCAGCTCGGCCTCGCGGGCCTGCTTGCCGGCGATGGTCAGCGCCTGCGCCAGCTCGTCGGTGACAGCGGACTCCAGGGCGCTGAAGACGTCCTCCTCGTAGTCGAGGAAGACGGGGAACTCGCCGGTCGGCTTGGCAGCCTTGGCGGCCAGCTCGGACTGCGCCTTGCACAGCACCTTGATGAACGGCTTGGAGGCCTCCAGGCCGGCCGCGACGACCTCCTCGGTCGGCGCCTCGGCACCGCCCTCGACAAGCTTGATCGTGCGATCGGTGGCCTCGGCCTCGACCATCATGATCGCGACGTCGCCGTCGTCGAGCGCCCGGCCGGCGACGACCATGTCGAAGACGGCCTCCTCCAGCTCGCTGTGCGTCGGGAAGGCCACCCACTGGCCGCGGATCAGCGCGACGCGGACGCCGCCGATCGGGCCGGAGAAGGGCAGACCGGCCAGCTGCGTGGAGCAGGAGGCGGCGTTGATCGCGACCACGTCGTAGAGGTGGTCGGGGTTGAGGGCCATGACGGTGGCGACGATCTGGATCTCGTTGCGCAGGCCCTTGACGAAGGACGGGCGCAGCGGGCGGTCGATCAGCCGGCAGGTCAGGATGGCGTCCTCGGAGGGGCGGCCCTCGCGGCGGAAGAACGAGCCGGGGATACGGCCGGCCGCGTACATGCGCTCCTCGACGTCCACCGTGAGGGGGAAGAAGTCGAAGTGCTCCTTGGGCTGCTTGGAAGCGCTGGTGGCCGACAGCACCATGGTGTCGTCGTCCAGGTAGGCCACGGCGGAACCGGCGGCCTGACGGGCCAGCCGGCCCGTCTCGAAGCGGATGGTGCGGGTGCCGAAGGACCCGTTGTCGATCACGGCTTCGGCGTAGTGGGTCTCGTTCTCCACTATGGGGTTTCTCCTCGTCCTCGCCCGCAGGGCGTCTCCCGGCGGGCCATCGGTGGAGGGGCGTCCTGCCGGGGCCGGTCTTCGATCGAAGCCGCCGGGGGTGCAACCACCCGGAGGCCACTACCGAGGACCGGCAGCTGCGGCGGATAGGAGGACGCTCCTCCTCATACGTTGTCAACAGCAGTCAACAGCACCATTGCATCAGACGACGCACGTATCGCGCACGTCCTGTGGGCGATACGTGGCCGACCTCGTACAAGACGGTTGCGTGACCGGTGCACCGTGCCGGTGCATATGGCAAAGGGAGCGGCCCCGTCCGACGGGAACCGCTCCCCTGCACGCGTCTTAGCGAACGCCCGCCGCACCGGCACGGATGCCGAGGCGCTCGCGCAGCTCACGGAAGCGCGTGATGTCCTTCTTGGCCAGGTACTGCAGCAGGCGGCGACGCTGGCCGACCAGGATGAGCAGACCGCGGCGCGAGTGGTGGTCGTGCTTGTGGGTCTTGAGGTGCTCGGTCAGGTCCGAGATGCGCCGCGAGAGCAGCGCGACCTGGACCTCGGGGGAGCCGGTGTCGCCTTCCTTGGTGCCGAACTCGGCGATGATCTGCTTCTTCGTCTCGACGTCGAGCGCCATACGGACTCCTCCAGGGATCGTCTGCCGGCGAGCGCCCCCGGTCTTCTTCGCGGGGAGTTCTCATATGACTCGCACGGCTCTCGGTCACCCGGTGTGAGCACACAGGTGACCGTCGCCCAGGGTACCAGCCGGTTGCCGGGCGTTTTACCGCGGGTCACCGGGCGGACGGTGGCACAGGGTGGCCGGTCCTCCGGCGGTCCGTACGACGGTACATCCGCGGTGGCGTCCACCGCGCGGGGGTGTGCGGCTCAGCCGCCGCCCAGCCCGCGCACCGCGCCGTACGTCCCGAGCACCGCCAGGCACAGCGGGACCAGCGTCAGCAGCACGGCGCTCTCGGCGACCTCCAGGCAGCGGCCCCAGAACGGGGACACTGCCCGGCCCGGCACGGCCAGTCCGACCGCGACGAGCACCCCGGCCGCTGCCGCGACAGCCCCGGGCAGCCACAGTACGCGCGGCCCGCAGGCGCCTGCGCCCGGTGCGAGCCAGGCCACGGGCAGTGCGAGCGCGAGTACACCGGCCGCGAGCAGCGCTCCGACCTGGG
This sequence comes from Streptomyces sp. NPDC004031, assembly GCF_053604375.1. NCBI lineage: Bacteria > Bacillati > Actinomycetota > Actinomycetes > Kitasatosporales > Streptomycetaceae > Streptomyces > Streptomyces sp. NPDC004031. The sequence continues at coordinate 126,800 of NZ_JBSGHL010000018.1, read as the reverse complement.
CGGTGTCGCGGAAGAGCCGGGCGCGCAGCAGGACGGCGAGGCCGGTGGCCAGGGCGAGCAGCTGGGCGGGAGCGGTCCGGGAACAGCCGAGGACGGCGGCGGCGCCCACCGTGGTGGCGGCGCAGCCGCCGACCAGGCCGAGCAGGAGTTCATGGCCGCGGCGGACGCGGGCGGCGACCGCCTCGTGGCCGAAGGGCGCCCCCGGATCACGTTCGCCCGCACGGTGCTCCGCGACGGCGCCGAGCTCCGGGTCGCCGAAGCCGATCGGCAGCCGGGCCAGGCGCGCGGACCAGCCGGGCAGGTAGCCGATCAGCGCGACCGCCGCGACCGCCACGACGCTGGCGGCGTTCTGCGGCTCCGCGTCGGCGGCGACGGCGCCGTACGCCCCCAGGGAGCCCGCGGCGGCCACGACGGCGGAGGCCACGAAAGGCGCGTCCCCGGCCGGGAGCACCGCGACCAGGACCGCCGAGGCCACCAGCACGGTCGCGCAGCCGGACAGCAATTGCAGCCGGCCCGCTCCGTGGCCTGCCGCGGGGGCGGTGAGGCCCGCTCCGGCGACCAGCAGGTACGGCAGCGCGGCCAGGCCCAGGGCGGCCGCGGCGGTGCGGTCGCCGTAGACCCTGGCCCGTACGGCTGCGCATGCGGCGAGCACGGTGCCCGTCACCGCGGCCACGACGCCCGGCGGGCCGTGCATGTCGTGCCGTACCGGGTCGGTCTGCCACAGCACCCAGCAGAGCGCGGCCAGGAGCACGGCGCCGCCGGTGAGTCCGGTGGGGCGGGTCAGGTCGTCGGTCCAGTGGCGGCGGTCGCGCACCGTCGCTGCCGAGACCGCGTCGCACACGTCGTCGTGGACGGCGGGTGGCAACGACGTGGCAATGGTGCGCAGAAGGATGAATTCCCCGTCCAGGACGCGCTGGGCGGACAGCGACAGGGCCGGGTCGAGCGGCGTGCCGTCGCGGCGGACGAGGTGGTAGCCGGTCGGTTCCGCCGCGTCCTGCACCTGGCCGGACAGCCGCAGGATGTCCGGCCGCAGGTCGGCGACCGGCAGGTCGTCGGGAAGGGCGACGTCGGCCCTGCTGTCCGGCGTCACGATCGTGACGCGGCAGAATCCCGCGGATCCCGTCTCGGGGGCGGCGGTCGCGGTTCCCCCGACCTGCGTGCGCCGCTGCGCGGGAATGTCAGGGGCCTGCCGCCCCGCATATAGGTGACGAAGAGTGTCCATATGATTGCCCTCCGTGGCATCTGCGGCGGCACCGTATCAGCCGTGGCGGCGACTTCCTGGGGCGGGGACATCTGTGGGTTCGGTCATCGTCAAACGCCCGGCGCGCGTGCGGCCGCCCGAGGTGCCCTCCGGGGAGATCCGTCTCGAACCGCCGCCGGAGCTGCGGCGCGGACAGGAGCAGGGGCTGCTGGCGCTGCTCCTGCCGATGCTGGCGATGGGCGGTTCGGCGGCGTACTTCTTCATGCCGGGATCGCAGCCGGTCATGAAGGTGATGGGCGCGCTCATGCTGGCGTCGGCGATCGCGCTGGGCGCCGTACAGCTCGTGCGGGCCCGGCAGGGCGCGAGCGGGCACATGGCCGACAGCCGCCGGGACTACCTCGCCCACCTGGCGCGGCAGCGCCGCGCGGTCCGCCGCACCGCCGCCCTCCAGCGCAGCGGCAGGCTCTACACCCATCCCGCGCCGGACCAGCTGTGGGCGCTGGTGGCCGAGGGGCGGCGGGTGTGGGAGCGGCGCCCCGGCGACGACGACTTCGGGCAGGTCCGGATCGGGCTCGCGCCGCAGCAGCTGGCGACTCCGCTCGTCGTGCCGGAGACCGCGCCCGTGGATCGGCTGGAGCCGCTGACCGCGCACGCCCTGCGGTCCTTCGTCGCCGCCTACGGGACGGTCGAGGACCTGCCGCTCGCGGTGTCGCTGCGGGCCTTCTCGCACGTGGTGCTGACCGGTGACGCCGCCGCCGTCCGCGGGCAGGCACGGGCGGTGGTGGCGCAACTGGCCGCGCTGCACTCGCCCGCCGACATGGTGCTGGGCGTCGCGGCCTCCTGCGCGGCGCTGCCCGCGTGGGAATGGGTCAAGTGGCTGCCCCATGCGTGGTCGCCGACCGCGGCGGACGGCGCCGGAGCCCGGCGCCTGGTGGCGGACGGGACGGCAGACCTGGCCGAACTGCTCGGCCCGGCGCTGGAGGATCGCCCGCGCTTCCAGCCGGACGCAGCGCCGCTGCTCGACCGGCCGCACGTGGTCCTCCTCCTCGACGGCGGCGCGCTCCCCCCGGCCGCCGCCGTGGGGCTGCAGGGCGTGACGGTCCTGGAGCTGGCCCCCGGGGAGGAGGGCGAGCCGCACGGCGATCTGCGGGTGCACTGCACGGCCGGGAAGATGCTGCTGCGCTCGCCCACGGGCCAGGTGTACGGCGGCGTGCCGGACGCGCTGGGCGAAACGGAGTCGGAGGCGCTGGCCCGCGGGCTCGCCCCGCTGCGGCCCGCGGGCGGCGACGGCGAACCGCTGTCGGCCGACCTCGATTTCACCGACCTGACGGGTATCGGCGACGCGGGCTCCTTCGACGCGTCCCTCGGGTGGGCGCCCCGCGGCCGCCAGGAGCTGCTGCAGGTGCCGATCGGTGTGGGAGAGGACGGCGAACCTGTGCACCTGGACCTGAAGGAGGCCGCGCAGGAGGGCATGGGCCCGCACGGTCTGTGCGTGGGGGCGACAGGCTCGGGCAAGTCCGAACTGCTGCGCACCCTGGTGCTCGGCCTGGCCGTCACGCACTCCCCCGAGACGCTGAACCTCGTCCTCGCCGACTTCAAGGGCGGCGCGACGTTCGCGGGCCTGAGCGGGCTGCCGCACGTGTCGGCCGTCATCACCAACCTGGCGGAGGACCTGACCATGGTCGACCGCATGCGGGACGCGCTCACGGGGGAATTGCGCCGACGTCAGGAGCTGCTGAAGTCCGCGGGCAATTACGCCGGTGTCCACGACTACGAGCGGGCGAGAGCCGCGGGCGCCGACCTGCGGCCGCTGGCGACGCTGGTGCTGGTCATCGACGAGTTCAGCGAGCTGCTGGCGGCCAGACCGGAGTTCATCGACATGTTCCTCCAGATCGGCCGTATCGGCCGCTCGCTGGGCGTGCACCTCCTGCTGGCCTCCCAGCGGCTGGAGGAGGGCCGGCTCCGCGGCCTCGACACCTACCTGTCCTACCGGATCGGCCTGCGCACCTTCTCCGCGTCGGAGTCGCGCGCGGCCCTCGGCGTGCCGGACGCGTACCACCTGCCGCCCGTACCGGGATCGGCGTGTCTCAAGACCCCCACGGGGGACATCGTCCGCTTCAAGGCCGCATATGTGTCGGGTCCGTACCGCGGCGGCCCGGAGGTCGCCACCGAGGCGGCGGGGCAGCCAGCGGTGCCCTTCACCGCCGCGTACGTGCCGGTGGGCAAACCCCCGGCACAGTTGGACGAGCGACGCACGGGGACCGCGGCGGAAACTGTGCTGGACGTCCTCGTCGGCCGCCTCACGGGACGCGGGCCCGAGGCCCACCGGGTGTGGCTGCCGCCGCTGGGCGCCGCGCCCGGCCTGGACGCACTGATGCCGCGCGGCACCGCGTCCGGGCGAGGCCCGCGGGAGGCCGACACACAGGCTCCCAAGACGCTGCGGGTCGCGGTGGGCGTCGTGGACAGGCCGTTGGAGCAGCGGCGCGATCCCCTGGTGCTCGACTTCGGCGGCGCCGCGGGCAACGCCCTGATCGTCGGCGGCCCGCGCAGCGGCAGATCGACGCTGCTGCGCACCCTGGTGGCGTCCTTCGCACTGACGCACACCCCGCGAGAAGCGCAGTTCTACTGCCTGGACTTCGGCGGCGGCTCGCTGCGTACGGTGGCAGGGCTGCCCCATGTGGGCGGCGTCGCGGGGCGGCTGGAGGCGGACCGGGTACGGCGCACGGTCGCCGAGGTCGCGGGCGTGCTGGCGCGCCGCGAGGAACTCTTCCGCAGCCGCGGTATCGACACGATGGCGTCGTACCGTGCGCTGCGGGCGGGCGGTGAACTGCCGGGCGAGCGCTGGGGCGACGTCTTCCTGCTCGTCGACGGCTGGGGTGCCTTCCGCCAGGACCACGAGCAACTGGAGCCGGTCGTCACCGACATCGCCGCCCGCGGCCTCGGCTTCGGCGTGCACGTCGTGCTCACCGCGTCACGCCATCTGGAGGTCCGCGCCGCGCTGAAGGACCAGCTGCTCAACCGCCTGGAGCTGCGCCTCGGCGACGCCATGGACTCCGAACTGGACCGCAGGGCGGCGGCGAACGTCCCGGCCGGTGCGCCGGGCCGCGGCATCGTCCGGGGCGGACTGCACCTCCTGGCGGCCCTGCCGCGGATCGACGGCGGCCAGGGCGTGTCGGACCTCGCGGAAGGAACGGCGGCCCTGGTCGCGGCGGTGGACGGCGCGTGGAACGGCGAGCGCGCCCCGGCCGTCCGGATGCTGCCCCGCCTGCTGCCCGCCGCACAATTGCCGGGCGGTGCCCCTCTCCCCCGTCGCGGGGTGGCCATCGGCGTGGACGAGACGGCGCTGGCACCGGTGGTCGTCGACTTCGACACCGACCCCCTCCTGCTCGTGCTCGGTGACGGCGAGTCCGGCAAGACGGCCGTGCTGCGGCTCATCGCCCGGCAGTTGAGCCGCCGCTGCACCCCGCAGGAGGCCAGGCTGGTCGTCGCCGACTACCGGCGGACCCTGCTCGGCGCCCTGCCCGAGAGCCACCTGGTGGAGTACATCACCGGCCCCGCCGAGCTGGAGACGCACATGGCCGCGGTCGCCGCGCTCGTGCAGCGCCGCATGCCCGGCCCCGATGTGACGCCGCGGCAACTGCGCGACCGCAGCTGGTGGACGGGCCCGCAGCTCTTCGTGCTGATCGACGACTACGAACTGGTCGCGGCGGGCGGCAGTCCGCTGGCGGGGCTCGCGGACGCGCTGCCCTTCGCCCGGGACGTGGGCCTGCGCTTCGTCCTGGCCCGTGCGGCGGGCGGAGCGGGGCGGGCCATGTACGAGCCGTTCGTCCAACGGGCCAGGGAGCTTGGGGCGCAGGCCCTCGTCCTGTCCGGGGACCCCGACGAGGGTGAACTGCTGGGTGGCGTGCGTCCACGGCGGATGCCGCCGGGGCGGGCGGTCCTCGCCGCGCGCCGGGGCGGCACGCGGCTGGTGCAGCTGGCGTGGGAGGCGGAGTGAGGGTCTGGCCTGTCAGGCCTGTGGACAACCCGGATTCGACGATCGCGACTTACTGCTACCGTTTGATCACTGAGAGTGGTTGAGCAGTCCGGGTGCGGGAGTCCTCGCTCCGGGCTGCGGTATCGACGGGGGACGGTCATGACGTCGCAGTGGGAGTGGCGGCCCGGATCCGGCGGTGAGGCGGAACCGTGGCCGGGCCGCGAGTCCGGTGGACCGCCCGATGCGCTGTTGCCTTCGGGGGGTGCCCCCGCCGGGCCGGCCGGGCGCGCGGGTCCGCACCTGCCGGGGCCGCGGCTGGCGGATCTGGTGGCCGCCGCGGGCCATGCCCCGGCCCCGTCACTTTGCGCGGTGCTCCCGGATCCTGCACGAGGGGACGCGCACGGCGAACTGGTCGCCGAGCTGGGCGAGTTGCACGCGGGACACGGCGATCCGGACGCGCTGGTCGAAGCCTTCCGAGAGAGCGTGCTGCTGGTACCGATGGTCGAGGGCGGGCTGCGTACGGCGACCTCGGGCGGTGTGCGCTGGGTGTTCGCCTTCTCGGACGGCGCGGAGCTGGCGCGGTTCGCCACCGGTACGGGTCCTCCCGTGGGCCGTGGCGCGGCCGCGCCCGCGGGTGAGCACTCGGATGTGTCCGCCTGCGGGGACGTGGATTACGTGACCGTGCACGGGTGGCGGCTGCTCGACGAGGTCGTACCCGCGGCCGGCGCACCGGCCGGTGTGGCCCTTGACGTGGCAGGACGCCTGCCGATGCTCTTCCCGCCCGTCGTGGGCGTGGTGCGCGACGACGCGGCGGTGCACGCCGCCGCATCGGGATGTTCGGGATGTTCGGGAGGTGAGGCCCGATGACCGGGAGCGGCGGCTACGACGTCGGGGAGGCGGCACTGCGGCAGACGGCCGCGGGGCTGGGCGGCGTGATCCACGAACTCCAGACGATGGGCCAGGAAGCCGCGGCGGACATCGGCCGCGGCTTCGACCACCTGAAACTGTCGGGCATGCAGGTCGGGCACGACGGGCTCACCGCCGCCCTCGACCGGTTCTGCGACCGCTGGGAGTGGGGGGTGCGCACCCTCGTCCAGGACGCCGACCGGACCGCGGAGCGGCTGGGCCTGGCAGCCGACACGTACTACGAGATGGACCACTACGCGGGGCAGACCCTCAAGGTGGTCGCGGCCTCCGCCCTCGGCAACCCGAACCTGACAGAGGACCAGGAGGAAGCCATGCCCTGGAGCAAGATCGGCTCGGACAATCCCGTCGAGGACTTCCTCCACCCCGACCTCAGTGCCGCGTCGGCCCGGCAGGGCCTGTCCGACATGGGGCAGACCTGGCAGGACACGGCCCGCGACATGGGCCGGAACCTCGTGTCGGAGACCGCAGCCGCACTGACCGGAACAGGTGAGGAGTACGACCGCTGGCTCGCCGGGGTCCCGGCAGGCACGGACGGCGGGAGCAACCGGCCGCAGGGCGGCGACTGATGGGCATCGGGTGGCTCGTCGACGAGGCCGGCACCGTGGGCGGGCGGCTGCTGGACTCCGCCGAGCGCAAAACCGGCGCCCTGATCGACGACGACGCCCGCCTGGTGGCCGGCGGCCTCGACGCACTGGGTCTGCACGGCGCCGCCGACTGGGCCCTGAAGACCGGCGACCACATCGCCGACTCCCTCGGCGCGCACGTCCCGGAGATCGACCTCGGCGGCAGCGACGACCCCGGCGAACTGCTGCACGGCGATCCCGCGCACATCCGCGCCACAGCCGGGCACCTACGGCGGTTGAACACCGCCTTCGACACCGGCCATCACGGCATCTCCCGGCTCAGCGCCGACGGCTGGCTCGGCCAGGGCGGTGACGCCTTCCGCGCTGCCTTCACGCCCCAGCCCGCCGCCTGGGGCCGCGCCGCGACCGCGTGCCGGGACGCCGCCGACGCCCTGGAGCATTACGCGTCCACGGTGGACTGGGCGAAAGGCCGGGCCGCCGAGGCGGTACGCCTGTGGGAGAGCGGTGTCCGGGCCCGCAAGAAGGCCGCCGCCGCCCACGACGAGCAGGTGGCGCAATACGAAGCGGCGCGGGCGGCGGGCGGAACGCCCACCGCTCCCGAGCCCTTCGCCGACCCGGGGGCGGAGGCCCGGCAGGCCGCGCACGACATGCTCGTCGCCGCCCGCGAGCAGCGCGACTCCGTGGCCCGCTCCACCGCGGCCACACTGCATTCCGCGGCCGGACTCGCGCCGAAGATGCCGAGCTTCACGGACCGCCTGGCCGCCCGCACCGATGACCTGCTGAGCACCGTGCCGATCCGGCTGGAGCACGTCGTCGGCGGCATGGTCCGCGCCGCGTGCGACGCCGTCCGCTTCACCCGAGGCCTCGACCCCTACGACCCGTACAACCTGACCCACCCCGCGCAATACCTGACCCACCTCAACGCCACGGCCGCCGGACTCCTGGACCTCGCCGTACACCCCGAACGGCTCCCGTCCGCCGTCCTCGGCACCGGTTGGGGCCGCGACGCCGACGAGGCGGCAGGCCGGCTGTTCGCCAACCTCCTCTACGCCGCAGGCACGGACGGCGCCGCGGCCGCCCGCGCACGAGCCCCGGGCTGGCGCAGGGCGGTGCCCACGCACGGCACACCCCTGAAGGAGATCCGCGCTTCTCTGCGCGGCGGCCCCGACGGACTCCAACCCGTCGACCCCGCCGACCAGCGCGCCCTGGAGGCGGCGATCCCGCGCAACCGCAACGGCAGCTTCCAGCGACCCACGCGGCCCGTGGACGGCCCGCCTCAACGCCGGCGGGATGAGCGTGCCGGGCCGCTCCAACAACTGTGCGGATGCGGTGCGGTCGGCGTTGGAAACCTGGTACGGCAACCCGCAGGTTGCGGCGGCGAGGACGGTTCCGAATGTCGGGAACGGTGAACTCGACCTTCAAGTTGCTGAGCGACACGGAGTGGAGAACGGGAACGCTTGGGGTGGCACAACGATGCGCTATACAGGGCCCGGGGTGGAGTCGTATCGGACGGTGGCGAGCGAATTGCACGCCTCTGGCCATGGATCGAGCGCGCTGGTGCATATCGAGTGGCCATTGCGTGCAAACGGTCAACTGACCTCCCACGTATTTACCGCTTTGAACCACAACGGCCAGATCTACTGGCTCGACCCTCAGTCAGGCGAGGTAAGCATTACCCCAATCAACAGCAAGGCGGTTCATACTTACCACTATGTCCTGGACTCGCGACGCCACCCCGTCACGCCCCATGCCCCCGCCATAGTCAGCACCGTTCCCTAACCAGGCCCCGTTATCGGAAGGAAGCGCGTAATTCATGGACGCTGAGGACGCACAACGTATCGCCGCTAGCCGCTATCGACATCAATTGCCTGACGGCAGCCTCGCACCGATGTTCGCCACTGAATTCGACGAGGGATTCATTGTAATACCAACGCTCCCTCAGCCCCCACCGCCTCGGCCTGGCGAACCGCCAAAGCTCACCTCACCCGGCGCTGCAGCCATCATCGTGGACAAGCAGACCGGCGAGATGACAGTGCTGCCCTACCACGGCGAGGAGGGAACCGCCGAGCTGTATCGGCGCTTTCGCGCTCAGCCACCGCCCCCGCCACCTCCCCCCGCGCCCAGCCCTCGCGGGCGCGCACGGCGCCGTTGGGGTTTCCGGAGGTCGGGGGAATCCGGCGGGTCCGGGACGGCGTGGCCGTAAAGCACAGCCGCTCCTACCAGGGGCGGCGCCTGCGGTCGCGGAGGACGATCGCCGTGGCGGTGACGAGCAGCAGGGCTGCGGCCGCCCCGGCCACCAGGTAGGCCGCCGTGCGCTTCTCGCGGTGCCGCGTGGGATCGGCCACGGTGAGGGCGGCAGGGATCGCGGAGGCGTGCTTCGGGTGTTCGGCCGGGTCCGGAGCTGGCGTCTCGATCGGCGTGGCGTCGTCGGTGAGCGCGCGGACGGGGTCCACCACACCCCAGCCGAGAAGCGCGTCGTGCCCTGGAGAGATGCGTTGCGCGGTCTGCTCGATCTGGGCGATCACCTCCGCCGCGGTCCACGTGGGGTGCTCGGCTCGGATCAGCGCGGCGACGCCTGCCACGTACGGGGCGGCGAAACTGGTTCCGTTGTCGAGGCACTGGCCACCGCCGGGCACCGTGGACAGTATGTCCACGCCCGGCGCGGCGACTCCGACGAAGTCGCCCGCCTGCGAGAAGGGGGCACGTTCGTTGTTGCGGTCCGAGGCGCCGACCGCCAGTACGCCGGGATAGCCGCCGGGGTAGGTGGGGCGGAATACACCGTCCGATCCGCCGTTCCCCGCGGAGGCGACGATCACGGCGTCCGCCGCCACGGCAGCCGCGACGGCAGCCGCCAGGCCAGGGGTGCCGCGCGGGGTGTCCTGGGAGATGTTGATGACCCCGGCGCCCTCGGCAACCGCCTTCCGCAGCGCGCGGGCCAGGCCGTCCACGGTTCCCGTCCCGTCCTCGCCCGCTTGCCGGAGCGAGATCAGGGTCGCCTCAGGAGCGAGCCCGACGAAGCCGGTCGCCGGGGAGGGCCGGGCTGCGATGATGCCTGCCACTTCCGTGCCGTGGCCCACCGGGTCGGTGATGCCGCGGCCGCCGGGGGCTGTCAGGTCGACACTGCGCGAGACGTCGACCGCGGTGGCCAACTGCGGGTTCCGCGTGTCGATCCCGGAGTCGATCACTGCGACGGTCACGCCCTTGCCCCGCGTGTTCTGCCACAGCCGGTTGAGCAGCACGCGTTGCAGCGACCACGGCGTCTGCGGAACGTCGGGGGCGGGGAAGGTGCATTCTCCGTCGCCGTCGAGGACCGGTGCGGTGTGCGCGGCAGGCGCAGCGGCCAGTGTCAGTGCGGCCGTCCCTGAACATCCCGTCACGACGGCGGCAATCACCGCAAGCGCCGTCGCCACGGGGGCACGCCGCGCGCGGGGGCACCCCGCCACTCCCAGCCCAGGCATCGTCGTCAGCCGAAGTAGGACGCGGCCTTCCTGTCCGCCGCGTGGTAGTGGCCGCCGGCGATCTGCACCTTGCTCGCGATCGACTCCAGCACGTCGTGCATGTGATGCGTACGGTGCGCCCACTCGTGTGCGACGGCGAGGAAGGCGTGCTGTGCGTCGCCCTCCCAATACCCGGCGACCGCGCGGACGCGTGTCAGCAGGTTGTCCAGGTCGCTCTGCAGTTGTGTGGCCTGATGCCTGATCACACCTGCGGCCTCGTCGAGGGAGGCGTAGGTGACTTTGAGCTGGCCGGGATCGAGCATGGGTACCTCGTGGGTGTGGTGCGGCCGGCGTCGAGCAGACGGCGGCGGCAGGGGGCGTGGCGCGGCGCGGTGTCAGAGGCCAGCGATGCCGCTTCCGGGGGCGCTGCCGTTGATGTCGATGCTTTTCATGTCCTGGAGGACGCCCTCGTCGGTGGCGCCGGCCGTGACGTTCGTGTCGTGCACCGCCTGCCTGATCCTGCCGAGCAGCATCGCGAGCACACGGTGGTCCTCGTTGATGAGCGCCTGCTGGGCGTTGAAGGCGTTGGCGCCGATGCCTCGCCAGTGGCCTTCGAGGTTGTCGATCACGGCCTGGAGTGCCCGGACCTGGCGGTCCATCGAGCCCACCATGAGGTCGAGATCGCTTTCAAGCCTGCCCAGCGAGGCGGTGGTGACTTTCATACCGGCTGTCACGACGCCCATTCCTCCCCCGCACACATACTGTGCACGTAAAGCCACGGGTGATTACCTTGCGTGTTCACTGTACCAATGTTCCTCCGACCAACCTCAACGTGACACCCTGCGAACCGAGTTGCTGACCAGCGCCGATGAGTGCGAACCCCGGATGCCTCAGCGGATGACCGGCGGCGCCACGCCGTCGCGACGCGGTCCCCAGTCGCCCATGCCGAGAGGGCCGTCCGCACGCTCCGTGTCGTCGCGCTCTTCGCCTCTGTCGCCCGTAGTGCCTGTAGTGCCCAGAACACGAGGTGCGAAGACGGCGGCGGGGGCGCGGCCCACCACACCACCCGGTTCCGCTGCGAGGCGGCGCGCCTCCGTCGCGCCGGAGGCAGGTCGGCCGGCACCGTGGCCGCTCGCCGTGCCGCCTGCGGGCGGCCGGGCGGGCGGCCCGTATCCACCAATGACGCCGTACGCGGCCGCCCCCTGTGCGGGGCCGCCCGAAGCTGCCGGTTCATCGACAGGGCTGCCGCCGACGATGTCGTGGCTGTGGCCTGCGCGGGCGGGAGGGGCGTCCGGGAACGGCTCGTAGGCGCTCCTCGGCTGCTGGTGCCGGGGGGCTTTCCTCGACAGCTGCCATGCCGTTCCGGACGCCTCGGTGTCCCCGGAACGGTGGACGAAGGGGCCGCTGGTGAGTGACGGGGCGACGTACCCGCCCGGAGGCGCAGACGAGCCGGTGTGCAGGCCGTCACCGAACGGCGCACTGCCGCTCGGTCGCGGACCGGATCCCGCAGGTACCGGCACTTCCGCCGACTGCGTGCGCGTCAGAGGCGGCGCCTCGCTGGCATGTCCGGCCGCATCGCTGAGGGATGCCTCCACGGCGCCGCGCACATGTGGTGGTTCGCCTGGGCTCGTCACGGCGTCGTCGGAGGCGACCTCGATCGGGCGGGCCCGCCCGGCCGGGGGCACGAACGGTGACGGCATCGGTGGATACTCCGGCGCCTCGGCCGTGTCCAAGACCGTCGCCGAGAGGGAGTACGCCTGCGCCAGCTTGCGCATCTGATCCGCCGCCTCGATGCGGGCGGCCTCCATCTCGGCGTGGGCGTGGGCCATCAGTGCCTGGGCGTCCGGGTCGTGACGAATGGTCGGGTCGTTCCCGAGGCTGGTGAAGGTGCTCCGGGCGGCGGCCGGAACGGGCGGCATGTCGCGGGTGACCGCGCGCAGGGTGTCCGCCGCGTGGTTGAGGGCCTTGGCGGTGGAGCGGGCGTAGTCGCTCAGCCCGAGGGTGGCGCGGGCGACCTTGCTGCCCCAGTCCCGGAAGGCGGCGCCGGAGGCACCCTCCCAGTCGACATAGGCGATGTGCCGGTCGAGGTGGGAGCCGATACGGGCGATGTCCTCGACGGCCCGGCCCAGGTGATCGCCGACGGACTCGATCGTCCCGGGGTCGGCGTGCCGGATCATGGCCAGCAGTTGCTCGTGTGAGCAGTTCTCGAAATCCGCCCGGCTCGGGTCCGCCACGTGGTCGTCCACGCGAGAGTTATGGCTTCCTGTCATCCCGGGCTTCCCGCGTGCGCTTCGGTTCCGGCGGTTCCCGGGGTTCCGGCCGTTCCGACGGCTTCGGCTCCTCCATCCGGCCCTGGGCCATGGGCAGGATGGAGGAGCCGATCGCCGAGGGCCCGGAGCCTGCGCTGCGTGTCGAGGTCGACGTCCGCGAACGTCTTGTGTCCGATCCGCAGCGACAGACCCAGGGCCTCGATCTGGTCGGCCAGCGTCTGTGAGAGCTGTTCGAGCCGGCCGTGGACGTCTGTGTATGCCGCGGCCAGGTCCTCGGCCGCACCGAATCCGGTACCGAACCGCGCGGACGCGACGCGCTGCTCAGCGACGCGTTGCGGGGCGGCGTAGGAGGCGTCCAGATCGGCGAGCAGGGCGTCCACGCGGGTCCTGAAGGCGCACAGATCCTCCAGGGCGACATACAGGCCGCCGCTGCCACGGGATGCGCTCATCAGATGATCACTCCTGCCTCTTCGGTATCGACAGTCGCACTGTTCAACGCAGGCCCCTTGGCCGCGCGTTCGTACGCGGCCACGTCACGATCCCTGTGGCCGAGCAGCGCTCCCGGTGTCCAGCACCGGGCCCCTGGGGAGGAGTTCGGACCACCCGATCGGGATCGGCAGCGGGTTGACGTCCGCGTAGCCCAGCCGGGTCGCAGCCTCGTCGGTCGGCCGGCTCGCGTCGGCCGTACCGGCGGCCGCGGCGCCGCCGCCGGTACCGGTGCGGGGAACGGCGTAGCGCAGCCCCGTGTCGGTGACGAGGTAGCGGGTGCCCCCGCTTGTGTCGCTTCCGCTGACTTCCTGGTAGAGCAGGCCGCTTCCGGGTGTGACGTAGGCGGAGGCGGTGCCTTCGACGATCGGCTCGGGATATTCCCGGCCGGTCCACATCCGCAGGCGCGGCGCGCTCGGCGCCACGGATGTGCCGTGGAGGACGACGCACACCACCTCACGGGGTGATTCGCCCGTCGTGGTGTTGACCTGGTGCGGGTCGCCGCGGGGCCAGTCGGCGGGGAGGAAGGCGGGTTGCGGGGCGGCCGGGAGGCTGCTTCTGACCGGGTCGGTCTGGGCGTTGGCCTGGAGCAGCAGGAGCGCCGCGAAGCGGGTGACGGGGGCGGCTCCGCGCCGCGTGACGACGTAGTACTCCTCACCGGCTGCCGACGTGGCCCGCAGCACGGTGCCGACGGTGGCGTGGCCGGAGGGCACTCCGCCGACCCGTACGAGGGTTCCGCGGCCTTCGACGACCGGGAAGTCGACAGGCGTCCCCGAGGCGAGTGAGCCGAGCCAGGCGTCGGTCACGGTCTGCGGCCGGGGATCCTCGCCGAAGAGGGTGCGGGGCAGCAGGTCCGGGGCCCCGCCGCCCTTGGCCCGACCGGCGGGCCTGGCCCTGCCGAGCCGGAATCTGGTGCCCCCGGCGTCGACGAGGTACTGCCTTGCGTGCTCGTCCTGTACGTAGAGCACCTGGTCGCCGGTCAGCAGGGACGGTCCGCCCACGTCTGCCGTCTCGTCGCGGCCGAGGACGAAGACGGCCTGGCGCGCGGTCCGGCCACTTCCGCCGTCCGGACGGTCGCAGACGGCCCAGACCTTCGCTTCGGCGGCGTCGGCGGCCCGGGGCAGGCGGTCGGGCGCGTAGGGGATGCCCAGCGGCGCGCCGTGCTCGATCCCGCTGTGGTCGAGTACGGATTCCCTGACCTTGATGACGTCGTAGCCGCCGGGGTCGAGGAGCAGTCGCGCCGAGGCCATGTTGAGCACCGGGTGCAGTACGGGCTCATGAGTGCGGGAGTCGTTCAGCACGACGTAGCGGGTGGTGGATTCGTCGGCGACGATCACATGCTTGCCGGGCGTGTCCCAGTCGGTCGGCGCGGAGGGTCTCATGAGGCCCCAGGCGCCGGATGCCGCGAGCAGTACGGCGCCGAGGACGGCTCCGGGCAGGAGGGCGTGCAGCGGGCGCGGGGCGCCGTCGTCGGAGCCTGCGGCGCCGGAGTGGAGAAAAGCCGCCACGACGCGCCGGCGCGCGAACCAGTGAGCGTTGAGCTGTTCCTTGCGTGAGGCCATGGTCCGGCGTTCTTCCCCCGGGGTGGTGTCCGCTGCGACGGCATCCGGCGCGCGTCGCCCTATGGGCGGGATCCACCCTCACTATGCCGGATGTGCCGAATGTCAGATGGTGCCGCTACCGTGAGGGAAAGTCAGGGTGCGGCAGAAAAGGGGGTGTTGATGATGCTTACGGATACGGCATCGCGTCGTGGCGGCGAGGCGACCGCGGCTCCTCCCGCGCGTCCGAAGCCGCGCGCCGGGCGAACCGGCGTGCCGGGGCTGTGGCGCCTTGTGCTGCTGGAGGTTGCAGTGGCCCTGGTCCTGGTCGGCGCGGTCGCCGGGAGGACGGCGCCGGGTCTGCTCGGTCTGACGTCGGCGGTAGTGGTGGCCGCGGTTCTGGTGGCCGCGGCGACCGTGCACCACCGGGGTCTGCCGTTGCCCGAGCGGTCGGCCGCCGTGCTGGCGATGCGCCGGAGGCAGCAGCAGGCGGCGACGGACCCGGTGGGGTTGCTCGGCCTGGCGCTGGCACCGCTCGGCGCTTGCGCGCCCGCGCTGCGGACGTACGTCTTCGCCGGACGCGGCGGGCGCCGCGTCGGGATGGTGGGCGACGGTACGTTCCTGACGGCGGTGCTGATGGTGCGGGCGGACGACGCGCTCCTGCGCGCCGCACGGCCGTTGCCGCTGGGGCCGCTCCTCGACGCCTTGGAGGTCGAGGATGTGCTGCTGGCCTCGGTGCAGGTGGTCCGGCACGTACGCGCGGTTCCGGCCCCGCGTCCGGCACCGCGGGCACCGTCGCCGGATGCCGGCCTGCCGCACCATGGAATACGTGCGACCCGCGTCACTTGGGTGGCGTTGAGACTGGACCCGCACCTGTGCCCGGCGGCGGTTCTGGCCCGGGGCGGCGGGGTGGGCGGCGCCCAGCGCGCCGTGCTGCGGGCGGCGGACCATCTGGCCAGCCGTCTGGTGGGCGAGGGCTTCGACACGGCGGTGCTGGACGAGGAGAAACTGATCGCGGCGCTCGCCGCCTCGGCATGCCTCGGTGCGGCGGAGGCTCGCCCCTCGGGCACGGGGTGGCGCAGAGGGACGGAGCACAGCCGCGCGTGGCATTGCGACGGCCGTCGGCACACCACGTACGCGCTGGGCAACGCCCCCGCCGCCGCACAGGCGGTCACCGCTCTCACGGCGGTGCCGGCAACGGCGTGCACCTTCGCACTGGCACTGGCCCGCGGGCCGGGAGGGGCGCCGACGGTCCGCGGATTCCTGCGGCTCACGGCCGACACCGACGCCGAACTCGTGGCGGCCTGCGACGCGTTGGAGAGCACGGCGGATCGGCACGGGGTGGAGCCCGCGCGGCTGGACCACGAGCAGGTTCCGGGCCTGCTGGCCACGATGCCCCTGGGCGGCACCCGGTGACGGCCCCGGGACGGACCGGCCGGACAGCGGGCGATCCGCAGTCGGCCGCCTCGGAAGGGGCGTGGGCGCTCCGCACTGCGCGGCCGGGCCTCGGCCTGCCGGGTCCGCGGCGCACTGCCGAGACCTGGTCGAGATCCAGGCTGACGGGCCTGTCGCTGCCGCTCGGTGACGACGGCGTCCTGGCCGGGACGGACACGGCGGGCGACCCCATGGTCCTCGGCCTGTTCCGGCCCACCCCGCTGGACGCCGTGGTGATCGGCAGCGTGTGGACGGCGCAACTGCTTGCCGTCCGCGCCGTCGAGGCGGGGGCGGAGGTCGCCGTGGAGTCAGCCCGCCCGCGGCTCTGGGCGCCCCTGGCGTCAGGGGCCGTGGAGGGGCGGTGGCGCCTCGCGGTGTACGGCGTGGGGGAAGTCCCGCACCAGGAGCCGGGGTTGCGGAGCCCTGTCCTCGTCGTCCGGGACTGCGGGGCACAGCCACCGCCGAGCACGCTCGCGCGGGCGCCCTGGCAGGCAGCGCTGACCCTGCTGCCGTTCCTCGGCCCGCAGGCGGGCGGCCTGACGGCCGGGGCGGAACTGGTGGGCGTCCAGCGAGTCTCGCCGCAGGAAGCGGAAGTCCTGGCCGGCACGCTGCGGTTGGACCCGCAGCAGACAGCGGCGCTTCCCGGTCTCGACGACGACGCCGTGCTGTGGTGCACCACACAGCACCGGCGGTTCGCGCGACTGGTGCCGGCCCCCGACGAGTCGCAGTTGCTGGGTGAGGCCCGGCGTATCGACTGAACGAACCCCCTCCGCCGGGGAACACGCCCCAAGGCGGAACCGCACGCCCCCGCACAGCGGTCTCCCACGGTGGCGGGGAACGGGCCCCGGAGAACGCGGCAATGTCCCGCGGCGCGGGTATATACCGAGCGAGGGAAACACCTCGGCGCAGGGGCCGACGGATCCCCGCAGCGTCCGCCCGCCTGCCACCGGGCCCTCCTGCGGGGACGAGCGGAAGCCGGAACAAGACGGCCTGACAACGGACGTACCCCGGCGATTAGGCTGTCCGTCGAGAGCGGCAGGAAGCGGCGGAGGGCCTCGCCCTGCGGCGTACGGGGCGGGGAGAGCTACGGGGCAACTCCCCGACGCAGACCGGGAGGCACAGTGAACAGCGATCGGGACGACAACCGCGCGGGCGGGGCCGCCCCTGTCGACGCACCGGCCGAAGGCGACGTGACGGGCGAATACCGCTTCGATTTCACCCCGCCGGCCTGGTACATGCAGAACGGCAGCGGGGGCGCGGACGAGGAGGAGCCGGAGGAGGCCGGGCCCGTCGCGCCCGCGGCCCCGGCGTCGCCCGGCCCCGAGGCCGGGGTACCGGAATCCGGCCCATCCGCGGTGGAAGCGGTGGAAGAGGCCCCGCGGGCGCCGGTCTGGGAACCGCTGCCGCCGCGCGCTCCACAGGAATCCGCCTCGGGCCCCACCGCGTTGGCCGGTGCCGGATCCTGGTCGGCCACCGCCGTACCGTTGCCGGCCGTGTCCACCGACCCGGCCGAGCAGCCGGTCTGGTCCGGGATCCCGGTCACGTCGGTGGTCTCGGTGCAGGTGACCGCGCCCGACCCGGCGGAAGCGGAACCCGCTGCGGAGACCGCGCCGGAAGCGGAAGAAGAGGCAGCGCCCGCGCCGTTCACGGCGCAGGGGCAGGGGGAGGAAGCAGGGCCGGAGGAGCCGGGGGGCCGCGCCACCGTGCGGTTCTCCGCGGCGGCCCTGCGCCAGGAGATCGAGGAGCGTGCCGGGGTGCGGATCGAGGACGTGGGGCAGGCGGGTCCGCTCGGGCCGCCGCGCCCGACGGGAGAGCCGGAGGACGCCGTGCCCGAGCCGCCCGCGGCCGCTCCCGCACCCGAGCCCGAGGACACCCGGCGGGAGGCCCCGGCGCCGCCCGCCGCCGCACCCGAGCCGGAGGACGCGCGACCTCACGTGCCCGTCTGGACTCCGCTGCCCCAGCCGCCTGTGGCGGAACCCGCGCCCTGGTCCCCGCCCGGTCCGCAGAGCGCGATGCCGCCGCTGCCGCCGCACTTCGAACGTGCGGAGCCGCAGCCGCCCACGCCGGAGTCCTCGCAGGCCTTCCCGGAGCCCGCCGCCCCGTCTGTGCCACAGAGCGCACCGCCGCAGAGCACACCCCCGCAGGTTGTGCCCCCGCAGACCGCACCGCCGCAGGGACCCGCCGCCGCGTATCCCCCGCCGCAGGGGCCGGCCGCCGCCTACCCGCCACCGCAAGGGCCTGCCGCCTATCCCGCGCCGGGGCCCGCGGCTCCCGTCCCGTACCCGGGTCAGGGCTACCCCGCACCCGTGCCGCCCGCCCCGGCCCAGCCCGAGGCACAGAGCGGTTACGGCTTGCCGCAGCCCGCGCAGAACCTGCCCGCGCCCGCTCCTGCCCCGGCTCCGCCTGCTCCCGAGCCCGCCCCGGCCCCCGCCGTGGTCGAGCCCGCCCCGCAGAGCGGCTACGGCTTCCCGCAGCAGGCCCCGCACCTGCCCGTTCCGGCGCAGCCCGGCCCCCAGGGCGGCTACGGCTTCCCGCCCGCCGCGCAGGGTCAGGGCGTGGTGCCGACAGGGCTGCCGCAGCAGCCCGCGCCCGCGCCCGTGGACGCCGGACCGGCGGTGCCGCCGCAGGGCGGTTACGGATTCCCGCCGGCCCAGCACCCGGCGCACGCGCAGGGCGCGGCGGCCGAGCCGGAGGCGGCGGGACCGCTGCCTCCGCTGCCCGCGCAGGGCGGTTACGGATTCCCGCAGCAGCCTCCCGCGCAGAACCTCCCGGCTCCTTATGCCGCGCCGCAGGGGCCGGCGGCCGTCCCGGGGCAGGTTCCCGGACAGTTCCCGGCGCCGGGACCTGTGCCGCCGCAGGGCCAGATCCCGGCACCGGGCCCCGTGCCCGCTCCCGTACCGGATCCGCGGCAGCAGAACGACCCCGCGGGGCAGCCACAGGCGCACGCCTTCGGCCAGCCTCAGGCGCAGCAGCCCGCTCCTCCTCCCGCAGGTCCGGTGGACCCGCGGTCCGGCGGCTGGCCGACGGTGACGCCGGATCAGCGGCAGCGCACCGCGCAGGGCGGGGCCCCGCTGGGCTACACCGCGGCCGTCGAGCTGTCGTCCGACCGTCTGCTGCGCAACCAGCCCAAGCCGCGGAAGCCCGGGGCCAACGCGCAGCCGAGCCGTTTCAAGCTCGGCGGCAAGAAAGAGGAAGCGGAGCGGCAGCGCAAGCTGGAGCTGATCCGTACCCCGGTGCTGTCGTGCTACCGGATAGCGGTGATCAGCCTCAAGGGCGGCGTCGGGAAGACGACGACCACGACGGCGCTCGGGGCGACGCTCGCGAGCGAGCGGCAGGACAAGATCCTGGCGATCGACGCGAATCCGGACGCGGGCACGCTCGGCCGCCGCGTGCGCCGGGAGACCGGCGCGACGATCCGCGACCTGGTGCAGGCGATCCCGTATCTCAACAGCTACATGGACATCCGCCGCTTCACCTCGCAGGCGCCCTCCGGGCTGGAGATCATCGCCAACGACGTGGATCCGGCGGTGTCGACGGCCTTCAGCGACGAGGACTACCGCCGGGCGATCGACGTGCTGGGCCGGCAGTATCCGGTGATCCTCACCGACTCGGGCACCGGCCTGCTCTACAGCGCCATGCGCGGGGTGCTCGACCTGGCCGACCAGCTGATCATCGTGTCGACGCCGTCGGTCGACGGTGCCTCGAGTGCCAGTACGACGCTGGACTGGCTGTCGGCGCACGGCTACGCCGACCTGGTGGCGCGCAGCATCACGGTGATCTCGGGGGTGCGCGAGACCGGCAAGATGATCAAGGTCGAGGACATCGTGGCGCACTTCCGGACCCGCTGCCGCGGTGTGCAGGTGGTGCCGTTCGACGAACACCTGGCGGCCGGTGCCGAGGTGGACCTGGACATGATGCGACCCAAGACCCGGGAGGCCTACTTCCACCTCTCGGCGATGGTCGCCGAGGACTTCGCCCGAGCGCAGCAGGCGCAGGGGCTGTGGACGGGTGACGGCCAGAGCCAGCCGCCGCAGCTCGCACCGCCGATGCCCGGCCAGTACGGGGCCGCGCCCTACGCCGGAGCGCCGGCCGGCTACCCGCCGCCGGGACAGCCGGGTCAAGCGGGACAGCCCGTCCCGCCCGCGCAGCCGCAGCAGCCGTACGGCCAGCCCCCGATGCCGCCCGGTCAGTTCCCGCCCGCGCAGTACGGGGCTCCCGCGCAGGCTCCGCAGGGGTATCCGCCGCCCGGTCCCGCGGGCCAGCCGCCGGCCGCGCCGTTCCAGCCGCAGTCGCCTCAGCCGCAGGCACCCCAGCCGCAGCAGGGCTGGCCGGCGCCGCAGCAGGGCGCCGAGCAGGGGTACGGCTACCCGCCGCCTCCCCCTCAGCAGTAGCGGCCGCGGGCCGCCCAGCCGGAGCAGGCCGGGCCGGGCCGGCTGCGCGCAGCTCACGCGGTCATCGGGCCGTCGCCGTGGACACCCACGGCGACGGCCCTTGGCGTGTACGGGTTCTCGGGGTCGGAATACCCCGGCGGTCGTACGCCGGGTCCCCCCGGGGATGCAGTGGCGCGGGGGAAGAATCCGCCCGTGGTCCGTCGCGGACGGGGTCGGCGAGAACGGACGATAGGGACATCCTGATCGTCCGTACCGCGCACCTCACGAGGACCAGTCATGATCGAGGCCCACGCACTGACCAAACGCTACGGTGAGCGCACCGCCGTGTCCGACCTCAGCTTCACCGTCCGCCCGGGTGCCGTGACGGGTTTCCTCGGGCCGAACGGGGCGGGCAAGTCGACCACGATGCGCATGATCCTCGGGCTCGACGCGCCGAGTTCGGGATGGGCGACGGTCAACGGCAAGCGGTACGCGGAGCACCGGGCGCCGCTGCACGAGGTCGGCGCGATGCTGGAGGCGCGCGCGGTCCACACCGGCCGCAGCGCGTACAACCACCTGCTGGCGCTCGCCGCGACGACCGGAATCTCCCGTCGCAGGGTGGACGAGGTGGTCGACATCGTCGGCCTGCGCGACGTCGCGCGCAAGCGGGCGGGCGGATTCTCCCTGGGCATGGGCCAGCGGCTCGGTATCGCCAGCGCGCTGCTCGGTGATCCGGCGACGCTGGTGCTGGACGAGCCGGTGAACGGCCTGGATCCCGAGGGGATCCTGTGGATCCGAAACCTGCTCAAGGGGCTTGCCGCAGAAGGCCGGACGGTCCTGCTCTCCTCGCATCTGATGTCGGAGATGGCGCTGACGGCGGAGCATCTGATCGTGATCGGCCGGGGCCGGCTGATGGCCGACGTGTCGGTGGCGGAGTTCGTCACGGCGGCGGGCGGCACCGTACGGGTGCGGACGGACGAGGCGGCGCGGCTGCGGGGCCTGCTCGCGGGACCGGACATATCGGTGAGCGCCACCGAGCGCGACGTCCTGGAGGTCACAGGTCTGAGCAGCGACCGGATCGGCCGCACGGCGGCGGACGCCGGGATCGCCCTGGCCGAACTGACACCTCGCCAGGCGTCTTTGGAGGACGCGTTCATGGAGATGACGCGGGAGGCGGTCGAGTACCAGGCCGCCCCGGCACACGAGCGGGAAGGACAGCCGGCATGAGTACGACGACGGGCACGGCCGTGACGGGCGGCTTTCCTCCCCCGGTCCTGACGACCGGCGGGCGCGGCGAAGTGACCCAGTTTCGGGTGCTGCACTCCGAGTGGATCAAGATGCGCAGTCTTCGCTCCACGTTCTTCACCCTGATAGCCGCCGTGGTGGCGCTCGTCGGGCTCGGGGCGCTGTTCGCGGCCTTCACCGCGGGCCACTGGGATCACATGAGCGCGCGGGAACGGGCGAGCTTCGAGCCCGGCATCACCAGCCTGCGCGGGTTCTTCCTGGCACAGCTCGCGGTGGGCGTGCTGGGGGTGCTGATGGTCAGCGGGGAGTACGCGACGGGGACGATCCGGGCGTCGCTCACGGCGGTGCCGCGCCGACTCCCCGTGCTGTGGGCGAAGGCCGCGCTCTACGCGGTGGTCGTGTGGGGGCTGATGACGGCGGGCGCGTTCCTCGCCTTCGCGGTCGGGCAGGCCCTGCTGTCCTCCCAGCATGTGCAGACGTCGTTGGGCGCCCCCGGGGAGCTGCGCCAGGTGATGGGCGTCGGGCTGTATCTGACCGTCGTGGGGCTGCTCGGGCTGGCGATAGGCGCTCTCATCAGGAACACGGCTGGCGGCATAGCCACGGTGTTCGGCCTGCTGCTGGTGGTACCGGTCCTCGCGGAGGCGCTTCCCACCTCGTGGGCCAACCACATCGACCAGTGGCTGCCGAGCAACGCGGGCCAGTCCGTTCTCACCCTGCACCGTGAGGCGCATACGCTGGCGCCGTGGACGGGATTCGCGGTGTTCTGCCTGTACGCGCTGGTGGCGCTCGCGGCTGCCGCGGTGCTGCTGCGGCGGCGCGACGTATGAGGGCGGCGCCGTGACGGTGGCACCGCAGATTCCCGGCGGTACGACGCCGGGGAGGGCGGAGGGGCCGGGCGCGGCGGTACGGGGGCCGGGGTTGCCGGGGGCGCTGTCGCCGGACGGCGGTTCGCCCGCGGCCTCGGGGCGGCTGTGGCGTCGGGGCGAGGAGGCCCTGGGACGGGCGAGAGTGCGGGCGGAGCGCGTGGCCCGGGAGGGCTACGCGTGGGTCGGAACGTGGCTGCGGTTGTCGCCCACGGCGGTGGACGCGGTACTGGCGACGGGGCTGTTCATGGTCACCGTGGCGGCGCTGCGCGTACCCATCGGCGACCGGCCGGCGCTGCTCCTGCCGCTGCATGCCGCCCTGGTACTGCCGCTGGTCCGGCGGCGGCGCGCTCCGATGACGGTGTTCTGCTGCATCGCGGGAGCGGCCTTCGTCCAGTGGGCGTGCGATGTGCGGATCCCGACCGACATCACGCTGCTGCTGGCCCTCTACGCGGTGGCCGCCTACAGCACCCGGCGCCGTACGCTGCTGGCCTTCGGCCTGCTGGAGCTCGGCATCCTGCTGGCCACTCTGCGGTGGTCGGTGCACGACCGGGGCACGGGGACGTTCGTGTCGCTGTCGGCGATGGCCACCGCGGCGATGGTGCTCGGGCTGAACATGCGCAGCAGGCGGGACCGGCTTGCGGCGTTGGAGGACCGGGCGGTGCGGTTGGAGCGGGAGCGGGACCAGCAGGCGCAGCTGGCCGTGGCCGGGGAGCGGGCCCGGATCGCCCGGGAGATGCACGACATCGTGACCCACAACCTGTCGGTCATGGTGGCGCTCGCGGACGGTGCGGCCTTCGCGCAGCAGCAGTCGCCGGAGCGGGCGACGGCCGCGATGCGGCAGGTGTCGGCGACCGGACGGCAGGCGATCACCGACATGCGACGCTTCCTCGGAGTGCTGCGGGCCGACGAGCCCGACGCACTGCGGCACCCGATGCCGGGTATCGGCCGGCTCCCGGCGCTGGTGGAGCAGGTGCGGGCGGCGGGGCTGCCGACCCGGCTGAGTGTGACGGGTGATCCGGCACCGGTTCCGGCGGCGGCTCAGCTGACGGTCTACCGGCTGGTGCAGGAGGCACTGACCAATACGCTCAAGCACGCCCCCGCGAAGACCCGGGCGGATGTGCGGATCGGCTGCACTCCGGAGGAGGTGACCGTGACGGTGACCGACGACGGCGCGGGCGCGGGGCCCGTACCCGACCCGGGGCGGCCCGCGGGGCACGGGCTGCACGGGATGCGGGAGCGTGCGGCCGCGTACGGCGGGCGGCTCACGGCTGGGCCGCTGCCTGGCGGTGGCTGGCAGGTGGCGGCCGTTCTCACCCTGACGAATCCGGAGGAGTTGTGACCGCAGAATCAGCACCGGCGACCGCTCGGCAGGGGACGGCTTCCCCCGGGGCGGTACAGGCGGCCCCGGCGATCCGGGTGCTGCTGGTGGACGACGAGCCGTTGCTGCGCATGGCCTTCACCATGGTGCTCGACGCGCAGGCCGACATGGCCGCGGTGGGCGAGGCCGGCGACGGGGCGCAGGCGGTGCGGATGGCGCGGCAGTTGCGTCCGGACGTGGTGCTGATGGACGTGCGGATGCCGGGTACGGACGGGATCGAGGCGACGGCGAGGATCGTCGAGAGCTGCCCGCAGTCGCGGGTGCTGATCCTGACGACCTTCGACCTGGACGAGTACGCGTTCGCCGGGCTGCGCGCGGGAGCGTCCGGCTTCCTGCTGAAGAACGCGCTGCCCGAGGAGCTGCTGACCGCGATCCGCTCGGTGGCCGCGGGTGACGCGGTGGTGGCGCCGCGGATCACCCGGCGGCTGCTGGAGCACTTCGCCCACCAGCTGCCCGCGCCGGGTGGAGCGGAGGGGCAGGAGAGCGCCGAGCGGCTGTCGCGGCTCACGGCCCGGGAGCGCGAGGTGCTGGTGGAGGTCGGCCGGGGCCTGTCCAACACCGAGATCGCGGCGTCGTTGCATCTGGCGGAGGCCACGGTGAAGACGCACTTCAGCCGGATCCTGGTCAAGCTGGAGCTGCGTGACCGGGTCCAGGCGGTGGTCTTCGCGTACGAGTCGCGGCTGGTCCACCCGGCCTGAGCCGCGGGCGCGGTGCCGTCAGGCGGGGAGGGGGCCCTGCGCGGCGGGGGCTCCGGCCTGGTCGGCGGCGGTGACGAGGTCGCGGGCCCGCTTCACGTCGTCCGCCATCCGTTCCAGCAGCGCCTCGATCGTGTCGAACTTCTCCATGCCCCGCAGGTAGGTGAGGAAGTCGACGGCGACGTGCAGCCCGTAGAGGTCCAGGTCGACGCGGTCGATGGCGTAGGCCTCGACGGTCCGGGCGGTGCCGTCGAAGGTCGGGTTGGTGCCGACCGAGATCGCGGCGGGCATGGCTTCGTCGCCGACCCGCAACCAGCCCGCGTAGACGCCGTCGGCGGGGATCGCGGTGTGCGGCAGCGTCTCGACGTTGGCCGTCGGGTAGCCGAGGTCGCGGCCGCGCTGCGCGCCCCGGACGACGACGCCCTCCACGCGGTGCGGACGGCCCAGCACCTCCGCGGCGCCCTCGACGTCGCCCGCACCGATGAGCCGCCGGGTGAGGGACGAGGAGAAGGGTTCGCCGCCGCCGGCCTCGCCGCGCACGAACAGGTCGACGACCTCCAGCTCGTAGTCGTACTTGAGGCCCAGCGCGGAGAGGAACTCCACGTCGCCGGCCGCCTTGTGGCCGAAGCGGAAGTTGGGGCCCTCCACGACATGGCGGGCGTGCAGGCCGTCCACCAGGACCGTGCGGATGAAGTCGCTCGGCGACAGCTGGGAGAACTCGCTGGTGAAGGGAAGGATCAGCAGGGCGTCCACGCCCAGGGCGGCGACCAGCTCGGCGCGGTGGTGGTGCGCGGAGAGCAGCGGCGGGTGGCTGCCCGGCCGGACGACCTCGCTCGGGTGCGGGTCGAAGGTCACGACCACCGAGGGAAGCCCCAGCTCGCGCGCCCGCTGCACCGCACGGCCCATGATCAGCTGATGGCCGCGGTGGACTCCGTCGTAGGAACCGATGGTGACGACGCAGCGCCCCCAGTCACCGGGAACGTCGTCCAATCCCCGCCAGCGCTGCACCTTGACGCTCCGCTTCCTCGCTGAATCACTGACTCTCACTTTTCTGCAAGGCCAAGACTGCCATGCCGGTGCCCGCAGGCGCGCGTCCCCCCTGGACGGCGGTCCGCGATTCGGCGCACATCCGCCCGGCGGTCCGCGCAGGACGGCCGTCCGCCGCCCGGCGGGTCACGGGGTGCGGGCGAGGCGGCGGCGGGCGCTGGGGCCGAGCAGCGGGTCCCAGATGGCCGTGTCCGTCAGCCAGGTCAGCAGGAGCCGCGCGAAATCGGGGGCCGTGGCGGCCAGTTCGACGACGCGGCGGTCGAAGTGCGCGGCGCCCTCCGGGGTGCGGCCGAGCAGCAGCGCGACCCGGCGGACCAGGTCGTGGGTGAGCGGCGGTGGCCTGCGGCCCGCGCCGTCCGCCGCGGCGGTGAGGAGCGCGTCGAGCACGTCGGGGTCACGTTCGGTCTCCAGCGCGACGTCCAGCAGTTCCTGCCGCAGCGGGCGGGACAGATGGCTCCCCGGCGCGGCCAGAACGGCCATCAGGGCGCCGCGGACGGGGGCGGGGTGGTCCCGCAGCAGCGCGGTGGTCAGCGGCAGCACGACCGACCGGACGCCGGGGCCCTGTTCGAGCCGCACGTCCAGGAAGCGGGCGGCCCCCGCCGCGCCCGAGGGGCGGTACCGCAGATGGTCCTGGACCAGCGCGGCCGTCCGGCGTGCGAGCGCCGGTTCGGTCACGGCGGCCAGCTCCGCGAGGAGGTCCGCCTCGTCGCGGCCGGGCGACGCGGCCCGCAGCCGGGTCCGGAAGGCGGCGAGTACGGGCTCGGGGTGGGTCGGCAGGGCCGCGGCCAGTGCGGCGGCGGGCAGCCGCGGGTCGGCGGCGGCGAAGCGGTCGAGCGCGGCGGGCAGATGGCGGCCGCGGGT
Organism: Streptomyces sp. NPDC004031; assembly: GCF_053604375.1. NCBI lineage: Bacteria > Bacillati > Actinomycetota > Actinomycetes > Kitasatosporales > Streptomycetaceae > Streptomyces > Streptomyces sp. NPDC004031. Next base: position 100,485 of record NZ_JBSGHL010000018.1, on the reverse strand, counting down.
GGCCGGGTCCCGGACCAGCATGCCCAGCGCGGCGCCGTGCAGCGAGGCGTCGCCGGGCCGGGACAGGAGGGCGAGCGCGGCGTAGCGCAGCAGTTCCCGGTCGGCGCCGGAGCGGACGGCGAGCGCGGTGCGGGGCCCGTACGCGGCCGCCGCCGCGTGGCGTACGGGGCGCGGATCGTGCGCCCAGCGGTCCACGGCGCGGCACACCGCCGAGGGCTCGTCCTCGGCGAGCGCGGCGAGCAGCTCGTCCGCACAGGGGTGTGCGGCGGCGACCAGGGCCTCGGTCAGGTCGTCGACGGCGAGCCCCCGGTGGGTGTGCAGCAGGGCCTGCGCGGCCGATGCCACGGTCAGCCGCGGTCCCGGCATGCCCGGCGGCGCCTGGAGCGGGCGGTCGTCGTCGAACCAGCCGCACACGACGGGCAGCACCGCGGCGGGCGCCGCGCACAGCAGGCCGGCCACGGCGGTCAGGAAACGGTCGGCGCGGTCCGGGCCACCGGAAGCGCCGCCACCTGCCCGGCCACCCGGCAAGCCACCCGACGGGCCGCCGGGCGGGGCACCCGGCGGCCCGTCCGCGGGGAGCAGCAGGCGCAGCAGGTCGAGGCGCTCGGCGAGCGGCAGCCGTACCCGGCGCCAGAACCACGGCCCGAAGTCGCCGAGTGCGCCCATGCCCTCCGGGGTGAAGCCGCCGCGCTCGACGGCGCGGACCGCGACGCGCGCGGCCAGGTCGCGCAGCACGCCGAGGCACACCGCGGCGTCCGGCAGCCGCAGCAGCACCTCACGCAGCAGATGCGCCGCCCACCACAGGGCGTCGTCCTGCCGTTCGGCGGGGCCCGGCGCGGCCACCCGCCCGGCGGGAGCCACCTCCTCCGGCCACCCGCCCGGCTCGCCGTCCTGCCGCCACGCCTGCGCGGACCCGGCGGTCGGGCGGGCTCCCGGTCTTCCGCGGCCTGCGGGCCGCCAGGCCGCCGTGCCCGACCCGCTGCGGGTCGTACCGTCACCGGCCGGGAGGGCCGTACCGCCCGCCGCGGACGCGGCAGGTCCGCCGTGCGGCAGCTCCCACACCCCTCCCGCCGGGCCGCCCGTCGCGCCCCAGCCGGGCCAGGGCGGCGGCTCCTGCGCGCGGCCGCCACGCGGCGCGCGCCGTCCCGGACGGGTCGGCGGGCGTTCCTCGATGCCCCGGGCCAGCCATCCGGGCAGACCGGCCGGAGGCACGGGGATCCCGGGGGCGGAGGAGGCCGCAGGGGGCGCGGGGGCCGCGGGAAGGACGGGGTGCGGCGAGCGCGGGTCGGGGACGGTGTCCGCGTACAGGTCCAGATCGAGTCCGGGAGCGGGAGGAGGCGGCGGCGCGGGCTTGCGCGGCGCGCAGCGGGTGGGCGGCGGGGTCCGCCGGTCCAGTGCGCGGAGCAGGCCGGTCAGATGCCGGCGGAGCGCTTCCGGCGGAGCCGCCAGCAGCCCCTGCACCACCGGGCCCGCACGGTGCCGCGGGACGGGCAGGGAGCGGGGCGCCGACGGCGGCGCGACCGGCGGGGCGGGCGGCACCGGCGGCAGTTGCCCCGCGCGGGCCGCCGGGCGGGACGGCAGCCGGACCGGTGCTTCGGCGGCAGCCGCGGGGGGAAGCGCGAACCAGCGGTGCACCAGGGCGTGCAGGGCCGCGTCCAGGTCCAGGTGCAGGGCCTGGAGCCAGTCGGCGGCCTCCTCGTGGGCGAAGCGGTAGCCCGCGCCCGCGGGCACGAGCAGGCCCTCGGTCAGCACGGCCGAGGCCCAGCCGGTGCGCCACGGGAAGAGCTCCTCGAAGGCCTCGCGGTCCAGTTCGCCCTGGCCTGGGCCGAGGCAGCGCCGGGCGGCCTCGTGGACCTGCCCGGCGACCCGCGCGGCCAGCCGCCGCACCCCGCCGCCCCGCACCGGGGGCTCGGCGGCGGCCGCGAGCCGTACCGCGACGCGCAGGCACACCAGGTCCAGGTACGCGGCGAAGACCTCTGCCCGCGAGGGGCTGCCGCCGGTGTCCTCCGGCAGGGCGGCGCGCACCTCGGACAGCAGGCGCAGCGTGAGCGGGTGCGCTGCGTCGGCCTCGCCCAGCGCGCCCTCGGGCACGCCGTAGCGCAGCCGCGCGGCCGCGGCCTGCGGGCCGTCCAGGTCGCCGAGCCGCAGGCACGCGGGCAGTGCGGGGGCGTCGTGCGCGTGCGGCGGGCCCGGCGGCCCGTACAGCAGCGCGGGCGGGAGCAGCCGCCCGGCGCGGTCCCAGAACTCCGGGCGGCAGGCGACGACCAGCCGCGTGTTCCCCGCGCGCAGCCAGTCGGCGGTGCCCGCCGCCCAGTCGGCGAGCGCGTGCGCCAGGACCGGCGGCATCTCCTCGGGCGCGTCCAGCAGGACCAGCAGCGGCCGGCCCGCGGCCCTGGCCAGCGCCGCGACCGCGTCCGGCGAGGCGTACGGCGGCTCGCCGGACGCCCCGGCCCCGACGATCCGGGCGGCGGTGCGCAGCGAGCGCTCCACCGCGTCCCGCACCCCGCCGTCCGCGGGCCGCAGTTCCGCGCCGCGCAGCCACACGGTCGGTGCGGGCAGCGGGCCGCGGGCCCGGCGGGCGGCGAGCCGGGCCAGCTCCGTGGAGCGGCCGCTGCCCGGCTCGCCGACCAGGCCCAGCACCAGCGGGGCGTCGTCGCCGAGCGTGAGGAAGTCCCGGAGCACGACGGCCACGTCGGGCCGCGCGACGGGCTCGCGCCACTCCCCCGGGCCGGTCGCGGTGCCGACCGAGGTCGCGGTGAGCTGCAGGGCCCCGGCGAGGTTGAGGTGCGGACCGTAGCCGGGAACGGTCGCGGCGTTGCGGTCCAGCAGCTCGGCGAGGGCGGGCGGGGCGCCCGCGCGGCGCAGCGGCAGCGCGAAGCCCGCCGCCCGGTGGCCGGTGTGCAGCGCCGTCGCGACGACGCCGAGCACCGCGCCGGTCGCCGCGTCGATCACCGGCGCGCCCGAGGCCTGCGGCGCGACCCGGCTCATGTCCGCGCCGTCCAGGGCGAGTTCGTAGACGTCCTCGATCAGGTGGAAGCGGTCGGTCGCGGTGTAGGTCACCGCGGCCGCGCCGATGACCGCGCCGTCCGTGCGGTGCGGCAGCCGGACCCGTATCCGCCGCTCGGGGTGGGCGGGGCCGCCCACCGCCACGGGGAGCGGCGGCACGCCCAGGCCCTCGGTGGCCACCAGCGCGAGGCCCTGCTCGGGCAGCGGGGTGATCGCGGCGGACTCCGCCAGGCAGAGCCGGCCGCCGGGGGCGTGCAGGACGAGGCGGGCGAGGCCGTCGACGGCCTCGTGGCTGGTCACCATCGTGCCGTCGGCGTCGGCGAGGAAGCCGGTGCCGCGGGGGCGGCCCGCGAGGTCGCAGACGCGGATCAGGGCGGAGTCCGGTCCGCCGTTCTTCGCTGCCGCCGCTGTCACTGTCATCCGGACGTCGCCTCCCCCCGTGCCGCCGTGCCCCGTTCGTCCCGCTTCGACGGTACGGCGCGATGTGTCGCCGGACGACACTTCGAGGGGGGTTACGCCACCTGTGCGCCGCGGTTTCGCGCCGCGCGCTCCGCCATTCGGGGGGCTGCTGCTTGCTCGTTCCGCCGCCGGACGCTCCGGGATGCCGCTCGCGGCTGTGCCGCGGCCGTCCGCCGGTGGGGGTTGCGCGCGCAGTTCCCCGCGCCCCTGCGAGGCGCTGCCCCTGCGGAGGGCGTGACGCATCAGGGGCGCGGGGAACTGCGCGACAAGCCCCCGCCCGCGGAAGGTCGCGGCACTACCGCAAGGGGCAGCCCGAGGCGAAAGGGGCGCGGGGAACGGCGCGCGCAACCCCCACCCGCGGACGGCCGCGGCACAGCCGCAAGGGGCAGCCCGGGGCGGGAACCTCAGGAGGGGAAGCCCGCGAGGATGCGGGCCTGGCCCTCGTGGGGTTCGACGAGGGCCAGCAGGCGGCCGTCGGGCGCGAAAGCGGCGGTCGGGCCGGGGGGCAGGTCGGGGACGGCGATGCGGACGCCGTGGGAAAGGAGCTGCGCCTGGTCGGGATCGACGTCCCAGCGGGGGAAGGCCGCGGCCGCGGCGTCCTCCAGGGGGAGGACGCCGAAGTCGTCGGCCAGCTCGTCGAGGGTGCGCGCGCCGGTCAGGTCGTAGGGGCCGACCCGCGTGCGGCGCAGCGCCGTGAGGTGCCCGCCGACGCCGAGGCCTGCTCCCAGGTCGCGGGCCAGCGCGCGGATGTACGTACCGGACGAGCAGACCACCGTGACGTCCAGGTCGAGGACGCCCTCGTCCGGCGCACCGGGCCGTACGTCCTGGACGGTGAAGGAGTGCACGGTCACCGGGCGGGCCGCGAGCTCGAACTCCTCGCCCTCCCGGACCCGGGTATAGGACCGGACGCCGTTGACCTTGATCGCGCTGACCTTCGACGGCACCTGCTGGATGGGCCCGGTGAGCGCGGCGATGCCCGCGTCGAGGGCCTCCCGGGTGACCGCGGCGACGGCCGCGGGCGGCGCGGAGTCGGTGACCTCGCCCTCCGCGTCGTCGGTGACGGTGTTCCGGCCGAGCCGGATGGTGGCCCGGTACTCCTTCTCGGTCAGCGCGAGGTGGCCGAGCAGCCGGGTGGCCTTCTCGACGCCGACGATCAGCACACCGGTCGCCATGGGGTCGAGCGTGCCGGCGTGGCCGACCCGGCGGGTGCCGGCGAACCGGCGCACGCGGGAGACCACGCCGTGCGAGGTGAGCCCGCCGGGCTTGTCGACGACGACGAGCCCGGAGGGGGCGGTGGGACGCGTCATGCCTGCGACGTACCGCCCTCGGTGCCCTTGTCCTGCGGGGCCGCCGAGTCGTCGTCGGGCCCGTCCTCTTCCGCGTCGTCGAGGTCCGCGTCGTCGAGGTCCGCGTCGGTGTCCGCGGGCTTGCGGTACGGGTCGGCGTCCCCGGCGTACTGCGCGTCCGTGGCGGTCTTGCGGACCTCCTCGTCGGCCGCCCGCGCCTTGGCGAGCAGGTCGTCGATTGTGCGCGCGTTGTCCGGCAGGGCGTCGGCCACGAAGGCCAGGGTGGGCGTGAAGCGCACCCCGGTCTGCCGTCCGACCTCGGACCGCAGGACGCCCTTGGCGCTCTCCAGGGCCGCGGCGGAGGCCGCCCGCTCCTCGTCGTCGCCGTAGACCGTGTAGAAGACCGTCGCCTCCCGCAGGTCGCCGGTGACCCGGGTGTCGGTGATCGTCACGTAGCCCAGCCGCGGGTCCTTGATGCGTCGCTGCAGGGTCTCGGCGACCACGACCCGGATGCGGTCGGCCAGCTTGCGCGCCCGCGCGGTGTCGGTCATCGTCTTCTTCTCTCTCTGTCCTGGTTCGTCGTGCTCGGCGGCGGGGAGGCGGCGCGGGGGGCCGCCGCCGGGCCGTCACCGGCCGGGCGGCGGGCTCCCGCCCGCTCAGTCGTCGTCGCCGTGGATCCGCTGCCGTGTCGACAGCAGGTCCACCTCGGGCCGGTCGAACATCCAGCGTTCGCACCGGTCGAGTACGTCCTTGACGTGCCCGAGGTCCCCGGACACCACCGCGAGTCCTATCTCCGCCCTGCGGTAGAGGTCCTGCTCCCCGGTCTCGGCCACGCTCACACCGAACTTGCGGTGCAGTTCGGCGACGATCGGACGGACCACCGACCGCTTCTCCTTCAGGGACCGTACGTCACCCAGGAGCAGGTCGAAGCGCAATGTGCCTGCATACATGGTTACGACGGTACAGGCGACGGCCGGGGCCATCGACGGGATTTCCCCGCCGACGGACCCCGGCCCCTGACGCGTGTCAGCCGCGCGGCTTCTCGCGCATCTCGTACGTCGCGATGACGTCGTCGATCTTGATGTCGTTGTAGTTGCCGAGGTTGATACCGCCCTCGTAACCCTCACGAATCTCGGTGACGTCGTCCTTGAAGCGGCGCAGGCCCTCGATGTTGAGGTTCTCGGCGATGACCTTGCCGTCGCGGAGCAGTCGGGCCTTGGTGTTGCGCCTGACCTCGCCGGAGCGCACGAGCACACCGGCGATGTTGCCGAGCTTGGAGGAGCGGAAGACCTCGCGGATCTCCGCGGTGCCGAGCTCGACCTCCTCGTACTCCGGCTTGAGCATGCCCTTGAGGGCCGCCTCGATCTCCTCGATGGCCTGGTAGATCACCGAGTAGTAGCGGACGTCCACGCCCTCGCGTTCGGCCATCTGCGCGGCACGGCCGGCCGCGCGGACGTTGAAGCCGATGACGATGGCGTCGGAGCCGGTCGCCAGGTCGATGTCCGACTCGGTGACCGCACCCACACCGCGGTGCAGCACGCGGATCTCGACCTCTTCGCCGACGTCGAGCTGGAGCAGCGAGGACTCCAGGGCCTCGACCGAACCGGACGCGTCGCCCTTGATGATGAGGTTGAGTTCCTGCACCAGACCGGCCTTGAGGGCCTCGTCCAGGTTCTCCAGGGAGAACCGCACGCCCTTGCGGGCGAAGCGGACGTTGCGCTCGCGGGCCGCACGCTTCTCGGCGATCTGCCGGGCGGTGCGGTCCTCGTCGACGACCAGGAAGTTGTCGCCGGCGCCGGGCACGTTGGTCAGACCGAGGACGAGGACCGGGGTCGACGGAGTCGCCTCGTCCACGTTCTCGCCCTTGTCGTCGAGCATGGCGCGCACCCGGCCGTAGGCGTCGCCCACGACCATCGTGTCGCCGACCCGCAGCGTGCCGCGCTGGACCAGGACGGTCGCGACGGCGCCGCGGCCCTTGTCCAGGTGGGCCTCGATCGCGATGCCCTGCGCGTCCTGCTCCGGGTTGGCCCGCAGGTCGAGCGAGGCGTCCGCGGTGAGGATCACGGCCTCCAGCAGGCTGTCGATGTTCAGACCCTGCTTGGCGGAGATGTCGACGAACATGGTGTCGCCGCCGTACTCCTCGGCCACCAGACCGAACTCGGTGAGCTGGCCGCGCACCTTGGTCGGGTCGGCGCCCTCGACGTCGATCTTGTTGACCGCGACCACGATCGGCACGTCGGCCGCCTTGGCGTGGTTCAGCGCCTCGATCGTCTGCGGCATCACACCGTCGTTGGCCGCGACCACCAGGATCGCGATGTCGGTGGACTTCGCACCACGGGCACGCATGGCGGTGAACGCCTCGTGACCCGGGGTGTCGATGAAGGTGATCGCGCGCTCTTCGCCGTTGACGTCGGTGGCCACCTGGTAGGCACCGATGTGCTGGGTGATGCCGCCGGCCTCGCCCGCGACCACGTTGGTCTTGCGGATCGCGTCGAGCAGGCGGGTCTTGCCGTGGTCGACGTGACCCATGACGGTGACCACCGGCGGGCGGGAGACGAGCATCTCCTCGCCGCCCTCGTCCTCGCCGAACTCGATGGAGAAGGATTCGAGCAGCTCGCGGTCCTCCTCCTCCGGGCTGACGATCTCCAGCACGTAGTTCATCTCGCCGGCCAGCAGCTCCAGGGTGGAGTCCGAGACCGACTGGGTGGCCGTGACCATCTCACCGAGGTTGAGCATCACCTGGACGAGCGACGCCGGGTTGGCGTTGATCTTCTCGGCGAAGTCGGTGAGCGAGGCACCGCGCGACAGGCGCACGGTCTGGCCGTTGCCGCGGGGCAGCAGCACGCCGCCCACGGACGGGGCCTGCATGGCCTCGTACTCCTGGCGCCGCTGGCGCTTGCTCTTACGGCCGCGCGCCGGGCGTCCACCCGGGCCGCGTCCGAACGCACCCTGTGTGCCGCCACGGCCGCCGGGGCCGCCGGGACGCCCGCCGAAACCGCCGGGACGCGGGCCGAAGCCGCCACCGCCACCGCCGGCACCGCCGCCGGGACGCGGGCCGCCGAAGCCGCCGCCGCCACCGCCGGGACGGCTGCCGGGACCGGCCGGACGGCCGGCGAAGCCGCCGCCACCACCGCCGGGACGACCGCCCGGACCACCGGGACGACCGCCCGGACCGCCGGGACGGCCACCGGGACCGCCGGGACGGCCGCCGGGGGACGGGGCGGGACGCTGCGGCATCATGCCCGGGTTCGGGCGCGGGCCGGAACCCTGCGGACGGGGCATGCCGCCCGGACTCGGACGGGCACCGCCGGCGCCCGGGGCACCCTGGCCCGGACCCGGACGCGGAGCGCCGCCGGGACGCGGGGCGCCGCCGCCGGGCCCTGCCGGACGCGGGGCACCGCCCTGGCCGCCGCCGGGACGCGGCGCGCCACCCGGGCGCGGCATGCCGGTGGAGCCGGACGTGAACGGGTTGTTGCCCGGACGCGGGCCCGCGGGACGCGGCGCGCCGGGACGCGGGGCACCGCCCTGACCGGGCGCGGGACGCCCGCCGGGACGGGAACCGGAGTCACGGCCGTCACGCTGGCCGCCCTCACGCTGACCGCCGCCCTGTGCGGGACGCGCCGGGCGCGGACCGGGGGTGGGGCCGGGACGGCTCTGCTGGTTCTGGTTCTGGTTCGCCGGGGGCGCGGCGGGCGGCGCCTGGAACTCAGCGGCCGGCACGGGGGCGGCGGGGCTGGGCTTCGGCGCGGCGGGGCCGGGCTTGGGCGCACCGGGGCCGGGCCGCGGGCCGGAAGACGGCGCGGAGCCGCCGGCCGGCGCGGCGGGGGCCGCGGGGGTGGAGCCGCCGGCCGGCTTGGGCGCCGGGGCAGCAGGACGGGCCGGCGCACCCGGGGTGGGGGCAGCCGGCTTGGCGGGCGCGCTCTTGCGCGGCGCCGAGGGCTTCGCAGCGGACTTGCCGGCGTTGCCGCCGCCCGGTCCCTGGAAAGCGTCGGTCAGTTTACGGACGACCGGTGCCTCGATGGTCGAGGACGCCGAACGGACGAATTCGCCGAGTTCCTGGAGCTTGGCCATGACGACCTTGCTCTCGACTCCCATCTCTTTGGCGAGTTCGTAGACCCGGACCTTAGCCACATCGCTCCTTTTAGGTCCGGGGTGTCCACCGGACCGTCGCTACTTCATGGGCGTACTCATCGCGTACTCATCGAGTGCTCATCGCAATCTCGACCTACTTCCATCTCGCGAGGTACCTGATCGCACGGGACGGGCCCGTGCCGTACTTCTTCACTGCACTTCTTACGGGGCTGCCTGCTGCTCGACAAACCGGCGCACTTCCGCGGTGTCGGGCGCCACCGGGCTTTTGAAGGCCCGGCCGAACGCCCGGCGGCGTACCGCCAGGTCGAGGCAGGCAAGGGCGGGATGCACATACGCACCCCGACCGGGCAGCGTACCGCGACGATCGGGGACGCACGCGTCCCCGTTCCTCACCACACGCAGCAGTTCGCTCTTGGCCGCTCGCTGACGGCACCCGACGCACGTACGCTCCGGGCATGCTGGCGACAGCGTCCGACCAGACACTCTCTAGTCTACCTCCCCGCACGGACGTCACTCCTTCGAGTACGCCCACGTACGGCTGTTCGTTTCTGGTTCGCCCCGCGGAGCACGTGATCCGGCCGCGCAGGGGCGGGTTTCAGCCTTCCGGACGCGACTGCACCGGTGACTGGCCGCCGGACGGCGACTGCTCGGTGCCCTCGGTGTCGGGACGGATGTCGATCCGCCAGCCGGTGAGCCGGGCGGCGAGCCGCGCGTTCTGGCCCTCCTTGCCGATGGCCAGGGACAGCTGGTAGTCGGGCACCGTCACCCGCGCGGAGCGGGCTCCCGCGTCCACCACCTCGACCCGGGACACCCGGGCGGGTGACAGCGCGTTCGCCACCATCTCGGCCGGGTCGTCCGACCAGTCGACGATGTCGATCTTCTCGCCGTTCAGCTCGGCCATCACCGCGCGCACCCGGGCGCCCATCGGGCCGATGCAGGCGCCCTTGGCGTTGAGCCCGGAGCGCGCCGAGCGGACCGCGATCTTGGTGCGGTGGCCGGCCTCGCGCGCGATGGCCTCGATGGTCACCGAGCCGTCGGCGATCTCCGGCACCTCCAGCGCGAAGAGCTTCTTCACCAGATTGGGGTGCGTGCGCGACAGGGTGACCTGCGGCCCGCGGACGCCCTTGGCCACCCGTACGACGTACGTGCGCAGCCGGGTGCCGTGCTTGTACTCCTCGCCGGGGACCTGCTCCTGCACCGGCAGCAGGGCCTCCAGCTTGCCGATGTCGACCAGGACGTTCTTGGGGTCCTTGCCCTGCTGGACGACACCGGTGACGATGTCGCCCTCGCGGCCGGCGTACTCGCCGAACGTCACGTCGTCCTCGGCGTCGCGCAGCCGCTGCAGGATCACCTGCTTGGCGGTCGACGCGGCGATGCGGCCGAAGCCCGAGGGGGTGTCGTCGAAGGCGCGGGGCTCGGCGCCCTCGGCGACCTCGTCCGGCTCCTCGGTGGCCCACACCGTCACGTGTCCGCTGGTGCGGTCGAGCTCCACCCGGGCGCGCCGGTGGCTGCCGGGCTCGCGGTGGTAGGCGATCAGCAGCGCCGACTCGATGGCCTCGACCAGCAGGTCGAACGAGATCTGCCGCTCCTGCACCAGACCCCGCAGGGCCTTCATGTCGATGTCCACGGCTACGCCTCCTCGGTCGTCTCGTCGATGTCGCTGTCGGTATCGGTATCGGTGTCGCTGTCGAGGTCGTCGCCGTCGTCGAGGTCCGTGTCGCCGTCGGCGTCCTCGGGCGCGCCGTCACGGCGGGTGAACTCGACCTCGACCCGGGCCTTCGCGATCTCCGCGAAGTCCGCGCGGGCGGGCTTGGGCTTGCGGCCCTTGACGCCCGGCACCTCCAGGTCGAGACCCGTCTCGTCCACCGCCATGATCCGTGCGATCAGCTCGCCGCGCTCCTTGAGCGCCAGCTTCACCAGCCGCCCGGTGTTGCGCCGGAAGTGCCGGGGCTCGGTCAGCGGCCGGTCGGTGCCCGGCGAGGTGACCTCCAGGACGTACTCCGCCTGGCCCATCACGTCCGAGGCGTCCAGCGCCTGCGACAGCGAGCGGCTGATCTCGGCCACCGCGTCGAGCTGGACGCCCTCCTCGGAATCCACCACGACCAGCAGCTGGCGGCGACGGCCGGAGGCACTCAGCGTGACCTCCTCCAGTTCGAGGCCCGATTTGTCGACGAGCGGCTCGAACAGCGCGCGCAGCCTCTCGCTCTGGGTGGTGCTCATCCGGGTGACTCCTCGGCCGCGTGTGCTGTTGTGGTGGAAGGTCGTGTGTAAAGGCAAGGCTACCCGAGCCGGGGCGGCGCACCGCGCCACTTCGGCCCCCGTACACTCCCTCCATGATCCCGGAGGCGGCGGCTCGGCTGAGCAGGCGGAGCGTGATGGCGGCGGCGGTCGCGGCGGTCGGCACCGGGTGCTCGGCGGACGCGACCGGCGCCGACGGCAAGGGCGGCGCGCGGCGCACGGCCGTGCCCGGCGCGGCGGAGCAGGCCGGGGCCGCGCGCGACAGCGTGGAACTGGCGGGACGGTACGACGCCGCCGTGGCGGCGCACCCCTCGCTCACCGCCCGGCTGGCCCCGCTGCGGGACGAGGTCGCCCGGCACGTCGAGGCCTTCGGCGGCCGCCTGCCCGCCGCCCCGGCTTCCCCCGCCGCCACAACGGCGGCCACGCCCGCCAAGGCACTGGCCGCGCTGGCGGCCGCCGAGCGCAAGCTCGCCGACGCCAGGGCAGCCGCGCTGCTGACCGTGCCGGGCGGGCTGGCCCGGCTGCTGGCGTCCGCCGCGGCCTGCGGTGCGGGCCACGCGGCGCTGCTGAGCGGCAAGGCCCCCGAAACGGTCAGGGCGGACAAGGGCGACCAGGACGGCAAGAGCGGCAAGGGCGGGCACGGAACCGCGAGCGACGACGGGGACGAGGGCTGAGGGGTGGATCGGTGAACGCGGTCATCGACGCGGCGCAGGCGGCGCTGGCCGCCGAATACGCCGCGGTGTACGGCTACGGCGTCGTCGGCGGCCATCTGACCGGCTCCCGGCAGGACGACGCGCGGCAGGCCTACGACGCCCACCGCGCGCGCCGCGACGCCCTGGTCCGCACGGTCACCGACCTCGGCGCCCGGCCCGCCGCCGAGCCGGCCGGCTACACGCTGCCCTTCGCGGTGACCGGGCCGGAATCCGCGGCCAGGCTCGCCGCCTCCATCGAGGAGCATGTGGCGGGTGCCTACGGAGACGTGGTGCGCACCGCGCTGGGCGGCCTGCGGCAGGACGCGGCATCGGCGATGCGAGACGCGGCGGTGCGTGCCGTACGGTGGCGCGGCGGCAGCGTAGCCTTCCCGGGGCTGGCGGAACGCGGCTGACCGCGCCCGCCGGGCGAGCGACGGGCCGCACGGAGGGCAGGGCAGAGCGAATGGGTTCAGCAGCGCACCATAGTCAGCCGTCCGCCGACGGCCCGCAGCCGCCGGAGCGGCTGGTGCGTACGGTCACCGCCTGGGAGGGCGAGGCGGGCCGGGAGTGGCTCGCGCAGCTGCCCGGCCGGGTGGCCCGGCTGCTCACCCGCTGGGAGCTGACGGTGGAGCGGGTCGTCGCGGCCGGCGGCCAGATCAGCATGATCCTGCTGGTGCGCACCGCGCAGGGCGACCCGGCAGTGCTCAAGGTCGGCATGGTCAACCGGGAGACCGAGCACGAGCACGCCGCGCTGGCGCACTGGAACGGGCGCGGCGCCGTACGTCTGCTGCGGGCCGATCCGGACGAGGGCGCGATGCTGCTGGAGCGGCTGCAGGCCGATGTGTCGCTGCGCTCACTGGCCGAGGCCAAGGCGCTGCTGGAGGCCGAGGAGGTGCTGCAGCGGCTGTGGGTGCCGCCCGCCGCGGACCACCCGTTCCGTGTCGTGTCCGCGATGACCGGCGAGCTGGCGGAGCTGCTGCGCGGCCGACGCGAGGCGCCCTGGGCGGCCGACGCGGCGCCGCTGATCGACGAGGCGCTGGCGGCGCAGGCCGAACTCGCGGGCTCCGCGGGCGAGGTGGAGACGGTGCTGCTGCACGGCGACTACCACCAGGGCAACGTGCTGGCCGGTGAGCGGGTGCCGTGGCTGGCCATCGACCCCAAACCGCTGGTCGGGGAGCGGGCGTTCGACCTGGCGTGGCTGGCCAGGGACCGGCTGTCGACACTCGCCGCGCAGCCGGGTTCGCGCAGCACCGCGCGGCGCCGGATCGCGAAGCTCGCCGACGCCCTGGAGGTGGACGCGGAGCGGCTGCGCGGCTGGTCCGTCTTCCGCGCCGTCGAGGCGGGCGTGTGGTATTTGTCCGTCGGCGGGCGCGAGGACGGCGAGCTGCTGCTGGAGTTCGCGAGCTGGCTCTAGCGGTACGGCCGGGGGCCCGGACCTGCCGACAGGTGCGCGTACGGCTCAGCGCAGCAGCGGCAGCGGGGCGCCCATCACGGCGTACGGGCGGGCGGCGCTGGGAAAGTGCACCGGGCGGGCCAGGTCGCGGTAGCCGAGCGCGTGGTAGAGGTGCCGGGCGGGGGTGTCGGCGTCGATGGCCGACAGGATGCTGCGCGGCTCGCTCGCGGCGTCGGTGAGCGCGGTGATCAGGGCGCGGCCGAGGCCCCGGCCCTGGAAGTCGGGGAGCACGTGCAGCTCGGTGATCACGAAGGAGTCGTCCAGCCAGCCGTCGTTGCCCTCCCGGCGCAGGTACGGCTGCACGACGCTGGACCACCAGTGGCCGCGGTCGTTGGGCAGTCCGTAGACGAAGCCGACGATGCGGCCGCCGGGGGTGTGCGCGGTCAGGGCGCGAGCGCCGGGGTCGGCCAGGTGCCGCAGCACGATCTGCCGCCGGATGGCCACCTCCTCGGGCCCGAGCCCGAAGGCGACGGCCTGGACGGCGAGGGCCTCGTCGACATGCGCGGCGAGATCGGCCGGCTCGACCACCACGTTCTCCATGGGCCCGGAGACTACCCCGCCGTCCCGCCCGGCCCATGATCGCGCAGGCCAGCGCCGCCGCCGGATGAGACGCGGACGCACCCTAGAAGAGCACCGACATGAACGAGCCGACCTCGGTGAAGCCGACCCGCTCGTAGGCGGCGCGCGCCGGGGTGTTGAAGTCGTTGACGTAGAGGCTGACGACCGGCGCCACGTCGCGCAGCGCGTAGCTCAGGACGGCGGCCATGCCCGTCTCGGACAGCCGCCTGCCGCGGTGCGCGGGGGCCACCCAGACGCCCTGGATCTGGCAGGTCTGCCGGGTGACGGCGCCGATCTCCGCCTTGAAGACCACCTGGCCGTCCTCGATCCGCGCGAACGCCCGCCCGTTGGAGACCAGTTCGGCGACCCGCGCCTGGTAGAGCAGCCCGCCGTCGCCGGCCAGCGGGGAGACGCCGACCTCCTCGGTGAACATCGCCACGCAGGCCGGCATGATCACGTCCATCTCGTCCTTGCGCACCCGGCGCACCAGCGGGTCCGGCGCGACGTCCGCGGGCAGCGAGCGGGTCGTCATGAGCGGCTGGTGGCGGCGCACCTCACGGGCCGGGCCCCAGTGCGGCTCAAGCCGGGCCCACAGGTCGGCGGTGGGTCCGGCCGGGCCGACGACGGACGAGCAGCGGCGGCCGGATCTGCGGGCGCGTTCGGCGAAGGCGGCGACCGCCTCGGGGGTGGCGCAGATGGGGACGAGGTTGGCGCCCGCGTAGCACAGCGAGACGAGCCGCCCGGCCTCGTACCAGCCCCACATCTCGCCGCCGAGCCGCCACGGGTCGAGCCCGGCGATGTTGACCCGGGAGGTGACGAACGCGTTGGCGACCGGTTCGCGGTGCAGCACCGCGAGGGCGGCGTCGAGGTCACCCGGTTCCAGGACGCGGGCTGTCGAGTGGGTCAGCACGTGGGGGCCTCACCGTCTTCGGCCCGTGGGCCGCTGCCGCAGGCGTGGGGTGGAGTGCGCACTTTACCCCGCCCGGGTGTGCCCCACCCCGCGCGGGCCGCAGGCGGGCGCGGGGCGGGACGGGAGCGGCGGGCGGGCCGTGCGGCCCGGTGCGGGAGGGTGCCGGTCAGGACACGCTCACCTGGGGCTCGCCGGAGGCCACACCGGCGTCCTTCATCTGGTCGGCGAGCTTCATGGCCTCGTCGATCAGGGTCTCCACGATCTTCGACTCCGGCACGGTCTTGATGACCTCGCCCTTGACGAAGATCTGGCCCTTGCCGTTGCCGGACGCGACACCGAGGTCGGCCTCGCGGGCCTCGCCGGGGCCGTTGACGACGCAGCCCATGACGGCGACGCGCAGCGGCACCTCCATGCCCTCCAGGCCGGCGGTGACCTCCTCGGCGAGCTTGTAGACATCGACCTGGGCGCGGCCGCAGGACGGGCAGGAGACGATCTCCAGCCGGCGCTGGCGCAGGCCGAGCGACTCCAGGATCTGGATGCCGACCTTGACCTCCTCGGCCGGCGGCGCGGACAGCGACACGCGGATGGTGTCGCCGATGCCCTCCGACAGCAGCGCGCCGAAGGCGACCGCCGACTTGATGGTGCCCTGGAAGGCCGGGCCCGCCTCGGTGACGCCGAGGTGCAGCGGGTAGTCGCACTTCTCGGCCAGCAGCCGGTAGGCGTTGACCATGACGACCGGGTCGTTGTGCTTGACCGAGATCTTGATGTCGCGGAAGCCGTGCTCCTCGAAGAGCGATGCCTCCCACAGCGCGGACTCGCACAGCGCCTCGGGCGTGGCCTTGCCGTACTTCTCCAGCAGGCGCCTGTCGAGGGAGCCCGCGTTGACGCCGATGCGGATCGGCACCCCGGCGCCGGCGGCGGCCTTGGCGATCTCCCGCACCTTGTCGTCGAACTGCTTGATGTTGCCGGGGTTCACGCGGACCGCGGCGCAGCCGGCGTCGATCGCGGCGAAGACGTACTTCGGCTGGAAGTGGATGTCGGCGATCACCGGGATCTGCGACTTGCGGGCGATCGTGGACAGGGCGTCCGCGTCGTCCTGGGTCGGGCAGGCCACCCGGACGATCTGGCAGCCGGAGGCGGTCAGCTCGGCGATCTGCTGCAGCGTGGCACCGATGTCGGAGGTCCGGGTGGTGGTCATGGACTGCACGGAAACCGGAGCGTCACCGCCCACGGCGACGCTGCCGACCTGGATCTGACGGCTCTTGCGGCGGTCGGCGAGCTTGATCGGAACATCCGGCATACCGAGCGAAATCGCTGTCATCTGCGTGGCATCCCCATGGTGTGGCACAAGTCCCGGCGTGGGCGGGCTCCGGGGTCGAGATTACGTCACCCGCTCCCCGCGGCTCACCCGGCTCGGGACATCAGGAACTGAGTTTGACGGGGTTCACCACGTCGGCGATGAGAACCAGCAGCGTGAAGCACACGAAGATGCCGGCGACGACGTAGGCGACGGGCATGAGCTTCGCCACATCGAACGGCCCCGGGTCGGGCTTGCGGAAGACCCGGGCGGTGTGCCGCCGCAGCGACTCCCACAGCGCCCCCGCCACGTGTCCGCCGTCCAGCGGCAGCAGCGGAAGCATGTTGAACAGGAACAACGACAGGTTGAAGCCCGCGACGAGGATCACCATGGTGGCGATGCGGTCGATGGCCGGTTCGTGCAGCGAGAAGACCTCGCCGCCGACACGGGCCGCGCCCACCACGCCCATCGGCGAGTCGGCCTTGCGCGGGGCGCCCTCGAAGGTGGCCCGCCACAGGTCCGGGATGCGCTGCGGGAGCCGCAGCAGCGAGTCGACGCCCTGCCGGGCCATGTCGCCCATGTAGTTCACCGAGCCGGTGAAGCTCAGCGGCGAGATCTGGCTGGCGGGGCTGAAGCCGAGGAAGCCCGCGATGACGGTGCCGTGGTCCGTCGGCTGCCCGTCGCTGTCGGTCTTCGGGACCTCGTTGGTGGTGATCACCGGGTGCAGCGTGACGCGCTTGCCGTCACGCTCGACGACGATGGTGGCCTTTCCGACGCCCGTGCGGATGTCCTGGGAGAGCTGCGCCCAGTCCTTGACGGGGCGTCCGTTGAACTCCAGGAAGCGGTCGCCGGGCCGGAGTCCCGCGAGTTTGGCGGGCGCCACCCGGTCGGTCGCCTGGCACGGGTTGTCCGCGTCGCGCTTGGCCACGTCGGTCTGCGCGATCACGCAGTCGCTGACGGAGGCGACGGTGGTGGTGTCCTTGGCCACGCCGATGCCCATGAAGACCGACAGCGCGAGGCCGAAGGCCAGGATCAGGTTCATGAACGGGCCGGCGAACATCACGATGACGCGCTTCCACGGCTTGCGCGTGTAGAACAGCCGCGTCTCGTCGCCCGGCTGCAGCTCCTCGAAGGCCGCCGAGCGGGCGTCCTCGATCATGCTGCGCCACGGCGACGTGGAGCGGGCGGTGATCCGCCCGTCCTCACCGGGCGGGAACATGCCGATCATGCGGATGTAGCCGCCCAGCGGGACGGCCTTGAAGCCGTACTCCGTCTCGCCCTTCTTGCGGGACCACACCGTCGGGCCGAAGCCGACCATGTACTGCGTGACCCGGATCTTGAAGAGCTTGGCCGTGGACAGGTGCCCCAGCTCGTGCCAGGCGATGGAGACCATCAGGCCGACGGCGAAGACCACTATGCCGAGGACCGTCATGAGACCGGTCATACGCGTGCTGCCTCCGTTGCCTGGGCCAGTTCCACCGCCCGAGCGCGTGCCCAGGCCTCCGCTTCCAGGACGTCCTCGACCGTCAGGGAAGTTCCCGTCCCGGGTGTGCCGTGCTCCTCGACGACCTTCGCGACGGTGTCCACGATGCCGGTGAACGGCAGCCGGCCCGCGAGGAAGGCGTCCACGCACTCCTCGTTGGCCGCGTTGAACACCGCGGGCGCGGTGCCCCCGAGACTACCCACGTGGCGGGCCAGCGCGACCGAGGGAAACGCCTCGTCGTCGAGCGGGAAGAACTCCCACGACATGGCCTGGGACCAGTCGAAGGCGGGGGCGGCGTCCGGCACCCGGTCCGGCCAGCCCAGGCCGAGCGCGATCGGCACCTTCATGTCCGGCGGCCCGGCCTGCGCGATCGTGGAGCCGTCGACGAACTCGACCATGGAGTGGATGTAGGACTGCGGGTGCACGACGACCTCGATGCGGTCGAACGGCACGTCGTACAGCAGGTGCGCCTCGATCACCTCAAGGCCCTTGTTGACGAGCGTCGCGGAGTTGACGGTGATGACCGGGCCCATGGCCCACGTGGGGTGGGCGAGCGCGTCGGCAGGGGTGACATGGGCCAGCTCCGCGCGGCTGCGGCCGCGGAAGGGGCCGCCGGAGGCGGTCACCAGCAGCTTGCGCACCTCCTCGCGGCGGCCCGACATCAGCGCCTGGAAGAGCGCGGAGTGCTCGGAGTCGACCGGGACGATCTGGCCGGGCTTGGCGAGCGCCTTCACCAGCGGGCCGCCGACGATCAGCGACTCCTTGTTGGCCAGCACCAGCACCCGCCCGGCCTCCAGCGCGGCCAGCGTCGGGCGCAGGCCGATGGAGCCGGTGATGCCGTTGAGCACCGAGTGGCACTCCAGGCTCGCGACCTGCGTGGCGGCATCCGGCCCCGCGAGGATCTCGGGCAGTACAGCCCCCGCGCCGTACTGCCCGGCGAGTGCCTCACGCAGCGGGCCGACGGCGGCCTCGTCGGAGACGGCGACGGTGCGTACCCCGAGCCGGTGCGCCTGCTCGGCGAGCAGCTCGACCCGGCTCCCGGCGGCGGAGAGCGCCGTCACACGGAAGCGGTCCGGGTTGCGCAGCACCAGGTCGATCGCCTGGGTGCCGATGGATCCGGTGGAGCCGAGGATCACGATGTCGCGGGGGCCGTCCGCCGGGTCGCCGGTGACGTGCGGGCGGTAGTGCGGGTCTGCGAGAGCGTCCGTCATGGGGCCATTGTGTCGTGCGCGGAGCACCCCGCGTCCAGCACCCCGCACTCCCTGTGGACAACCCGCGGCAGCCGCAGCTCAGCGCAGCGACCGGTGCACGTCGGGGGTCTGCGACGGGCCCGGCGTCGCGTCCGCGATCCACGGCCCCTCGCGGCTGGGGTCGACGACGCCCGCCTCCAGCCACTCGGTGTCGCCGCCGAGCACCGCCCGGGTCAGGGCGCGGTCAGGCCCGTCGGTGTTGGTCCACAGCCGGGCGAACAGCTCGTCGGTGCGGATCCGCGCCTGCCGGCAGAAGGTGTCGGCCAGCAGCCGGGCCTGCGGCCCGTGGTCGCTGCTCGCGGCCAGGTGCTGGGCGCGCACGCATGCGGCGCTGATCGCGAACAGCTCGGCGCCGATGTCGACGATCCGGGCCAGGAAGTTCTGCTTGGTCTCCATCCGTCCCTGCCACCGCGACATGGCGTAGAAGGTGCAGCGGGCCAGCTTGCGGCAGCCGCGCTCGGCGTACCGCAGGTGCGTGGCCAGGCCGTCGAACTCGGCGTACGCGTTCGGCAGCTGGCCCGGCCCGGCGACGAGCTTGGGCAGCCATTTCGCGTAGAAGCCGCCGGCCTTGGCCCCGGCACGCGCCTTGTCACTGAGCGAGGTGTCCGGGTCGATGAGGTCGCCGGCCACCGACAGGTGGGCGTCGACGGCCTCCCGGGCGATCAGCAGGTGCATGATCTCGGTGGAGCCCTCGAAGATGCGGTTGATCCGCAGGTCGCGCAGCAGCTGCTCGGCGGGCACCGCGCGCTCCCCGCGCGCCGCGAGCGAGTCGGCGGTCTCGAAGCCGCGCCCGCCGCGGATCTGCACCAGCTCGTCGGCGATCCGGCAGGCGGCCTCCGAGCCGTAGAGCTTGGCGAGGGCTGCCTCGATCCGGATGTCGTTGCGGTCCTCGTCGGCCATCTGCGAGGACAGGTCGAGCACCGCCTCCAGCGCGAAGGTCGTCGCGGCGATGTACGCGATCTTGGAGCCGACCGCCTCGTGGCGCCCGATCGGCCTGCCCCACTGCTCGCGGGCGCCGGACCACTCCCGGGCGATCTTCAGGCACCACTTGGCGGCGCCGACGCAGCCCGCGGGCAGCGACAGCCGCCCGGTGTTGAGGGTGGTCAGGGCGATCTTCAGCCCGGCGCCCTCGGACCCGATGCGGTTGGCGGCGGGCACCCGCACCTGGTGGAAGCGCGTGACGCCGTTCTCGATGCCGCGCAGCCCCATGAAGGCGTTGCGGTGCTCCACGGTGATGCCCGGCGAGTCCGCCTCGACGACGAAGGCCGAGATGCCGCCCTTGTGCCCCTCGGACTCCGGGACGCGGGCCATGACGACCAGCAGGTCGGCCACGACGCCGTTGGTCGTCCACAGCTTCACGCCGTCCAGCACGTAGTCGTCGCCGTCGGGCACCGCCCGGGTGGCGAGCCTGGCGGGGTCCGAGCCGACGTCGGGCTCGGTGAGCAGGAAGGCGCTGATGTCGGTGCGGGCGCAGCGCGGCAGGAAGGCCTGCTTCTGCTCCTCGGTGCCGAACATCTTCACCGGCTGCGGTACGCCGATCGACTGGTGGGCCGACAGCAGCGCGCCGACCGCGGGGCTCGCCGAGCCCACCAGGGCCAGCGCCTTGTTGTAGTACACCTGGGTGAGGCCGAGGCCGCCGTACGCGGGGTCGATCTTCATCCCGAGGGCGCCCAGTTCCTTCAGGCCCCGGATCGTCTCGTCCGGGATGCGGGCCTCGCGGTCGATGAGGGCGCCGTCGACCGACGTCTCGCAGAACTCCCGCAGCCGGGCCAGGAATTCCTCGCCCCTGGCCGCGGCTTCCGGCGCGGGCTGCGGATACGGGTGGATCAGGTCGAGCCGGAAACGGCCGAGGAACATCTCCTTGGCGAAGCTCGGCTTGTGCCAGTCCTGCTCGCGGGCGGCCTCTGCGACCTGACGGGCCTCACGCTCGGTGACCTTGGGTGCTGTGGCGGGTGCGGACACGGGTGCGTCACCTCCGGGTAGCCGGTTCCCAACCGGTGCTACCAGTCCGTACTACCCGAATTCCGGCAACCTCACCAGACGAGCCGTCAGCGCCCCGCCCGCCGCCCGCGGCAGAGAGCCCTCACAGATCCAGGCCGGTGAGCACCAGGACCCGCTCGTAGGTGTAATCCTCCATCGCGAAGCGCACGCCCTCGCGCCCGCTGCCGGAGTCCTTCACCCCGCCGTACGGCATCTGGTCGGCGCGGTAGGAGGGCGCGTCGCCGATGACCACGCCGCCGACCTCCAGTTCGCGGTGGGCGCGGAAGGCCAGTTGCAGGTCGTGCGTGAAGACCCCGGCCTGGAGGCCGAAACGGGAGTCGTTGACGGCGGCGAAGGCCTCGTCGGCGCCGTTCACCCGGTGCAGTGACAGCACGGGCCCGAACACCTCCTCGGTGGCCAGCACCGCGTCCGGCGGCAGGTCGGCCAGCACGGTGGGCGCGTAGCTCGCGCCGTCCCGGCTGCCGCCGGCCAGCAGCGTCGCGCCCTTGGCCACGGCGTCGTCCACCCACTGCGCGACCCGTACCGCCGCGGCCTCGCTCACCAGCGGGCCGACGTCGGTCGCGGCGTCGGACGGGTCGCCGGTGGCCTGGGCCCGGACCTTGGCCACGACGCGCTCGGCCAGCGCGTCGTAGACGGCCGCGTCGGCGACGACCCGCTGCACCGAGATGCAGGACTGGCCGCCCTGGTAGTTCGCGAAGGTCGCGATGCGCGACGCCGCCCACTCCAGGTCCTCCTCCGAGGACCAGTCGGCCAGCACCACGGCCGCCGCGTTGCCGCCCAGCTCCAGCGTGACGTGCTTGCGCGGCACCGAGTCGGCGATGGCGTGGCCCACCGTGTCGGAGCCGGTGAAGGAGATCACCGGCAGCCGTGGGTCCTGCACCAGCGCGGGCATCCGGTCGTTCGGCACTGGCAGCACGCTCCACGCGCCCGCCGGCAGCCCCTCGGTCTCCGCCAGGATCTCGCCGAGCAGCAGCGCGGACAGCGGGGTCGCGGGCGCGGGCTTGACGATGATCGGGACGCCCGCCGCGAGCGCCGGGGCGACCTTGTGCGCCACCAGGTTCAGCGGGAAGTTGAACGGCGCGATGCCCAGCACCGGCCCGTGCCCGAAGCGCCGGGTCAGCGCGAGCCGCCCCACGCCGCCGGGGTCGGTGTCCAGCCGCTGCGCCTCGCCCGCGTTGAAGCGGCGGGCCTCCTCCGCCGCCCAGCGGAAGACCGACACCGCGCGGCCGACCTCGCCGCGGGCCCACTTCAGCGGCTTGCCGTTCTCCGCGGTGATCAGCCGCGCGGCCTCCTCGGCACGCTCGGCCAGCCGCCGCGAGACGTGGTCCAGCGCCGCGGCCCGCACATGCGCCGGGGTCGCCTCGAAGGCCCGGTGGGCCCCGGCCGCCGCCGCGACCGCCGCGTCCACCTGCGCCTCGTCCGGCACGCTCACCCGGCCGACGGCCGAGCCGTCCCAGGGGCTCGTCACGTCGAAGGCGTCCCGGCCGGTGGCCCGGGTGCCGGCCAGCCAGAACGCGTACGGTTCCGCCGTCGCCACGCTCGTCACGGTGGGTTCCGCCTTCCTGTCGGGGGTGTCGCACGCCGGGCCCCACGGTAGACACCGCGGCCGGGCGCGGATGTTGTCCACAGCGGAGTACCGACGCGCATGCACGTGACGCTCTGGCCAGCGCCTCAGCGTCCGGTACGGTCCCCTTCCCGCGGCGAACCCGGCCGAAGCCGCCCCCGCCGCCCCGCCGCCGCCCCTATCCTGGCCGCCCGGACGGCGGAGGGGGCACGCACATGGCGGAGACGGTCACGATCGCGCTGGGCGACGGCACGGAGGTACGGGCCGAGGTCGTCGGCCAGGTGCCCTTCCAGAACCCCGACGGCTCGGGCGCCTTCAGCGACGTCGGCATCCGGTCGCGCGCCGCGGCCGCCGGCTCCGCCGTCACCCTCACCCTCGACGGCGTACGCGACACCGTCCGCGCGGTCGGCCGGTGGGCCGCAGAGACCGTCACCGAGGGCGGCGCGGCAGGCGCCCCGGACTCCTTCGAGGTCGAGTTCGGCCTCAAGCTCGCGGTGAAGTCGGGCCAGCTGCTCGGCGTCATCGCGGAGGCCGGAGCGGAGGCGGGGCTGACGGTGAAGCTCTCCTGGGACCTGGCAGCCCGGCGGGCGGCGGCTACGGGCGGTTCGGGCACGGACCCGACGGGCTCGGCGGATCCGGCCGGCTCCACCGGGACGCCGTAGCGGCGCCCGGGAGCGGGCTGCTCAGCCGTCCGTCCCCTCCTCGGTCTTCAGGGCGAGCCACAGCTCCATCCGCACGTCCGGGTCGTCGAGCGAGCAGCCGAGGATCTCCTCCACCCGCCGCATCCGGTAGCGCAGGGTGTGCCGGTGGACGCCGAGGTCGGCCGCCGCCGCGTCCCACTGCCCGTGGTGCGACAGCCAGGCGCGCAGCGACGCCACCAGGTCGCCCCGGGACGTCGCGTCGTGCTCGCGCAGCGGCCGCAGCAGCCCCTCGGCGAAGGCGCGTACGGCGTCGGCCGCGAGCAGCGGCACCACCGAACCCGCCCCGACCTCGCCGTGCTCGACCAGGTTGCGCCCCCGGCGCACCGCGACGGCCAGCGCCCGCTCCGCCTGCCGGTACGCCTCCGGGACCTCCTCCGGCGGCACCGCCGCCGACAGCCCCGCCGACAGCGCGTCCTCCGCCTCCGCGAGATCCGCCGCCGCGGCCAGCACCGTGGCGTCCTCGGCGGCGAGCAGCAGCAGCCGGGCGCCGTCGTGGACGGTCAGCAGCGGCTCGCCCGAGCGCGCAGCGGTCGCGTCCACCTGCTCGGCGAGCCGGGCCAGCGCCTCGATCCCGAGCCGGTCGTCCGCGGGCTCGGCGACCATCACCCGCACCGGGTGGTCGAGCAGCGCGCCGTAGAGGTCGCCCGCGGTGCTCCGGGCGTGCCCGGCCTCGCCCGCGAGCAGCATCCGCAGCACCGCGGCGGCCAGCCGGACGTGCGCCTCCTGGAGGGTGCGGGACTGCTCAAGGGACAGCGTCAGCAGCGCGACCGCCGCGTTGACGACATAGCGCGCCGAGGTGTCCAGACGGCTCTCCGTGCCGACGGCCAGATAGCCGCGCGGGCGGCGCGCGGTGCCCAGCGACTGGATCTCCACCCGGTCCTCGCACCCCGCGGGCCCCGCCACCGCGGCGCCCGCCGGCCCCTGGATCTCCCGCATCCGCTCCACGTCGGCGCCCAGCCGGGCCGCCCGCTTCCCCGCCCACTCCGGGGCCGCGGCCAGCACCGCGCCCGACGCGTCGTAGAGCGCGGCCCAGCCGTCGAGGTGCCCGGCCAGGCGGGCGAGCAGCGCGGTGGGGCCGTCCGGGGCGAGGGCGGCGCGGGTCAGGTCCCGCTGGGCCTCGAAGCCCGCGGTCACCGCCTTGTAGCGGTCGGCGGCCAGCGCGGCCGAGACGGTCTTGCTGATCGCGATGAACGGCGTCCGGCGCGGCACCTCCAGCAGCGGCAGCCCCGCCTGCGCCGCCGCCTCCACGAGCGCGTCCGGCACCGTGTCGTGCCCGACCCCGACCCCGAAGCCGAGCCCCACCACACGGGCGCCGGTCAGCCGCCGCACATACCCGCGCAGCGACTCCGGATCCCCCACGTCGAGCGCGAGCCCCGTCGTGAGCAGCAGCTCGCCGCCCTCCAGATACGGTCCCGGGTCGTCCAGCTCGCTGGTGTGCACCCAGCGCACCTCGGTGTCCAGCCGGTCCCCGCCGGTGAGAACGGTGAGCTTCAGCGCCGAGTGCTGCGCGAGAGACGCGAGGGTGAGGGGCATACGGACCAGTACCGGCAATCGCTGGACGTTCGGCCGACCGGAAGTGGCCGCCCCCCGCAATTGTGCCGCACCACCCGCCCCGTCCCCGTCACCCCCACAGATCCACCAGCACCGGCGGCGCGCTCTCACCCGCGGTCGTGGTGAACGACACGACCGCGTGCCCGGCGGGCACGCTGTTCGCCAGATCCGAAGCCGACCACCGCTCCCGCTCCACCTCCCTGACGGTCACCGACTCGGTGGTGACCGCTTCCCCGGTGAAGACCTTGCGGACACCGCGGGTGAGACGGCGGGTGAAGCCCCCCGACTGGTCGGGGGTACGCGTGACGTCCCTGGTCTGCACCCAGGCCGTGCCCCACGCCTCGGCGAAGCGCTTGCCGTCCCAGGTGGTGACCCCGGACATGACCATCCGGCAGCCCATCGCCGCGACCAGCGCCGTCCGCAGGTCGTCCGGCACCTCGTCCAGCGTCCGGAGCGCCAGGACGACCCCGGCGTTCGCCGAACGCAGCCGGGCGAAACCGCGCACGGACTCCGCGCCGACCGCGTGGGCGGCGTCGTCGAGGACGAGACAGGCGAACAGCGACCGGTCGCGCCGCGCGCTCATCGCGGCCGTGAACTGCGCGAGCACGAGCCGCACCAGGATGCGTGCCGCCTCGGTATGACCGCGTGCGGGCAGATCGATACGGACCCGTACCGGGTGCTCCAGCGCCCGCATCGTGAACGGCCGCGACCGGCCCGTCACGTCGAAGAACCCGGCGAAGGCCGGACGGTCGAGCAGCGCGATCCGGTCGGCGAGCTGCGCGGCGATGTCGCCGCGCTGCGCCCGCTGCCGCTCCCGGGCGTCCAGTTCCCTGACCAGCCCCGGGGCACCCGCCGCGTCCAGCGCCTGGCGCAGCGCCGCGAAGGCGTGCGGGACGCCGTCGAGCAGCTCGCGCAGCTCCGGGACAGCGGGGAAGCGGCCGAAGGCCGCGTGGAACGGGCCGAGGACCTGGCCGAGCGCGGTCGCCGCCCGGCGTACGTCCTGCTGACCCGCGCCGGGGCCGTCGACGAGCGCCTCGGCCAACGTTCCCGCCGCCACATCGGGGTCGTCGCTGCCGTAGAGGTCGAGGTCGTAGCGGGAGGCGGGATCGGCGAGGCCGATGACGACGTCGTACGCGTCGGCCGAACCGAGCTCCGCCCCCGCCGTACCGACCACCACCACCGCGGCCTGACCGGTCAGCGCCTGAAGGCACATCGACTCCGCGACCGGGCGCACCACCAGCCGGGTCTTGCCCGACCCCGAGGGGCCGACCACCAGGAGCCCGGTGCCCAGCAGCGCCGGGTCGAGCGCGATACCGGAGCCCCGGTGCTGGTACGGGTTGCGCTCGGCGTCGGTGCCGCGGCCGATGCGCACCTGCCGCGCCAGCAGGTCGTGCGGCGCGGCCCGGCGCGGCAGGTCCCGCTCGCCCGACGGATGCGTGAACGCCTCGGCGCCCTCCCGCAGCACCGCGTCCCCGAAGGCGGCGACTCCCCCGGCCCCCGCCCTGGCGACCGACCAGGCGCGGCTGATCCGCACGTAGTCCACGTCGTTCATCCGCCCGACCCGCACCTCACCGGTGAGCCGGTCGGCGAGCGCATGCTCGTTCACCGCCCGCAGATCGGGCCACTGGACGAGGTCGGGGGTCCCTTGCGCGGGCGCGGACGTCTCCTCGTCGTCGGTGACGAGCCGACGCAGCACCGGGACCGCGAAACGCCGCCACACCTGGCCCCAGTTGCCGATCCTGGCGCAGATCCACGCAAGGAGGAACGTGCAGACGGCAGCCCACAGCCGCGTGGCGACGTTGAAGGCATGCGTGTCGGTCCCGGCCCCGCTGCGCCAGTGGTCGGGGGTGAACCATATGACGGGCCAGATCCAGAAGTCGAAGTAGCCGTCGCGGAACAACGACCAGACAAAGAGGCCGACCAGCAGGGTCAGGACCGCGCCGCCGAGCAGCCGTCGCGCCGAGGGCTGCCCCGGATCCGGCGCGGGACGGGGCGTGTGCCCGAATCCGTAGATACCGGGGGCGTCGACCGCCCGTGGTGTGTGCAGCCAGCGTTCGAGGGCCGAGGCGGGCGGAGCCTTGGCCGGCGCGGGCGGGGGCGTGGCGGGACGCGGCACCGGGGAGTTGACCGGCCGCGGTGGGACGGCGGGAGGAGGCGGCGGCCCGCCGCCGGGCCGATCGCGGCCGTGGCGCTGCCTGCCCTCGTAATCCATGGCTTCCATGGCGCGTCTGCCCCTCGTCGCCGCCCGATGCGCACAATGTAGTCGCACCGCTACGCCGGACGAAAGGATCTTGGCCGGACGGCACCCGCCGCGGGGGCGGCGGGCACTGGCCGTTGCGGCGAAGACTCGCCGGGGAGTGTGACCGTTCGGCGTATGCGGGGGCGGGGAGGGGGAGCCTAGCCTCGCGGGGAGGGTCCGGATGGGTCGCTGGTGAGGGAATCGAGGAGAGTGGGCGTCATGGGCGGATTGCCGCAGGAGCGCAGGCTGGTCACCGAGGTGCCGGGGCCGCGGTCGCGGGAGTTGCTGGGGCGGAAGTCGGCGGCGGTCGCGGACGGGGTGGGCGTGACGCTGCCGGTGTTCGTGACACGCGCGGGCGGCGGTGTCGTGGAGGACGTGGACGGCAACCGGCTGATCGACTTCGGCTCGGGCATCGCCGTGACGTCGGTGGGCAACAGCGCGCCGGAGGTGGTGCGGCGGGCGTCGGCGCAGCTCGCCGACTTCACCCACACCTGTTTCATGATCACCCCCTACGAGGGCTACGTCGAGGTCGCCGAGCAGCTCAACGCGCTGACGCCGGGCGACCACGCCAAGAAGTCCGCGCTGTTCAACTCCGGCGCCGAGGCGGTGGAGAACGCGGTGAAGATCGCCCGCGCCTACACCAAGCGGCCCGCGGTCGTCGTCTTCGACCACGGCTACCACGGGCGCACCAACCTCACGATGGCGCTGACGGCGAAGAACATGCCGTACAAGGAGGGCTTCGGGCCCTTCGCGCCGGAGGTGTACCGGGTGCCGCTGGCGTACGGCTACCGCTGGCTGACCGGGCCGGAGCATGCCGCCGAGGAGGCGGCCGCGCAGGCGATCGACGTCATCACCAAGCAGATCGGCGCGGAGCACGTGGCGGCGATCGTGATCGAGCCGATCGCGGGCGAGGGCGGTTTCATCGTGCCGGCGCGCGGCTTCCTGCCGCGGATGGCGCAGTTCGCGAAGGACAACGGGATCGTCTTCGTCGCGGACGAGATCCAGACCGGCTTCTGCCGGACGGGGCAGTGGTTCGCGTGCGAGGACGAGGGCGTGGTGCCGGATCTCATCACGACCGCGAAGGGCATCGCGGGCGGGCTGCCGCTCGCCGCGGTGACCGGGCGCGCGGAGATCATGGACGCGGCGCACTCGGGCGGTCTGGGCGGCACCTACGGCGGCAACCCGGTGGCGTGCGCGGCGGCGCTGGGCGCGATCGCGACGATGAAGGAGCTGGACCTGCCGGCGAAGGCGCGGCGGATCGGCGAGGTGATGACGCCGCGGCTGCGCGCGCTGCAGGAGAAGTACCCGGCGATCGGGGAGGTGCGCGGGCGCGGTGCGATGATCGCGGTCGAGCTGGTGCGGCCGGGCACGAAGGAGCCGGACGCGGCCCTGACGACGGCCGTGGCCAAGGCCTGCCACGCGGCCGGGCTGGTGGTGCTCACGTGCGGGACGTACGGGAACGTGCTGCGTTTCCTGCCGCCGCTGGTCATCGGGGAGGATCTGCTGGAGGAGGGTCTCGGCATCATCGAGGAGGCCTTCGCCGGGGCGGTGTGAGCCCGGCACGGAAGTGGCCCGGCGCGGGGTGGGCCCGGCGCCGGGGGACGCGCCGCGGGCCGGGCACACCGCCCGGCACGGGGTGTGAGCTGGGGCGCGAGCGCGCCCTTGGGCCGGGTGCGGCGGCGCCGCGCGGACGGATGCGAGCGGGAGACGGCGGGTCGTGAAGAAGGTGTGCGGGCCTGATGGCGGACGGGTGATCGGGCTGTCCGGCCCCCTCGCGGTGCCCTACCGTTTCTTGCGAACACCCCGCTCGCAGCCGGTTCCGGTGGATCCGGCGAAGAGCGGCAACGGCCCGGCGATTCCCCATCGCCGGTACGGCAGTGCCCTCGCGCACGAAACCGCCGGGTTCGCAGGTGGGCCCGGCACACCTCGCCGATCGGTCGGCCGTTCGTCCCACACCCCCCGGGACGGGCGGTTCGGCGGTCGCCCTGGCCGCCCCGGAGCTCTCCCCCCTGTTCCGGGGCGGCATTCTGCTGCCTTGGGCGCCCATGGCGCCGGCAGCCCCCGGAATTCCCCGAGCGGCGGTCCCGCGCGCGTCCTGACCGCGCTCGCCGTCGTCTTCTGTGCCGGTGTCGCGCTCTTCGTCGTGCTCACCGCGCAGGTGTCCGGCGGTGGCCGGCTGGTGGCGCGGGACTGGGCGGTGCTCGGCTGGTTCCAGCGCGCGGCGGCGGCGCATCCGGCGCTGACCGGCCCGGCGCAGGTGCTCTCGGACGTCGGCAACGTGCAGGTGGCGGTGCCGCTGCTGCTCGCGGCGGTGGTGGCCGCGGGGGTGCGCGGGCGGCGGTCCGGGCTGCCGCTGTGGTGGCTGCCGCCGCTGGCTGCGGTGCTGGCGATGGCCTTGGTGCCGCTGGTGGTGGGGCAGGTGAAGTCGGCGGTGGCGCGGCCCGCGCCGGGCAAGCTGCGGCTCGGGCCGGACGGCTACGCGGGCTTCTTCCCGTCCGGCCACACGGCGACCTCGTCGGTGGCGGTGGGCTGCGCGGCGCTGCTGGTGCTGCCTGCGGTCGGACGGGCGGTGTTGCGCCGGGCGCTGTACGCGGTGGCGCTGCTGCTGGCCGCGGGGGTGGGCGCGGGGCTGGTGTGGCACGGCTACCACTGGCCGCTGGACGTGGTGGCGAGCTGGTGCCTGGCGGCGTCGCTGCTGTCGGTCGTGGCGGCGGCCCGGGTGCTGGCGGTGGCGGCGGGCGCGGGCGGGGGCGGGCCGGGCCCGGAAGGCGGACGAACGGGACGGGGCGGATCGGGCCCCGAGAGCGGGGAGTCAGGTGTGGGTGGGGAATCCGAGGTTGATCCCGCCGTGTGAGGGGTCCGGCCAGCGCTGGGTGACGGCTTTGGTGCGGGTGAAGAAGCGGACGCCGTCCTCGCCGTAGGCGTGCGTGTCGCCGAAGAGCGAGGCCTTCCAGCCGCCGAAGGAGTAGTAGGCGACGGGCACCGGGATGGGCACGTTGATGCCGACCATGCCGATCTCGACCTCGTGCTGGAAGCGCCGGGCGGCGCCGCCGTCGTTGGTGAAGAGCGCGGTGCCGTTGCCGTACGGGTTGGCGTTGATCAGGGCGAGGCCCTCGTCGTACGAGGCGACGCGGACGACGCTGAGCACGGGGCCGAAGATCTCGTCGTCGTAGACCGGCATGCCGGGGCGGACGTGGTCGAAGAGGGTGGGGCCGAGCCAGAAGCCGCCGTCCCGGGCGGCGCGGGACAGCGGGTGCTTGCGGCCGTCGACGGCGAGTTCGGCGCCCGCGGCGACCCCGGCGTCCAGGTAGGAGGTGACGCGGTCGCGGTGGGCGCCGGTGATGAGCGGGCCCATGTGCGACTCGGGCGCGGAGCCCGGACCGACGGTGAGCCCGGCGATACGCCGCTTGACCCGTGCGACCAGCTCGTCGCCGACCGGGTCCACGGCGACCAGCACCGACACGGCCATGCAGCGCTCCCCCGCGGCGCCGTACCCGGCGTTGACGGCGGCGTCCGCGGCGAGGTCGAGGTCGGCGTCGGGCAGGACGAGCATGTGGTTCTTGGCGCCGCCGAGCGCCTGGACGCGCTTGCCGTGCCGGGCGGCGGTCTCGTGGACGTGCCGGGCGACCGGGGTGGAGCCGACGAACGAGACGGCCTTGACGTCCGGGTGCTCCAGCAGCCGGTCGACGGCCTCGGCGTCGCCGTGCACGACGTTGAGGACGCCGTCCGGCAGCCCCGCCTCGCGCCACAGTTCCGCCAGCAGGTTCGCCGCCGAGGGGTCCTTCTCGGAGGGTTTGACGACGACGGTGTTGCCCGCGGCGATCGCGATCGGGAAGAACCACATCGGCACCATCGCGGGGAAGTTGAACGGCGAGACGACGGCGACCGGGCCGAGCGGCTGGCGCAGCGAGTAGACATCGACGCCGGTGGAGGCCTGCTCGGTGTAGCCGCCCCTGAGCAGGTGCGGGATGCCGCACGCGTACTCGACGACCTCCAGGCCGCGGGCGATCTCGCCGAGCGCGTCGGCGTGGATCTTGCCGTGCTCGGCGACGACGACGGCGGCCAGCTCCTCGCGGCGGGCGGCCACCAGCTCGCGGAAGGCGAACAGGACGGCGCTGCGGCGGGCGACGGAGGCGTGCCGCCAGTCGGCGAAGGCGGCGAGCGCCACGGCCACCGCCTCGTCGACGACGTCGGCCGAGGCGAGGTCGACGCGCCCGGTGACGGCGCCGGTCGCGGGGTCGTGGACGTCGCCCTGGCGTGCGGCGGGGCCGGTCCAGGGGCGCCCGGCGATCCGGTGGGTGATGCGCTGCGGCTGCGGGTGTGTCACTGCCGGCCCCTCCTGCGTCGCCGTCGTCGTCCCGCCAGTCTCACCGCGCGGGCAGCGCGCCTCAAGCACCACGCGGCGCACGCCGCCGTACGGGTACGCGCGCGCGGCGAGGAGCCGTGGGTACGGGGCGCGGGTACGGGGCGCGGGCGTCAGCCGCCCGCGAGCTGCGCGGCCGCCTCGTGCATCGCGGCCTCCAGCGCCTCCGGGTCGGTGAGGTGCCCGGTGCCGTCCGGCGGGACGAGCCAGCGCACCCCGCCGGTGGGGCGGCCGGGGTAGGGGACGACGATCCAGGCGCCGCTGCCGAGCCCGCGCACCCCGCCGGCCAGCCAGCGGTCGGTGGTGCCCGCGGGCACGAAGAAGCCGAGCCGGGTGTCGCCGAAGTCGGCGAGCACGGGGCCGGGCCGGCCGGCGAGTCCGGTCAGGACGTCGAGCGTGGGGTGGCCCAGCTCCCCGCGCAGGATCAGGACGTCCCACAGCCGCCCGGCGGGCAGCAGGACGACCCCCAGCGGGTTGTTCTCCCATTCCCGGCGGACGGCCGCCGGGTCGTGTGCCGCCGACACCAGCCAGTCGACCGCGCTCCTCGCTCCGGCGCTGCACATGCCCGCTCCTCCTTCTGCCGCGTGGCGCACATCCGTCACTGGACGAGAGCGGGCGGGGCGGCGGCTCTTACGCGGGTTCTCCTACCGACTGGTAGTGACGCGGCTCACACCGTGCCCGGCGGCCCGGTCCGCTCCCCCGCGGCGGCGGCCCGCGACCAGCTGCCCGGCGACCACCAGCAGCACCGCGAGCAGGAAGACGGCCGTGCCGATGACGTTCACCTGCACGGGCGTGCCGCGCTGGGCCGAGCCCCAGACGAACATCGGGAAGGTCACCGCGCTGCCCGCGTTGAAGCTGGTGACGATGTAGTCGTCGAAGGACAGCGCGAAGGAGAGCAGCGCGCCGGCCGCGATGCCCGGGGCGGCGAGCGGCAGGGTGACGTGCCGGAAGGTCTGCGCGGGGGTGGCGTAGAGGTCCTGGGCGGCCTGTTCGAGCAGCGGGTCGAGCCCGGCGAGCCGGGCCTTGACGGCGACGACGACGAAGCTCAGGCAGAACATGACGTGCGCGATCAGCAGCGTGCCGAAGCCGAAGGCGATCCGCATGTTGAGGAAGAGCGTGCCGAGCGAGGCGCCCATCACGACCTCGGGCATCGCCAGCGGCAGGAAGATCAGCAGGTTGACGGCGGAGCGGCCGCGGAAGCGGTGGCGGGCCAGCGCGAAGGCGGTCATGGTGCCCAGCAGTGTGGCGCCGGCCGTGGCGCAGACGGCGAGCCGCAGGCTCAGCGACAGCGAGGCGCACATCCCGGCGGGCGCGCAGGGGTGCTGCCAGGCGTCGGTGGAGAAGTGGTTCCAGGTGTAGTTGTAGCGGCCGCGGGGCTTGTTGAAGGAGTAGGCGAGCACGACGAGGTTGGGCAGGATCAGGTAGCACAGCGCGAGGGTCCCGGCGACGACGACGGCGTTGCGGCGGGCCCAGCGCAGCGGGCGCGGGCGCGTCACACCAGCTCCTCGGTGCCGGCCCGGCGGATGTGCAGGGTGACGACGGCGAGGATGGCGGCCATCAGCAGGAAGGACAGGGCGGCGGCCGTGGGGTAGTCGAGCACCCGCAGGAACTGCGCCTGGATGACGTTGCCGATCATCTTGTCGTTGGTGGAGCCGAGCAGTTCGGCGTTGATGTAGTCGCCGCAGGCCGGGATGAAGGTGAGCAGCGTGCCCGCGACGACGCCCGGCATGGACAGCGGGAGGGTCACGGTGCGGAAGGTGGCCAGCGGTGTGGCGTGCAGGTCGCCCGCGGCCTCGTGCAGCCGGGCGTCGATGCGTTCCAGCGAGGTGTAGAGCGGCAGGATCATGAAGGGCAGGAAGTTGTAGGTCAGGCCGCACACCACAGCGAGCGGCGTGGCGAGCACCCGGTGGCCCTCGGTGACGCCGAGCCACGAGGTGACGTCCAGGACGTGCACGGCGTTCAGCAGCCGCACCACCGGGCCCTGGTCGGACAGGATCGTCTCCCAGGCCAGCGTGCGGATCAGGAAGCTGGTGAGGAAGGGCGCGACGACGAGCACCAGGACGGCGTTGCGCCGGCGCCCGGCGCGGAAGGCGATCATGTACGCGAGCGGGTAGCCGATCGCCAGGCAGGCCGCGGTCGCCAGGGCCGCGTAGAGCAGCGAGCGCACGAAGTGCGGCCAGTAGGCGTGCAGCGCGTCCCAGTAGGTGGCGAAGTGCCAGGTGACGGTGAAGCCCTGCTCCAGCGAGCCGGTCTGGACGGACGTCGAGGCCTGGTAGACCATCGGCGCCACGAAGAACACCAGCAGCCAGCCCACCCCGGCGAGCAGCAGCAGATAGGGCGTCAGCCTGCGCCGCAGCGCGGCGGCGGGGCTCATACGGCGGCCTCCAGGCCCTCGGCGCCGCCCAGGGCGCCGGTGGCGGTGTCCGCGCCCGCGTCGCCGCCGGGCTCGCGTCCGGCGCCCGCGTCCTGGGCGGCGTCGAGGCCGAAGGTGTGCGCGGGGTTCCAGTGCAGGACGACAGGGGCGCCGGGGACGATCCGCGGGTCGTGGTCGACGTTCGGCAGCACGGCGTGCAGGGCCGCCAGGCCCGGGGCGTCCACGGTGAACTGGGTGGCGGCGCCGGTGAAGCGGGAACCGGTGACGCGGCCCGCGATCCGGTTGCGGCCGGCGGGTATCGCGGCCTCGTCGTCGGCGTGGACGAGGGTGATCTTCTCCGGCCGCACCCCGGCGAGCACCCTGGTGCCGCGGCCGGCCGCCGCGCGGCAGCGGGCGGCGGGCACGGCGAGCGGCCCGGCGGCGGTGGCGAGCGTGAGGTCGGCGCCCGCGGTGCCGGTGACCTCAACGGGGAGCAGGTTGCAGGTGCCGAGGAAGTTGGCGACGAAGGTGGATTCGGGGTTCTCGTAGAGCCCGGCGGGGGTGCCCTGCTGCTCGATGCGGCCGGCGTTCATCACCGCGACGGTGTCGGCCATCGTCAGGGCCTCCTCCTGGTCGTGCGTGACGTGCACGAAGGTGATGCCGACCTCGGTCTGGATGCGTTTGAGTTCGAGCTGCATACGGCGGCGCAGGGTGAGGTCGAGAGCGCCGAGCGGCTCGTCGAGGAGCAGCACCTCGGGCTTGTTGACGATCGCGCGGGCCAGCGCGACCCGCTGCTGCTGACCGCCGC
This sequence comes from Streptomyces sp. NPDC004031, assembly GCF_053604375.1. Taxonomy (NCBI): domain Bacteria; kingdom Bacillati; phylum Actinomycetota; class Actinomycetes; order Kitasatosporales; family Streptomycetaceae; genus Streptomyces; species Streptomyces sp. NPDC004031. The sequence goes on along the minus strand of NZ_JBSGHL010000018.1, from coordinate 66,181 downwards.
TGAGCTGGTGCGGGCGGCGCCGGGCGAGGCCTTCGAGCTGCACCAGCTCCAGCATCTCCGCGACCTGCCGCCGCACGTCGCGCACCCCGCGGCGGCGCAGCCCGAAGGCGACGTTCTCGTGCACGTCCAGGTGCGGGAAGAGCGCGTAGTTCTGGAAGACGGTGTTCACCGGGCGGCGGTGCGGCGGCAGCGCGGTGACGTCCCGGCCGCCGAGCGCGACGGTGCCGGTGGTCGGCTCCTCCAGGCCCGCGATCATCCGCAGGGTGGTGGTCTTGCCGCTGCCGGAGGCGCCGAGCAGCGCGAAGAAGGACCCGGCGGGCACGGCCAGGTCGAGCGGGTGGACGGCGGTGAACGACCCGTAGGACTTGCCGAGCGCGGTGAGGCGTACGGCGTCGCCGGGCATGCCGGTGCGTGCGGTGGTCATGGCGTAATCCCCTCCGGTCAGGCGCCGATGAGCGTGGAGAACTTCTTCTCGTAGCGGGTTTCCTCGGCCTCGCTGAGGGTGCGGAAGGCGTGCGAGGTCGCGTCCATCGCCGCGTCCGGGAGGATCAGCGGGTTGTCCGCCAGCGCGGGGTCGATCTTCGCGAGGTAGGGCTTCACGCCCGCCACCGGGCAGACGTAGGCGATGTACGCGGACACCTGGGCGGCGACCTGCGGCTCGTAGTAGTAGTCGATGAGCCGCTCGGCGTTGGCCTTGTGCCGGGCACCGGCCGGGACGAGCAGGTTGTCGGTGGAGAACAGGAAGCCCGTCGCCGGGAAGGCGTACGCGATCGCCGGGTCGTCCAGCCGCAGCTGCACCAGGTCGCCGGCCCAGGCCAGGCACGCGGCGATGTCGCCCTTGCTGAGCCCGTCGGTGTAGTCGTTGCCGGTGAAACGGCGGATCTGGCCCCGGTCGACGGCCTGCTGGATCCGGGCGAGCGCCGCGTCGTACGCGTCGTCGGTGACGTGCTCGGGCGAGTGGCCCATTTCCAGCAGCACCATGCCGACGGTGTCGCGCATCTCCGACAGCAGGGCCACCCGGCCCTTGAGCGCGGGGTCGTCGAGCAGCTGGGAGACGGAGGTGACGGCCCGCCCGCCGGTCGCCCTGCGGTTGTAGGCGATGCAGGTGGCGGTGCCCTGCCAGGGGTAGGAGTAGGCGCGGCCGGGATCCCAGTCGGGGGTGCGGAAGCGCTGTTCGAGATTGGCGAAGGCGTGCGGCAGGTTGGCCGGGTTCAGCGGCTGGACCCAGCCGAGGCGGATGAGCCGGGCGGCCAGCCAGTCGGTGAGCACGATCAGGTCGCGTCCGGTGTCCTGGCCCGCGGCGAGCTGGGGCTTGATCTTGCCGAAGAACTCGACATTGTCGTTGATGTCCTCGGTGTACTTCACGGTGATGCCGGTGCGCCGGGTGAAGGCCTCCAGCGTCGGACGGTGCCTGCCGTCGTCCGACACGTCGACGTACTCGGTCCAGTTGGAGAAGGCGACGGTGTGCTCGCGCGCCGAGCGGTCGTCGGACGCGGTGCCGTCGCCGGTGCGGCGGGCGGCGGGGATGCCGCACCCGGCCAGGCCGCCCAGCCCCGCGGCGCCGGCCGCGCCGAGTCCGGCGGCGCGCAGCAGGGTGCGGCGGCCGGTCGCGGCGCGGCCGCCGGCCAGGCTGCGCCGCAGGGCGTCGCGCACGGGGCCTGGCGGGGATCCGGGCAGGGGGTCGTGACGCTGCATGGGGGTGCCTTCCGGTCGTGCCGTCGCGCGGATCGCGCGAACCGTCCTGCGCGCCGTACACCGCCCGGAGCCCGACGCGTGGCCAATGACCGGATCGACCGCTGATCCTGACAGAACGGACGTCCCCCAACAAGTTTTCGGATATTGCCGTTCGGTTACGCGGTGCCGGCCCCGGGAAGAACCCCTCTCCGCCCGTTCCCACCTGCGCGTTCACCGGCGGGCCGCACGCGCCGCGGCGGCGGCGTTCTACGATGAGGCGGCACCGCAGCCGGTGCCCGCCACCCGCTCCCAGGAGGATCCGCATGCCCGACAGCGCCGCCGCAGGCGGGCTCGACACCTTCATCGCCGGGCTGCCGAAGGCCGAACTGCACGTCCACCACGTGGGATCGGCATCCCCGCGGATCGTGGCTGAGCTGGCCGCGCGGCACCCGGACTCGGCGGTCCCGGCCGACCCGGAGGCGCTCGCGGACTACTTCAGCTTCCGGGACTTCGCGCACTTCATCCAGGTCTACCTGTCGGTCGTCGACCTCATCCGGGACGCCGAGGACGTACGCCTGCTCACCTTCGAGGTGGCGCGGGACATGGCGCGGCAGAACGTGCGCTACGCCGAGCTGACCGTGACCCCGTACAGCTCGACCCGGCGGGGCATCCCGGACCGGGAGTTCATGGCGGCGATCGAGGACGCGCGCAAGGCGGCCGAGGCGGAGCTGGGGGTGACGCTGCGCTGGTGCTTCGACATCCCGGGCGAGGCGGGTCTGGTCTCCGCGGAGGAGACCGCGCGGATGGCGGTGGACCTGCGGCCCGACGGCCTGGTGTCCTTCGGCCTCGGCGGGCCCGAGATAGGGGTTCCGCGCCCGCAGTTCAAGCCGTACTTCGACCGGGCCAGGGCCGCCGGGCTGCACAGCGTCCCGCACGCCGGGGAGACCACCGGCCCGGAGACGGTGTGGGACGCGCTGCGCGAACTGGGCGCCGAGCGGATCGGCCACGGCACGAGCGCGGCGGGCGACGCGCGGCTGCTGGAGCACCTGGCCGAGCACCGCATCCCGCTGGAGGTGTGCCCGACCTCCAACATCGCCACCCGCGCGGTCGCCACCCTCGACGAGCACCCGATACGGCGCATGGTCGAGGCGGGCGTCCTGGTCACCGTCAACAGCGACGACCCGCCCATGTTCGGCACCGACCTCAACACCGAGTACGCGGTGGCCGCCCGGCTGCTGGAGCTGGACCACCGCGGGGTCGCGGCCCTGGCGAAGAACGCCGTGGAGGCGTCCTTCCTCGACGCGCCCGGCAAGGCGCGGATCGCCGCCGAGATCGACGCGTACACCGCGGCATGGTGACGGCCGTCGCCCACCGCGGCGACCCGTACGAGCACCGCGAGAACACCCTGCCGTCGGTGCGCTCCGCGCTGCTGAAGGGCGCGGACGCGGTGGAGGTGGACGTGCAGCTGACGCGCGACGGGGTGCCGGTGCTGCTGCACGACCGGTCGCTGGACCGGTTGTGGGGCCACTCGCGGGAGGTCGGCGCGCTCAGCCTCGGCCAGGTCGCGGACGTCACGGCCGGCGGTGTGCCGACGCTCGCCGCCGCGCTGGCCGAGCTGGACCGGCACGCGCACGGCCGGATGCTGCTCGACCTGACCGAGACCGCGCAGGTGCCGCCGACGCTGGCGGCGGTCGCGGCGGCGGGCGCGGGCGAGCGCGTCTACTACTGCGGCGACGTCGCCGCGATGCGCGCGGTGCGGGCCGCGGACCCGGCCGCCGAGATCGCGCTGACCTGGAAGACCTCGGCCCGGCCCGCGGACGCGCTGCTCACCGAGGTGGCGCCGCGCTGGCTGAACCTGCGCTTCGGGCTGGTGAACGCCGCCACGGTGGGCTTCGCCCGTGAGCACGGCCTGCTGGTGGCGGCGTGGACGGCGGACTGGCCGCCGTCGATGCGCCGGCTGCTGTCGCTCGGGGCCGACTCGATCACCACCAACCGGCTCGCGTCGCTGCAACGGCTCGTCGCCCGCCGCGCCCGGCGCCGCCGGGGGACGCCCCCGCAGGGCTGAGGGGCGTCAGTCCAGGGACGTCATCACGTGCTTGACCCGGGTGTAGTCCTCGAAGCCGTACGCCGACAGGTCCTTGCCGTAGCCGGACTTCTTGAAGCCGCCGTGCGGCATCTCGGCGACCAGCGGGATGTGGGTGTTGATCCACACGCAGCCGAAGTCCAGCCGCCGCGACATCCGCATGGCGCGCGCGTGGTCGCGGGTCCACACCGAGGAGGCGAGCGCGTAGTCGACGCCGTTGGCCCACTCGACGGCCTGGTCCTCGTCGGCGAACGACTGCACGGTGATGACCGGGCCGAAGACCTCGTGCTGGACGATCTCGTCGTCCTGCCGCAGGCCCGAGACGACGGTGGGCGCGAAGTAGTAGCCGACCTCGCCGACCCGGAAGCCGCCGGTCTCGACCTTGGCGTGCGCGGGCAGCCGGTCCATGAAGCCGCTGACCCGCTCCAGCTGGCCGGCGTTGTTGAGCGGCCCGTACAGGACGTCCTCGTCCGTCGGCAGGCCGGTCTTCGTCTCGGCGGCGGCCTTGGCGAGCGCGGCGGTGAACTCCTCGTGGATCGACTCGTGCACCAGCACCCGGGTGGCGGCGGTGCAGTCCTGGCCCGCGTTGAAGTAGCCGGCCACCGCGATGTCCTGCACGGCGCGCGGGATGTCGACGTCCTCGAAGACCACCACGGGGGCCTTGCCGCCCAGTTCGAGGTGGACGCGCTTGAGGTCGCGGGCGGCGGAGCCGGCCACCTCCATGCCGGCGCGGACCGAGCCGGTGATGGACGCCATCGCCGGGACGTGGTGCTCGACCATCATCCGGCCGGTGTCGCGGTCGCCGCAGACGACGTTGAAGACGCCCCTGGGCAGGAACTCCGCCATGATCTCCGCGAGCAGCACGGTGGAGGCGGGCGTGGTGTCGGAGGGCTTGAGCACCACCGTGTTGCCCGCCGCGATGGCCGGGGCGAACTTCCACACCGCCATCATCATCGGGTAGTTCCACGGCGCGACCTGCGCGCACACCCCGATCGGCTCGCGCCGCACGAAGGACGTCATCCCCTCCATGTACTCGCCCGCGGAGCGGCCCTCCAGCATGCGCGCGGCACCGGCGAAGAAGCGGATCTGGTCGACCATGGGCGGGATCTCCTCGCTCATGGTCAGCCCGATCGGCTTGCCGGTGTTCTCGCTCTCGGCCTCGACCAGTTCGGCGGCGCGGGCCTCGACCGCGTCGGCGATCCGCAGCAGCGCCTTCTGCCGGTCCGAGGGCGTCGTGTCGCGCCAGCCGGGGAAGGCCGCGGCCGCCGCCGCCATGGCCGCGTCGACGTCGGCGGCGCCCGACAGCGGCGCGGTGGCGTAGACGTCGCCGGTCGCCGGGTTGACCACCTGGGTGGTGCGGCCGTCCGCGGCGGCGCGGAACTCCCCGTCGATGTGGTTGCGCAGAGTGCGGAGTTCGGTCACGGCGTTTGCTCCCTGGTCGTCCGGATCGTGCTGCTGTGTCGGGTGTCCACAGGCTGAGACAGTACCCAGCCTAGCCGGAGGGCTGCGGGATCCGACATACCCACTGTCCGGCAACGACCGAATCGGTGAATCCACTGCTGCAATACTGCGCATTTCATCGGTTTCGCCTTGCCCGACCGTCGAAGTCTCCTGCACAGTGGGCCGGGTGGCCACACGTGACATGAACGGCGCGCGACCCTCCGTCGACGCGGTCTCGAAAGCGATCATCGAACAGCTCCAGGAGGACGGCCGCCGCCCCTACGCGGCGATCGGCAAGGCCGTGGGGCTGTCCGAGGCGGCGGTGCGGCAGCGCGTGCAGAAGCTGCTCGACCAGGGCGTGATGCAGATCGTCGCGGTGACCGACCCGCTCACCGTCGGCTTCCGGCGGCAGGCGATGGTCGGCATAACCGTCGTCGGCGACGTCGAACCCGTCGCCGACGCCCTGGCCGGGCTGGACGCGGTGGAGTACGTGGTGGTGACCGCGGGCTCCTTCGACCTGCTCGCCGAGATCGTCGCCGAGGACGACGACCAGCTGCTGGAACTGATCAACAAGCGGATCCGCGCCCTGCCCGGCGTGCGCTCCACCGAGAGCTTCGTCTACCTGGGGCTCCGGAAGCAGACCTACTCCTGGGGAACCCGACAATCATGAGCGCACGCCCGCCGGCCACGGCGTACGACCACCTGTGGATGCACTTCACGCGGATGGGCGACTACGCCGACGCGCCCGTGCCGACCGTCGTACGCGGCGAGGGCGCGTACATCTACGACGACCGCGGCAAGCGCTACATCGACGGGCTCAGCGGGCTGTTCGTGGTCAACGCCGGCCACGGTCGGCGCGAGCTGGCCGAGGCCGCCGCCCGGCAGGCGGCGGAGCTGGCGTACTTCCCCGTCTGGGGCTACGCGCACCCGCGGGCGGTGGAACTGGCCGAGCGGCTCGCGCACCTCGCGCCCGGCGACCTGGACAAGGTCTTCTTCACCACCGGCGGCGGCGAGGCCGTCGAGACGGCCTGGAAACTGGCCAAGCAGTACCACCGGCTCACCGGCAACCCGGGCAGGTACAAGGTGATCTCGCGGGCCGTCGCCTACCACGGCACCCCGCACGGGGCCCTGTCCATCACCGGCCTGCCCGCGCTCAAGGCCCCGTTCGAACCGCTGGTGCCGGGCGCCTTCCGGGTGCCGAACACCAACATCTACCGGGCCCCCGTGCACGGCGACGACCCCGAGGCCTTCGGCCGCTGGGCCGCCGACCGGATCGAGGAGCAGATCCTCTTCGAGGGCCCCGACACGGTGGCCGCGGTCTTCCTGGAGCCGGTGCAGAACGCGGGCGGCTGCTTCCCGCCGCCGCCCGGCTACTTCGCCCGGGTCCGGGAGATCTGCGACCGCTACGGCGTGCTGCTCGTCTCCGACGAGGTCATCTGCGCCTTCGGACGGCTCGGCGCGACCTTCGGCTGCGAACGGTACGGCTACGTACCGGACATGATCACCTGCGCCAAGGGCATGACGTCCGGCTACTCGCCGCTCGGCGCCTGCATCGTCTCCGGCCGGGTCGCCGAGCCCTTCTACCGCGGCGACGGCGACTTCCTGCACGGCTACACCTTCGGCGGCCACCCCGTCTCCGCCGCCGTCGCGCTCGCCAACCTCGACCTGTTCGAGCGGGAGGACCTCCACCGGCACGTACGCGACCACGAGGCGGACTTCCGCGCCACCCTCGACCGGCTGCGCGACCTCCCCCTCGTCGGCGACGTACGCGGCAGCGGCTACTTCCACGGCATCGAACTGGTCAAGGACAAGGCCACCAAGGAGACCTTCACCCCGGAGGAGACCGAGCGCGTGCTCTACGGCTTCCTCTCCCGCGAGCTCTTCGCGAACGGCCTCTACTGCCGCGCCGACGACCGCGGCGACCCGGTCGTCCAGCTCGCCCCGCCCCTCATCGCCGGGCAGCAGCTCTTCGACGAGATCGAGGAGATCCTGCGAGACGTCCTGACACGGGCCTGGGCCCAGCTCTGACGGCTGCCGCCGGGGGGACGGCCTCGGGGTCGGCCCGGGAGGCGGGCCCGGGGCGGGCCCCGGAAGCCGCGGGGGGACGGCGGGGCCTGGTCGGGGGCGGCACGGGTGAGCCCACGGTGGTGGGCAGCAGGGGGCTCGGCACTGGGGTGCGGGGCACTGGTGAGCCGCCGCCGGGGGGACAGCGCGGGGGCTGCCGCTCGGCGCGGGAGCACCCCACCGGGAGCCGACACGGGGGCCGCGGCACGCGGCGGAGGCCGCACGGGTGGGTGGCGCCGGGGAGGCGGCACGCGGCTGCCGCCGGGGTCCGGCGAGGGTGGGCCGCGGCGGGGGCGTGACCGTGGACCGTGCTGGGGGCCGGACGGGCGGGCGGGCCCCTGACCGGCCCCGGTGGGGCTCACCCGAACGGACGGATCGGCGACCTCCGCCGCCGCGCCTGCGGTCCGTCCGCCCGCCGCCTGCCTACCGTGCCGGGGAGTGACCGCCCCTCCCCGGCGCCCGCGGCGCACCGGCGCAGCGCGCCGCCGGGGGACGACGACCCGCGGAGGAACGGCATGGTGGCCCCGCCCGACAACGACGTGCTCTTCGCCCGCTCGCTGCGCCACTCCCTCCGGGGCTCACCGGCCCTGCTCGGCGTCACGGTCGGCGTCCGCCAGGGAGAGATCCTCGGTGTGGTCGGGCCGCGCGGCTCCGGCAAGACGACCCTGCTGCGCTGCCTGTCCGGCCAGATCGCGCCGGACGAGGGCGAGGTGTGGTTCGACGGCAACCCTGTGCACACCCTCTCCGAGGCGTCGCGCGACCTGCTGCGCCGCGAGCGCTTCGGCTGGGTCGGCAGCGAACCCGCGCTGCTGCCGGAGCTGACGGCGTGGGAGAACGCGGCACTGCCGCTGCTGATGCGCGGTGTACGGCCGCGGGCGGCACGCGCCGAGGCGCAGGAGTGGCTGGAACGGCTGGACATCGGTGGCGCCGCGCGCCGCCACCCCGGGGCGCTGCTCCTCCCCGAGCAGCAGCGGGTCGCGGTGGCCCGCGCCCTGGTCGGCGGGCCCGCGGTCGTCTTCGCCGACGACCCGGCGGCGCCCCTGCACCACTCCGACCGCGCCCAGGTGCTGCGCACCCTGGCGAGCGCGGCCCGCTCGCACGGGATGACCGTCGTCCTGACCGGCACCGACCCGGGGACCGGCGGCTACACCGACCGCGCCGTCACCCTGCGCGACGGCCGCACGGACTCCCCCGTCCACGCCCCGGACCGCGGCACCCCCGACCCGGCTCCGGCGAACGCATGACCGCCGCCGGCACGCGGCCCCGCACCCGGCTCGCGCCCCACTGCGAACCCCGTACGAGCGGCGCCGTCCACGGCTGCCCCGCGCACCGCGCCTGCCTCGACGGCGCCCGGCGGCCGCGCCCGTGCGGCTCCCACGGCGGGCGGACGCACCGCGCGAGCGGCCACCGCACCGTGCGACAGCACCCACCCGGGCACCGCGCGCGCCCCGCACCGCCCCCGCGCGCCCACCGCACGGGTCGGGCCCGGTGGCGGCAGGCGTGCCCGGCGGCCGGGCTCGGGCTGAGCGTGAGCGCGCGGCAGATCCGTGCGGGGCAGGCGCGTGGTGGGGCAGCGGCCCCGCGGACCGGACGGGAGGCGGCGGCGTGCTGAGCTGGCGGGTGGTGCGGGGAGCGCGGATCGGGGCGCTCGGGCGGTGGCTGACGGTGGTGGCCGCGGCGGGCGGCACCGGACTGCTGCTGCTGTCGGTGCTCGGGTGGGCGCTGGGTCACCAGCAGCCCGGGGCGAGCGCCGGGGTGCGGCTGGTGTGGTGCGTGCTGCCCGTCGCCGCGGCCGTGCAGCTCGCCGCCACCGCCGGGCTCGCGCAGCCCCTGCGCTGGCCGGGCGCGGGGCTTGCCGCGGTGGGGCTGGGCCGCCGGGCGACGGTGCTGGTCGGCGCCGGGAGCGCCGCGCTGGCGTGCGCGGTCGGGAGCGGGCTCGCCCTGCTGGGCTTCCTCTACCTGCGCGGCGATCTGGGCGGTGTGCCGTACGCGGGTTCCGTCTCGGGGGTGCTGGGCGCGGGGCAGGGGCTGCCCGCGGCGGGCGTGGTGACGCTGCTGTCGGTGGTGCCGCTGGGCGCCGCGGCGGCCGTCGCCGCCCGGCTGTGGCAGCCGCCGGCGCCGAAGCCGGGCGCCGGTCCCGCGGGGCTGCCGTGGGGCGTGGCACTGACCGTGGTGGGGCTCGCGGTGCAGGTGAGCGCCCCGCGCGGGACCGCGCTGCCGCTGCCCAGCGGGCTGGGCGCGGTGTCGGCGGCGACGGTGGCGGGCTGGGTCGTCGCCTCGGCCGGGATGGTGCTGGCGGGTCCGGGCCTGGTGCATCTGTGCGGGCGGCTGCTGGCGCTGCACCGGCCGGGCGCGCTGCGGCTGCTGGCGGGCCGCGCGCTCCAGCAGGAGGCCCGCCGGATCGGCCGGCCGCTGGGCCTGCTGTGCGCGACGGCGACGGCGGCCCTCGCGGTGTACGACCTCCAGCACGGCTCGGGTCACCGGCTGGGCCCGCTGACGACCTTCGCCGCGGCCCTCGTCGGGGTGTGCGTGCTGGCCGTCGCGGGCACCGCGCTCGCGGAGGCCGCGGGCGCGCGCACCCGGTCGACGGCGGCACTGCGCGAGATCGGCGCGCCGCCCGCGCTGCTGCGGGGCGCGGTGGCGCTGCGCACAGGCGTGGTGCTGGCCGTCGCGGTGCCGCTGACGGCCGTGGTCGCGGCCGTCGCGACCGTACCGGCGACGCGGTGACGGGGTGAGGGGCCCGGCGGGCTATCGTGCCGCCATGCCCGCCGAGACCGCTCCCCCGCCCGCCCGTGAGATCGAGACGCTCGAGGAGTTCGACCGCGTCGCGCTGACCGGCTCGTTCGCCGGATACCGCGTCCAGGCCGTCGACCTGACGGACCGTACGTTCGCCCTGCTGGTCGCCGACACCACGCAGGCGGTCTTCCTCGGCTGCCTGATGGAGCCGCAGGCGCTCGCGCACGTACGGGCCGGAGGGGCGCTGGTCTTCCCGCCCGTCCCGCATCTGCCCTTCGACCCCTACCGGGCGACGCTCTACAGCCCCGTCGAGCTGTACGCCGACCTCGCGGCCGCGGGCTACGAGCACACGCCGGACGCCCGCGCGTACGACTGGTACCGGCAGAGCGCGGCGGGCGGCGACATACTGGCGTCGATGCTGCGCTCGATCCACGACGACGCGGTGACCGACGCCCTCGACGAGCACCTGGCGGGGGCCCGGGTGGTGGGCGTCATGGGCGGCCACGCGATGAAGCGCGGCACGGACGCCTACGCGGGCGCCGCCCGGCTCGGCCGGGAGCTGGCCCGCGCGGGGCTGACCGTGGCGACCGGCGGCGGCCCCGGCGCGATGGAGGCGGCGAACCTCGGCGCGTACGCCGCCCCGCAGGAGGACGTCATGCTCGGCAAGGCGCTGTCGGTGCTCGGCGGCGCCCCGTCCTTCCGGCCGTCGGTCGGCGCGTGGGCGGCGACCGCCTTCGAGGTGCGCGAGCGCTGGCCGGAGGGCGGCACCTCGCTGGGCGTGCCGACGTGGTTCTACGGGCACGAGCCGCCGAACGCCTTCGCGTCGCACATCGCGAAGTTCTTCGCCAACTCCGTCCGCGAGGACACCCTGCTCGCCCGCTGCAACTCCGGCGTGGTCTTCCTGCCCGGGGCGGCGGGCACCGTGCAGGAGATCTTCGAGGCGGCCACGCCCAACTACTACTCCTCGCGCGGCGAGCCGACGCCCATGGTGCTGGTCGACCGGGCGCACTGGACCACCGAGCTGCCCGCGTGGCCGCTGCTCAGCGCGCTGGCCCGCGACCACGCGATGGCCTGGCGCATCGCGCTGGTCGACTCGGTGACCGAGGTGCCGGACGCGCTGGAGCGGCTGGAGGAGAAGTGAGCCGGGGCGGGGGCGCGCGACGCGGTGGCGGACGGGCGTCTCAGACCGCGTCGGCGGCGGCCTCCAGCTCCGAGACCACCAGCTTCTTCATGCCGAGCATGGCCTTCACGGCGGCCTGCGACCTGTTCTGGTCCGGGTCGTTGATCAGCTCGTTGAGCCGGGTGGGCACGATCTGCCACGACACGCCGTAGGGGTCCTTGAGCCAGCCGCAGGGCCCCTCCTCACCGCCGTTCGCGGTGAGCGCGGACCACAGCCGGTCGACCTCCTCCTGCGAGTCGCAGTCGACGCTGAGCGACATCGCCTCGTTGAAGGTGAACTCCGGGCCGCCGTTGAGCGCGAGAAAGCGCTGCCCGCCCAGCTCGAACTCCACGATCATCACGCTGCCCGGGGTCCCCGGACCGGCCTCGCCGTAGTGCTGCACCTTGACGACGCGCGAGTTGTCGAAGAGCGAGGTGTAGAGGGCCACCGCCTCCTCGGCCCGGTCGTCGTACCAGAGGAACGTCGTGATCTTCTGCTGCATGACGGGCTCCGTTCTCGTCCGTGTCCTGCCGTCTGCGGGGCGCTCCTGCGCCTCCAGCAGATAGGACGGTCCGGGCGGGCGAAACTCATCGGTGCCCATTCGTGTGCTTCTCCCCTCGCGGGGAGGACGGCGCGGGCCCGTCGGCGGGGCGCGCTCAGCGGGGCAGGACGACGACGTCCTCCGGGTCGAACGTCACTGCGACGGCCGCGCCCTCGCCCGGCGCGGCCCGCAGCGGGCACTCCGCCTCCAGTTCCGGACCGCGCTCGGGCCGCAGCGTCACGGCCACGTGCCCGCCGCGGAAGGTGCGGGCGGCCACCGTGCAGCGCAGCGCGCCCGCCGCCTCCGGGGCGACCAGGCGCACTCCGGTGGGCCGGACCAGCAGCCGGCAGGGGCCGTCCGGGGTGCCGGACGGCACGGGCAGCTTGCCCCAGTCCGTGGCGGCCGTGCCGCCGGCCACGACGGCGTCGGTGACGGCGTCGAAGCCCAGGAAGCGGGCGACGAACTCGTCCGCCGGACGCTGCCAGACCTCCAGCGGGGTGCCCGTCTGGGCGATCCGGCCGTCGCGCATGACGACCACACGGTCGGCCAGCGCGAAGGCCTCGCCCTGGTCGTGGGTGACGGCCAGCACGGTGGTGCCGAGCCGTCCGAAGAGCTGCCGCAGCTCCACGACCAGGCGCTCGCGCAGCGAGCGGTCGAGCTGGCCGAGCGGCTCGTCCAGCATGAGCAGCCGCGGTTCCGGCGCGAGCGCGCGGGCGAGCGCGACCCGCTGCTGCTCGCCGCCGGACAGCTCCGCGACGCCGCGGGACTGCGCGCCGGGCAGCCCGACCAGGTCGAGCAGCTCGGCGACCCGGATTTCGCGCTGCTCGCGCGACGCCTTGTGCATGCGCGGGCCGAAGCCGACGTTCCCGCCGACGTCGCGCTGCGGGAAGAGCTGGTGGTCCTGGAACATCAGCCCGACGCCGCGCCGGTGCGGCGGCACCCCGCGCTGGTCGGCGCCGTCCAGCAGCACCCGCCCCGAGGCCAGGTCCTGCAACCCGGCCACCGCCCGCAGCAGCGTGGACTTGCCGCTGCCGCTGGGCCCCAGCACGCACACGATCTCGTGCTCGGCGACGGCAAGATCGACCGCGTCCAGCGCGGTCCGCTTCCCGAAGCGCACGGTCGCGGCGTCCAGCCGCAGCAGGGCGCCGCCCCCGAGCGAGGGCCCCGCGGCGCCGGACGGCCCGGCGACACGGCCGGGAGCGGGCGTCGGATCGGTGGTCGTCATCGCGGGTCACAGCTCCCCGGCGCTCGTGGGACGGAAACGTTCCAGCACCAGCAGGCTGGCGGCGCAGACCACCATCAGCACGGTGCTCAGGGCCATGGCCTGGCCGTAGTTCATCGGGCCCGCGCGGCCCAGCAGGCGGGCGACGGCGACCGGCAGGGTGGGGTCGTCGGGCCGCGCGATGAAGACGGTGGCGCCGAATTCGCCGAGCGAGACGGCGAAGGCGAAACCCGCGGCGATGGCCACGGCCCGCGAGACCAGCGGCAGCTCCACCTCCCGCCACACCCGCCACGGCGAGGCGCCCAGCACCGCCGCGGCCTCGCGCAGCCGGGTGTCGACGGCCCGCAGTACCGGCAGCATCACCCGCACCACGAAGGGCGCGCCCACCAGCGCCTGCGCGAGCGGCACCAGCAGCCAGGAGTCCCGCAGGTCCAGCGGCGGCTTGTCCAGCGCGATGAGGAAGCCGAAGCCGATGGTGACGGCGGAGGTGCCGAGCGGCAGCATCAGCAGCGCGTCGAAGCCGCGCATCAGCCGCCCCGCCCTGCGCACCAGCGCGGCCGCCGCGAGCCCGCCGATCACCAGGGCGATGACGGTGGCCAGCGCCGCGAAGCGCAGCGAGTTCCCCACCGTCTGCCACGGGGCGACGCTGAAGGTGCCGCCGTCGGACGAGCCGAGGGCGCGGTAGAAGGCCAGGCCGTAGCCGCCGGGGGTGTCGAAGGAGCGGGCGGCGAGCACACCGAGGGGCAGCAGGATGACCAGGGCGACGACCGCGAGGACGGCGCCGAGGAGGGTGCGTTCGGCCGCGCCGCTCGGCCGGTGCGCGGTGCGCGCGGGGTCGACGAGCTTCAGCGCCGACTCGCGCCGCCGTACCGTCCAGCCGTGCAGGGCGAGGATGGCGAGCACCGCGGCGAACTGCAGCAGGGTCAGCACGGCCGCGGCCGGCAGGTCGAAGATCTCGGCGGTCTGCCGGTAGATCTCCACCTCCAGCGTCGAGTACAGCGGCCCGCCGAGGATCTGGATGACGCCGAAGGAGGTGAAGGTGAACAGGTAGACCATGAGCGCGGCCGCGGCCACGGACGGGCCGAGCGCGGGCAGCGTCACCGTGCGCCAGGCGGCGAGGCGGCCCGCGCCGAGCATCCGGGCGGCCTCCTCCTGCGCGGGGTCCAGCTGCGCCCACAGCCCGCCGACGGTGCGGACCACGACGGCGAAGTTGAAGAAGACGTGCGCGACGAGGATGGCCCACACACCTGTGTCGAGCCGCACCCCGAGGAGCGAGTCGGTGAAGCCGCCGCGGCCGAGCAGCGCGAGGAAGGCCGAGCCCGCGACGACGGTCGGCAGCACGAAGGGCACCGTCACGACCGCGCGCAGCAGCCGCCGCCCGGGAAAGTCCAGCCGCGCGAAGACGTACGCGGCGGGCAGCCCCACCAGCAGCGTCAGCCCCGTGGAGGCGGCGGCCTGCCACACGGTGAACCACAGCACGTGCCGGATCCCCGGATCGCCCAGCACGTCGCCGATCCGGCCCAGGTGCCAGGCGCCGTCCTCGTGCAGCCCGCGGCCGACGATCGCCGCCACCGGGTAGGCGAAGAAGGCCGCGAAGAAGAGCAGCGGCAGCGCCGTCAGGGCGGCGCGCACCGCCAGGGCGCGGCCCCGCGCTCCGCCCGCCCTGTCCAGCCGCGCGCCGCGCGCGGGTGCGGGTGCGGGTGCGGGTGCTGGTGCGGTCGGCAGCGTGCTCACGTCACGCTCACTTCAGGACGATCCCGTTCCACGCCTGGACCCAGTCGTCGCGCTTGGCCGCGATCGTGTCGGGCGCCAGGGTCGCGGGGTGCTCGACCTTGGCGCCGTACTTGACGAAGACCGGCGGCTCGACGGCGTCGCCGCGCACCGGGTCGACGTACATCTGCAGCGGCATGTCCTGCTGGAAGGTCTTGCCCAGCATGAAGTCGATGAACGCCTTGCCGCCCGCGGGGTTCTTCGCCCCGTGCAGCAGGCCGGCGAACTCGATCTGCCGGAAGCAGGTGCCGGTGGCCACGCCGACGGGCGACTGCACGGGCTGCGGGCTCACACCGACGACCTCGGCGGGCGGGCTGGAGGCGTAGGAGACCACGAGCGGCCGGTCGCCCTTGGCCTGCTTGCCCGCCGACGAGCCGGAGAAGCGGTCGTTGTAGGCCTGCTCCCAGCTGTCGACGACCTCGACACCGTTGGCCTTGAGCTGCTTCCAGTAGTCCTGCCACCCCCCGTCGCCGTAGGTCGCGGCGCTGCCCAGCAGGAAGGCCAGACCGGGCGAGGACGTCGAGACGTTCTCGGTGACGAGCAGGTTCTTGTACGCGGGCTTGGCCAGGTCGGCGAAGGTCTGCGGCGGGGCCAGGTGGTGGGCGGTGAAGTAGGCCCGGTCGTAGTTGACGCAGACGTCACCGGAGTCGATGGGCGTGACCCGGTGCTCGGCGGCGTCCAGTTGCAGGTCGGCGGGGACCTGCGCGAGGTCCTTGGCCGCGTACGGGGTGAACAGTCCGTTGTCGAGCGCGCGGGACAGCAGGGTGTTGTCGACGCCGAAGAAGACGTCGCCGCGCGGGTGGTCCTTGGTGAGGATCGCCTGGTTGACGGCCGCGCCCGCGTCCCCGCCGCGCAGCACCTTGACGGTGTAGCCGGTCTCCTTGGTGAATTCCGCGAGGACGGACTTCGACGCGGCGAACGAGTCGTGGCTGACGAGCGTCACGGTCTTGGAGCCGGAGCCCGCCGCCTTGTCGCCGTCGCCGCCGGAGTCGCTGCCGCACGCGGCCAGGACGGACGCGACCGCACCTGCGGCGACGAGCGCGCCCACGGCACGCCGGACGGTGGTCTTCATCTGTGCTGACTCCCTACGCCGGTATGACCCGGATCAGGTGGGAGGGTCTGCGGCCTGGGATCCTCCGTCGGATCCCTCGCCGCACTCTCAGCGCCGTCGCAGGCGCTCCCCTGTCGGAATGTTCTGTTGTACGACCGCGCGCCGCTGCCATCGCAGGTCCGCGCGAGCGCCGACCGTACGATAGCAGCAGGTCAGCGCTCCGACGCCGCCAGCTGCCCGCAGGCGCCGTCGATCTCCTGGCCACGGGTGTCGCGTACGGTCACGGGCACGCCGTGGGCCTCCAGCGCGGCCACGAACGCCCGCTCGTCCTCCGGGCGGGAGGCCGTCCACTTCGACCCGGGCGTGGGGTTGAGCGGGATCAGGTTGACGTGCACCCGGTGGTTCTTCAGCAGCTTGCCCAGCCGGTCGGCGCGCCATGCCTGGTCGTTGACGTCGCGGATCAGCGCGTACTCGATGGAGATCCGGCGGCCGGAGACCTCGGCGTAGTGCCAGGCCGCGTCCAGCACCTCGCGCACCTTCCAGCGGGTGTTGACCGGCACCAGGGTGTCGCGCAGCTCGTCGTCCGGGGCGTGCAGGGAGACCGCGAGACGGCACTTGAAGCCCTCGTCGGCGAAGCGGTGGATGGCGGGCACCAGGCCCACCGTGGACACCGTGATGCCGCGCTGCGACAGGCCCAGGCCGTCCGGCTCGGGGTCGGTCAGCCGGCGGATCGCACCGACGACGCGGTTGTAGTTGGCGAGCGGCTCACCCATACCCATGAAGACGATGTTGGACAGCCGGGCCGGTCCGCCCGGCACCTCCCCGTCCCGCAGCGACTTCATGCCCGCCACGATCTGGTGCACAATCTCGGCGGTCGACAGGTTCCGGTCCAGACCCGCCTGGCCGGTGGCGCAGAAGGGGCAGTTCATGCCGCAGCCCGCCTGTGACGAGATGCACATGGTGACGCGGTCCGGGTAGCGCATCAGCACCGACTCGACGAGCGTCCCGTCGAAGAGCCGCCACAGCGTCTTGCGGGTGTCGCCGTCGTCGCACGACGCGTGCCGCACGACGGTCATCAGCTCCGGCAGCAGATCCCCGGCGAGCTTGCCGCGGGCCGCGGCCGGGATGTCCGTCCAGGCGGCGGGGTCGTCGGCGTAGCGCGCGAAGTAGTGCTGGGACAGCTGCCGGGCCCGGAACGGTTTCTCCCCGAGCGCGGCCACCGCCTCCCGTCGCTCCGCGGGCGAGAGGTCGGCAAGGTGCCGCGGGGGCTTCTTGGCCCCGCGCGGCACGGCGAAAGTCAGTTCTCCGGGTGCAGGCATGATGCCTACCAGTGTCGCAGACCGCGCGGCGTTGCCTTCTCGGAGCGGATCGGCAGGGGCCGTCATCGCTCACCGTCGGGCACCCCTGCGGAGCCGACCAGCCTTGCGGGGCCGACCAGCCGGGGCGGCGGACGCCCGGGGACCCAGGCGTCCGCCGCGTGCCGCCGTCTCCGGCGTCCGGTCTTGAGTTCTCGGCGCGGCGGCTCCCCCGTCAGGGGGCCTTGGGCGGCCACCCGCCCGGACGTGTGGTCTGCCCCACTTCGATCAGGTGCCCGTCGGGGTCCCGCAGGAAGCAGCGGATCTCCGGGTGGCCCTTTTCGATCGGCGGCGTGATGAACTCGGCGCCCCGCGCGGACCAGTCGGCGTACACGGCGTGGATGTCCGAGACCCGCAGATTCAGGAAGCTGCTGACCCGGTCCGGGTCCTGCGGAGTCTCCAGCACGACGGTCGGCTTGTCGTCGGTGGGGCCGCCGCCTTCGTTGATGATGATCCAGCCGTTGTGGAACTCGATGATCGACGGGACGCCCGAGCGCAGGGCCCGGCCGCCGAGGACCTCGGTGTAGAAGCGACGCGAACGTTCGACGTCGTCGGACACGATGAAGTGCGTCATGGCGACGTCGTAGGCGGGCGCATTCTCGCCGGTCACAGTGCCTCCGGGGGCTCGTTCCGGTGTTCGAGGGAATCAGCTCCCGTCCACAGTACCGATTCGCGGTGGTCTGGGCGGTGCTTCCCGGCCCTTCTGCGAGCCCTGAGCCGTCCGGGTCGCGGACGCCGACCCCGCCGGAGGAGTCCACCGACCGTGTCGCCGACCGCCGCCGACCGGCCAACCCGTCACAACCGTTCGACGGCTGCCTGAGTGGACCACGAGAGCCGGTGGATGCCACAGGGAACCCGGCACGGGTCCGTTCTGAGAACGCGGCTCGGGCCGGTCAGCCCTGGCCGACGAAGGCGACCAGCAGCAGCCAGACGACCGGGGCGGTCGGCAGGAGGCTGTCGAGGCGGTCCATGATGCCGCCGTGGCCCGGCAGCAGGGTGCCCATGTCCTTGATGTCGAGATCCCGCTTGATCATCGACTCGCCGAGGTCGCCGAGGGTGGCGCTGACCGCGGCGGCCAGGCCCAGGACCAGGCCCTGCCACCAGTGGCCGCCGTCGATGGAGAACTCCATCAGCAGCGCGCCCGCCACCATGGCGAAGCCGATCGCGCCCACGAGTCCGGCACGGGTCTTCCCGGGGCTGATCCGCGGGGCGAGCTTGGTGCGGCCGAAACGCCAGCCGACCGCGTAGGCGCCGGTGTCGCTGACCACGGTGAGGATCAGGAAGGCCAGTACCCGTCGGGGGCCGTCGTCCGCGGCGAGCATCATCACCACGAAGGTGGCGAGGAAGGGCACGTAGAAGGCGACGAAGACGGCCGCCGTGACGTCCCGGAGGTAGTCGTGCGGGGGCTGGGCCATGCGCCAGACCAGGATCGCCAGCGCGGTGAGCGCCATCGCGATCCACGCCCCGTCGGCGCCCTTCAGATACCCGGCGATCACCATCGCCGCGCCGCCGGCCACGAGCGGGACCAGCGGCGCGTGGATGCCCTTGCGTTCGGCGAGCCGCGAGGTCAGCTCCCACACGCCGACCGCGACGGCCACCACCACGACACCGACGAAGACCTGCTTGACGAGGAAGAGCGAGGCGAGCACGACCACGCCGAGCCCGACGCCCACACCTATCGCCGCCTGGAGGTTCCGCCCTGCGGACTTCTTCGCGGGGGCGGGTTGCGGGGGCGTCGGCTCGGACGCCGGCGGCGAGGGCGGCATAGCTGGAGTCTTCCTCCCGGTGCGGCTTTCCGCCGCGGAATACGCCGCCGGGGCGGTGACCGCGGCTCGGGCGACGTCAGCGGCCGCGGCTGCGGTGTTCTCCGTTACTCCCCGGTGACCGGCGCGCGGCGAAGCGCCCCAGGAAGAGTCGTTCACTGAGCTTCGCCTCGCGTCGTCGTCGGGGTGTGCGGAGGGGCGGGTGCGGGCCTGCGGGACCCTCGGGCCTCGGCCGGGGCCCGGAACGGGCCGCGGAAGGCCCGTGAAGGGCCCCTGCGGGGCCCCTTGGAGGGGGCGGGACGGCCGGGGCCGTCAGACCTCCAGCAGCTCCGCTTCCTTGTGCTTGAGCAGCTCGTCGACCTGGGCGACGTACTTCGACGTCGTGTCGTCGAGCTCCTTCTCGGCACGGCGTACCTCGTCCTCGCCGCTCTCGCCGTCCTTGACCAGCTTGTCGAGGGTCTCCTTCGCCTTGCGGCGGACGCTGCGGATGGAGATCTTGGCGTCCTCGCCCTTGCCCTTGGCGACCTTGATGAACTCGCGCCGCCGCTCCTCGGTGAGCTGCGGGAAGACCACCCGGATGATGCGGCCGTCGTTGCTCGGGTTGACACCGAGGTCGGAGTTGCGGATCGCCTCCTCGATGTTGCGCAGGCTGCTGCTGTCGAAGGGGGTGATCACCGCCATCCGCGGCTCGGGCACCGCGAAGGACGCCAGCTGGTTGATCGGGGTGACCGCACCGTAGTACTCGGCCACGATCTTGTTGAACATCGCCGGGTGCGCGCGGCCGGTGCGGATCGCCGCGAAGTCGTCCTTGGCGACCTCGACGGCCTTCTCCATCTTCTCCTCGGCCTCGAGGAGGGTTTCTTCAATCACCATGTGCTCCTGGTTTTCAGAAGGCGGGGCCCTGCGGGCGCGGCCCCTGCGCGCGTCTGTCCTGCACGGTGTCCGACCGGCAGCGTGTTGTCCATCCCCTGTTGCCCCGTGGCGGGCCTGCGGCTAGCTCCTGGTGCCCTGGGTGTTGACCAGTGTGCCGATCTTCTCACCCTTGACCGCGCGGGCGATGTTGCCCTCGGCGAGCAGCTCGAAGACCAGGATCGGAAGTTTGTTGTCCTGGCACAGGGTGATGGCGGTGAGGTCGGCGACGCGCAGGTCGCGCGCGATGACCTCGCCGTAGTCCAGGGCGTCGAACATGGTCGCGTCCGGGTTGAGCTTGGGGTCGGAGTCGTAGACCCCGTCCACCCCGTTCTTGCCCATGAGCAGGGCGGCGGCGTCGATCTCCAGCGCCCGCTGGGCGGCGGTGGTGTCGGTGGAGAAGTAGGGCATGCCCATACCCGCGCCGAAGATCACCACGCGGCCCTTCTCCAGGTGCCGCACCGCGCGCAGCGGGATGTACGGCTCGGCGACCTGGCCCATGGTGATGGCGGTCTGCACCCGGGTCTCGACGCCCTCCTTCTCCAGGAAGTCCTGGAGCGCCAGGCAGTTCATGACCGTGCCGAGCATGCCCATGTAGTCGGAGCGGGCACGGTCCATGCCGCGCTGCTGGAGTTCGGCGCCGCGGAAGAAGTTGCCGCCGCCGATGACGAGGGCGATCTCGTAGCCGTCCGCGACGACCGCGGCGACCTCGCGGGCGATGGCGTGCACGACGTCGGGGTCGACACCGAGCCCGCCGCCTCCGGCGAAGGCCTCGCCGGACAGTTTGAGCAGGAAACGGCGGCCCGCGCCCGCGCCGGGTGCGCCGGTCGGGGCCTGTGCGGCGGCTTGGTTCATGGAGATCTCCTCGTGCACGTACAAAGGAGGCCACTGCCGTGGGTCCTTGTGGGTTCCCGTGACGGCAATGGCCTCCTTGTCACCTCTGCGGCCGGCCGGCGGGCGGCCGGTCGCGTACGACCCTAGCGGGCTCCCGGGTCAGACGCCCACGCGGAAGCGCGCGAAGGCCTTCAGCGTCACGCCGGCCTCGTCGAGCACCTTCTGCACGGTCTTCTTGGCGTCCTTGGCGAAGGACTGCTCCAGGACGACGTTCTCCTTGAAGAAGCCGTTGACGCGGCCCTCGACGATACGCGGCAGGGCGGCCTCGGGCTTGCCCTCCTCGCGCGCGGTGGCCTCGGCGACGCGGCGCTCGTTCTCCACCGTCTCGGCGTCGATCTCGTCGCGGGTCAGGTACTTCGGCGCGAAGGCGGCGATGTGCTGGGCGACGTCCTTGGCGGTCTGCGCGTCGGCCTTGTCCAGCTCGACCAGCACGCCGACCTGCGGGGGCAGGTCCGGGCTGGTGCGGTGCAGGTAGGAAGCGACGTAGGTGCCGGTGAACTGCGCGAAGCGGTCCAGCACGATCTTCTCGCCGAGGGTCGCGTTGGCCTCGTCGACGAACGCCTGCACGGTCTGGCCGGGCTTGATCTCCGAGCCGAGCAGCGCGGCGATGTCGGCCGGCTTGGTGGCGGCGACGTGGGCGGCGATGGCGTCGGCGACGGCGACGAACTTGTCACCCTTGGCGACGAAGTCGGTCTCGCACTTCAGCTCGACGAGGACGCCCTCGGAGTTGTCGGCGGCGATCAGGGACACCACGGCGCCGTTGGAGGCCGAGCGGCCCTCGCGCTTGGTGACACCCTTCTGGCCCTTGACGCGGAGGATCTCGACGGCCTTGTCCAGGTCGCCTTCGGCCTCGGTGAGGGCGTTCTTGCAGTCCATCATGCCCGCGGCGGTCAGCTCGCGGAGCTTCTTGACGTCAGCGGCGGTGAAGTTCGCCATGGGTCTGTTGTCTCTTCCCGAATGGTCGGTGGATCTACGGGTGGACGGCGGGGGCACAGGGCCCCCGCCGTCGTCACGCGTGGGGCCAGCGGCCGTGTCGGCCGGCCGGCCTCAGGTCAGGCCTGCTCGGCGTCGCCCTCGGTGGCCGGCGCGTCGGCAGCCGGCGCGTCCGCGGCCGGGGCCTCGGTGGCCGGAGCCTCGGTCGCCGGAGCCTCGGTGGCCGCGGCAGCGGGGGCCTCGGCAGCGTCGTCGGCCTTCTTCTCGCCTTCCAGCAGGTCGCGCTCCCACTCGGCCAGCGGCTCGGAGCCGCCCTCGGCCTTCTTGTCGCCCAGCGCGGCGCCGGAGCGGGCGATCAGGCCCTCGGCGACGGCGTCGGCGATCACGCGGGTGAGCAGCGTGACGGAGCGGATCGCGTCGTCGTTGCCCGGGATCTTGTAGTCGACCTCGTCGGGGTCGCAGTTGGTGTCGAGGATCGCGACGACCGGGATGCGGAGCTTGCGCGCCTCACCGACGGCGATGTGCTCCTTCTTGGTGTCGACGATCCAGACGGCGCTCGGCACCTTCTGCATCTCGCGGATGCCGCCGAGGGTCTTCTCCAGCTTGTCCTTCTCGCGGGAGAGGACCAGGAGCTCCTTCTTGGTCAGGCCGGACGCGGCCACGTCCTCGAAGTCGATCTCCTCGAGCTCCTTGAGGCGCTGCAGGCGCTTGTAGACGGTCGAGAAGTTGGTGAGCATGCCGCCCAGCCACCGCTGGTTGACGTAGGGCATGCCGACGCGCGAGGCCTGCTCGGCGATGGCCTCCTGCGCCTGCTTCTTCGTACCGACGAACATGATGGAGCCGCCGTGCGCGACGGTCTCCTTGACGAACTCGTAGGCGCGGTCGATGTACGACAGCGACTGGAGCAGGTCGATGATGTAGATGCCGTTGCGCTCGGTGAAGATGAAGCGCTTCATCTTCGGGTTCCAGCGGCGGGTCTGGTGCCCGAAGTGGACGCCGCTCTCCAGCAGCTCCCGCATCGTGACGACGGCCATGGCCGTACTCCTTGAAGTGCTCGGTTATCGCGACAGCCGGACGGCGGTCGCGCCTGACGCCCCGGCGCGCCGTGCCACGAGGGACCGAGGGGCGCGGCCACCGCCCCGGAGACGGGGGATGGTGGCGGGGCGTGCGAAGTCGACCCGGTGACCCGGATCGCCAGAGAAAGTGTACGGGACCCACGGAGCCTCAGGCGACACCCAGGTTATCCACAGGCCGTGACCATGATCATCTTTCGGCGGCCGGATGCGGGATCGTCGTGTCATGGCGTTCACGACAGTGTGGTTGACGATGGTGGCGGCGCTGCTCGCGGCGACGGGCGGGCCGCCGGGCGGGCCGTCCCCCGCGGTGCCGGGCGGCGGCCGCAGCTGGCCGGTGGCCGGGCAGGGGCCGCGCGGACGGCCGGTGGTGCTGCGGGTGTTCGAGGCGCCCGCGACGCCGTGGGGCGCCGGGCACCGCGGGGTCGATCTGCGGGCCGGACCGGGTGCGCGGGTACGGGCGGCGGCCCCGGGCGAGGTGGTCTTCGCCGGGCGGGTGGGCGGTCAGGGCGTGCTGGTGCTGCGGATCGGGCCGGATCTGCGGATCACGTACGAGCCGGTGCGTGCCGCGGTCGCGGTCGGCGCGCGGGTGGCGGCCGGGCGGCCGGTGGGCACGGTGGAGGGCGCGCTCGCGCACTGCCCGGGGGCCTGCCTGCACTGGGGGCTGCTGCGCTCGGGGCCGGGCGGGGACGTCTACCTGGATCCGCTGTCGCTGCTGCCGCACTGGATACGGCGCGGCGGGCCGTCGCGGCTGCTGCCCGTCGCCGGGGTCCCGGCGCCGCGCTGAGGGCGCCGGGCCGGGGTGGCGCTCGCGCGGGCGGCCGGGGTCAGCCGGTGACGCCGCGCAGGGCCATCGCGACGGCGGCGCCGGTGATCACCTCGGGGTCCTCGGCGGCACCGAGCTCGATACGGCGCACCGCGGCGTCGACGACACCCTGGAGCAGCATCGCGGCGAGCCGCGGCTGCGCGTGGCCGAGGTCGGAGAGGGCGGCGACGACCATGGCGACCAGGCCGCCGTGGGCGGCGCGGATCTTCTCCCGGGCGCCGGCGTCCAGTTCGCCCGCGGAGATCGCGACGACGGCGCGGTGCCGGCGGTCGCCGACCAGGGCGAGCTGGCTGCGGACGTACGCCTCGATGCGGCCCTCGGGCGGACCGGCGGCCTCCATCGCGGCCTCGACCTCGGCGGCCCACACCGGGAAGTCGACGGCGCACAGCTCCTCGACGACGGCGGCGCGGGAGCGGAAGTACTCGTAGACGGACGAGCGGGCGAGCCCGGTGCGCTCGGCGAGCGCGGGAAAGGTCAGCGCCTCCGTGCCGCCCTCGGAGAGCAGGGAGCGGGCGGCGTCCAGCAGGGCCCTGCGCTGCATCGCGCGGTGTTCGGCCACCGAGGCCGCTCGAATCCTGGGCATCCCTCCACTGTAGACAGTGGGGGTGCCCCGTCAGCGGCCGACGTCGGCGAGCTTTGCCCGCAGTTGAAGCACCGACTTGGTGTGGATCTGGCTGACCCGGCTCTCGGTCACGCCCAGCACCTGGCCGATCTCGGCGAGCGTCAGGCCCTCGTAGTAGTAGAGGGTGACGACGGTCTTCTCCCGCTCGGGGAGGGTGTTGACGGCGCGGGCGAGCAGTCGGCGCAGTTCGCGGTCCTCGGCGACCTCGACGGGGTTGTCCGCGCCGGTGTCCTCCAGGGTGTCGACGAGGCTGAGCCGGTCGCCGCTCTCCGCCCCGACGTGCAGCAGCTCCTCCAGCGCCACCACGTTGGCCAGCGACAGCGCGCTGAAGACGCCGTGCAGCTCCTCCAGTCCGACGCCCATCTCCGCGGCGACCTCCGGCTCGCTCGGGGTGCGGCGGAGCTTGGCCTCCAGGGTGGCGTAGGCGCGCTCGACGGCCCGAGCCTTCTGCCGCACCGAGCGGGGGATCCAGTCCAGGGCGCGCAGCTCGTCGATCATGGCGCCGCGGATCCGGGTGATGGCGTAGGTCTCGAACTTGATCGCCCGGTCCGGATCGAACTTCTCGATCGCGTCGATCAGCCCGAAGACCCCCGAGGACACGAAGTCGGCCTGCTCCACGTTGGCCGGCAGGCCCACGCTGACCCGGCCGGCGACGTATTTCACCAGCGGCGAGTAGTGCAGGATCAGCTGCTCGCGCAGCCGCGCGTCCCCCGTGGACTTGTAGGTCCGCCACAGCTCGTCGAGCGACGTCGGGGCGGGGGGCCGAGCGGTGGCGGGGGCGGTGGTCGCGGCCGTCGCCCGTTCGGACCCGGGGGTGTGCTGGGGCATGCGTCGTTGTGAGCCGTTCTGCCGTGACGTGGACGGGGAATCGAGCCTCCGAGAGCGTAGCGTGACCATAGTGTCGCTCATTGCTACATCCCCCGTCGGGAACATGCGCAGATACGTTCCTCTATGGCCACGCGGACCCCGGGCCGACTGCGGCCCCCGGCACGGTTGCTCCGGAAGACCCGCACCGGACATGATGGGCCGCCGCCGTGGCCCGAGTGCCGCTCCTCGCAATCAGGCCAGGTCACAGGCGTGCGGTGTCACCTGATGGTGTGCCGCCGGCGTCAACCGGTGTGCTCCTCCGGGCTGTCGCGTGCGGTACGGACCAACTGCCACTTCCCGTCCAGCCGTTCGACGAAGCCGAGCGCCTGCAATTCGACGAGCCTGCTCAGCGTGTCGTCGCAGGAGGCCCCGGCCGCCTCGGCGATCTCCCGCTCGTCCGCGGCGCCCCGGCCCGGCATCGCCTCCAGCACCCGGGCCGCCGCCGCACCGAGCAGATCACGTGGCAGCACCGGTCCGCGCCGCGGCGGGGCCAGGTCGGCGCCGATCTCGCCGACCAGCTCCACGACGTCCGCCGCGTCCGTCACCACCACCGCACCGTCCCGCAACAGCTCGTGCACCCCTTCGGACAGCCCGCTCGTGCACGGCCCCGGCACCCCCATGGTGATCCGCCCCAGCGCCGCCGCCCGGCGCGCGGTGATGAGCGAGCCGCTGCGGTAGCGGGCCTCGACCACGACCGTCCCCCGCGTCAGCGCGGCGATCACCCGGTTGCGCAGCACGAAGCGGCTCCTGGTCGGGTGGTCGCCGGGCGGCAGCTCACCCACCAGCAGGCCGCGCTCGGCCATCCGCTCGATGAGCCCGGCGTTGCGTGGCGGATACGCCACGTCCACCCCGCAGGCCAGCACCCCGACCGTGGCGCCTCCCGCACCGAGCACCGCGCGGTGCACCGCGCCGTCCACCCCGTGGGCGGCGCCCGACACCACGACCCAGCCCGCCTCCGCCAGGCCCGCGCCGAGCCGGGACGCCATATGGGCCCCGTAGTCGGTGCAGGCCCGCGCGCCGACCACCGCGACCGACCGCAGCGCCCACAGCCGCAGCGACGGCCGCCCCCGCACCCACAGCCCGAACGGGCGCTGGAGTCCGAGGTCGTCCAGCTGGCCCGGCCAGTCACCGTCGGAGGGGCAGACGAACCGCGCCCCCGCCCGGTGCGCGGCCGCCAGGTCCGCCAGCGGGTCGGCCCTCGCCGCCCGGCGGGCGTACCGCGCGGTGCGCTCCGCGCTCGCCCCCGGCAGGGTCTGCCCGGCGCGGGCGGCGCACAGCGCGGCCTCGGCCCCGCGGTCCCGCAGTGCCCGCCCCATCACCTCGTCCCCCGGGTCGGCGATCCTGGTCAGCGCGGCCCGAGCCAGCCGCTCCCCCCACGCGGCTCCCACAGCGAGCCCGGCGACCACCGACCGGGCCCCGACCGCCCCGCCCCCTCCGTCCGCGCCTCCCGAGGGAGCCCCGAGGGCCATGGCGTCCGGCTCGCCCATGCCACCCACGGCGGCCGGCCCGTACCGCGCGCCCCCGCCGTCCGGAGCAGCCCTCGCCCCCACCGCGAGCCCGGT
This sequence comes from Streptomyces sp. NPDC004031, assembly GCF_053604375.1. Taxonomy (NCBI): domain Bacteria; kingdom Bacillati; phylum Actinomycetota; class Actinomycetes; order Kitasatosporales; family Streptomycetaceae; genus Streptomyces; species Streptomyces sp. NPDC004031. The sequence continues at coordinate 39,637 of NZ_JBSGHL010000018.1, read as the reverse complement.
CCGCGGTGCCTGCCGGGCCTCCCGGTCCCCCGTTCCCTCCTCGTACACCGCACGCAGCGCCGCCTCGTCCGGCGGGCCGGGCGGCGGGACCGGCGGCATCAGGAGCTCCCGGCGGGGGCCAGGCCGTGGCTGACGCCCGTCCGCAGTTGCAGGGCCGTACGGACGTCCTCGGCGTCGGGGCGGGGGTGGCCCGCCAGGTCGGCCAGCGTCCACGCGACCCGCAGCACCCGGTCCAGGCCCCGCGCGGTGAGCAGACCGCGTTCCATGTCGCGCTCGGCGGCGTGCAGTGCGCCGGGCGCGACCGGCCAGCGGGTGCGCAGCTCGTGCCCGGGGACGTCACCGTTGGCCCGCCAGGGCGTACCGGCGAGGCGGACGGCTGACCGCGCCCTGGCCTCCCGTACCCGGGCGGCGACCACGGCGGTGCTCTCCCCCGGCCCGCGCCCGATTAGGTCGGAGCGGCCGACCGCCTCGACGTCCACCCGCAGATCCACCCGGTCCAGCAGTGGGCCGGAGAGCCTGCCCTGGTAGCGGCGCACCGCGGTGGGCGAGCACTCGCACCCGGCCCCCAACATCGAATACCGCCCGCACGGGCACGGATTCGCCGCGAGCACCAGGGTGAAGCGGGCCGGCAGCCGCATCACCCCGGCCGACCGGGCCACCACCACATGGCCTGACTCCAGCGGCTGCCGCAGCGCTTCGAGGGCCTTCACGGTGAATTCGGGTGCTTCGTCAAGAAAGAGCACCCCTCGGTGGGCCAGCGAGACCGCTCCCGGCCGCGGCAGCCCGCTGCCCCCGCCGACCAGGGACGGCATCGTCGCCGAGTGGTGCGGCGCGCAGAACGGCGGGGTGTCCACCAGCGGCCGCCCCGCGGGGAGGATGCCGGCCACCGAGTGGACGGCCGTGACCTCCAGCGACTCCTGCCGGGTCAGCGGCGGCAGGATGCTCGGCAGCCGCTCGGCCAGCATGGTCTTGCCCGCCCCGGGCGGCCCCTTCAGGTAGAGGTGGTGAGCCCCCGCCGCGGCCACCTCCAGGGCGAGCCGGGCGGCGCCCTGCCCCGCCACGTCGGCGAGGTCCAGCCCCGCCGACGCGCCGGTCCCCGCGTGGTCGGAGCCGCCCAGGCTCACGGCCAGCCCGGAGCCGACCCCGGCGCCCGGCACGGTCAGCCCGGCGAGCATCGGGTCGGGACGGCCCTCGCCGGGCAGCGTCCCGTCCTCCTCCTCCGGGACCGGCTCGTCGTTGAGGACCGCCACCAGCTGCCGCAGGCTGCGCACCCCCAGCACGGCGATCCCCGGCACCAGCGACGCCTCCGCCACCGTCCGCTCGGGCACCACCACCTGCCGGTACCCCGCGTCGGCCGCCGCGAGCACGGCGGGCAGTACACCCCGCACCGGGCGCACCCGGCCGTCGAGCCCCAGCTCCCCGATCATCATCAGGTCGGCGATGGCGGACGGCGCGATCCGCTCGTTGGCGGCGAGCAGCGCGCAGGCCACCGCCAGGTCGAAGCCGGAGCCGCCCTTGGGCACCGACGCGGGGCTCAGGCCCACGGTGAGCTTCTTCTGCGGCCAGATCTCACCGCTGTTCACAAGCGCGGCGCGCACCCGGTCCCGGCTCTCGACCAGGCTCTTGTCAGGCAGGCCGACCAGGGTGAAGGCCGCGACGCCCGGTTCGAGATCGGCCTGGACCTCGACCACCACTCCCTCGACACCGACCAGCGCGACCGAACACGTACGGGCGAAGCCCATCACGCCACCCCCCGCACATGGTCGACCTCGGGTGCTCCGCGGTCGGGGAGGACCACACCCACCAGGTCGATCCGGACCCCGCCCGGCGGTGCCCCGCCGTGCTCGGCGGTCCAGCACTCGGCCAGCGACCGCAGCCGGGTCAGTTTGGCCGCCGACAGGGCCTCCCGCGGGTGCTGGAAGGGCCCGGCTCGCCGGGTCTTGACCTCGCAGACCACCAGGGCGTCGCCCTCGGCCGCGAGGATGTCGATCTCACCGCTGCGGCCGTGCCGCCAGTTCCGCCCGATCACCCGCAGGCCCGCGGCCTGCAACGCCCGCACCGCGACGTCCTCGCCGTAGCGCCCCAGCGCACCTCGTGCGTTCATGAGTACCACCTCCGTCACCGACTGTGACAGAGAGTGGCCCCCCGAAGATGATCTTGATCCCCGCCCTGTGGATAACTTCCCGCGAACGCCCCCCGACGGCCGCTCCGGGCCACCTCAGCCGCCGAACCCCGAATCGTCCGAGGGCAGGTCCAGATCCGCCTTGTTCAGCTCCTCGATGTTCACGTCCTTGAACGTGAGGACCCGCACCTGCTTGACGAACCGGGCCGGGCGGTACATGTCCCAGACCCACGCGTCGGCCATCGAGACCTCGAAGAACACCTCACCCTGCACCGAGTGCACCTGCATCTCGTAGTCGTTGGTGAGGTAGAAGCGTCGCTCGGTCTCGATCACGTACTTGAACAGCCCGACGACGTCGCGGTACTCCCTGTAGAGCTTCAGCTCCATCTCGGTCTCGTACTTTTCGAGGTCCTCGGCGCTCATCGTGTGTTCCCCTTCAGCCGTACGTGCACCCCATTGTGCGTCACACGCTCCCACGACACCGCGGGACTTTCCCGCACAACCGAAGCGGACGCCGACGCGGACACCCCAGCGGACACAGCCGCCGGCACCGACGCCGATGCGATCACGGTCACGGTCATCTGCGCCTCAGCAGCTTGGCCAGCGGGTCGTAGGCGGCGCCGCCCAGGATGAACGCCACCCCGACGATCGCCGCGACCACCAGCATGCCCAGTGGCCCCCGCCCGGGGGAAGACCCGCCCGGGACGGCGTGGAACGCCGAGGTGCGGTGCAGCAGGCCCATCCGTGACGACGGCCAGGCGATCCCGTCCACCCGGGCCTTCACGTCGCTCGCCGGGACCGCGCCGCCCTCGGCGTCGGCCAGGTGCAGCCGGGAGTCCTCGGAGACATCGCGGTTGTCGCCCAGCAGGAAGAGCATTCCGGCGGGCACCTTGGTACGGAAGGAGTCGAGGGAGGCGCGGTCCTGGCCGTCCTTGCCGGAGGGCGCGCCGCCGTTGAGGTACGTCTCGTCGACCGGTGTGCCGTTCACCAGCAGTCGCCCCTGCGGGTCGCAGCACTGCACGGTGTCGCCGCCGACCCCGACGACCCGCTTGACCAGCGGCTGGCTGCCCCACAGCTTGTCCTGGAAGACGACCACGTCACCGCGGCGCACATCCGAGCCGGAGATCTTCTGCGCCACCACCTTGTCGCCCGGCTGGACCGTCGGGACCATCGAGGAGGTCGGCACGGTGTAGGGGCGGTAGACGAGCGCGCCCCACACGCACGAGCCGATGAAGAGCACGCTGCCGACGGCGATGACGATGCCGGACACCCGGTGCCCGATCCCGCCACCGCCGCCGGACGTGCTCCGCCGTGCGGTTCCGCTTCGCGTGGTGCCGGCCAGCGCACCGCTGCTGCTGCTCATGGAGCCGAACCCTACCCGGCGGTACGTCCCCCGGTCAGCTGTCTTCCGGCGTGCGGTCCGCAGCACCCGCGGCGCCGTCGCCACCCGCCGCACCGTCCGGACCGCCGTCGGCGGCCACCGGCGCGCCCGCGGCGAGCAGCTGCCGGCGCCTGCGCCACATCACCAGGGGCAGCGCGCCCGCCACGCCTGCCGCCGCGGGAGCGGCGGCACCGGCCGCCGAGATGCCCGGCTGCGAGAAGGTGGACGGGATCGACAGCCAGTCCCAGCGGTTGACCGGCCATGCCACAACGATGGCGCGGCCGACGACGTACTTGTCGTCGACGAAGCCGTGGCTCGGCTGGTCCATGTGGAAGCGCGAGTCCAGCGAGTCCTGCCGGTGGTCGCCCATGACCCAGATGTGGTTCTTGGGCACCGTCACCTTGAAGGGCTTGTCGGGGCTGCACGGGGTGTTGCCCGGGAAGACGTACGGCTCGTTCAGCGCCTTGCCGTTGACCGTCACCGGGCCCGTCCCGCTACAGGACACGGTGTCGCCGCCGACGCCGATCACCCGCTTGATCAGGTCCTTCTCGTCGGCGGAGGGCATCAGGCCGATGAAGCTGAGACCCTTCTGGAGTCCGCGCACCACCACGTTGCTGCTGGGCTGGGGGTTCTCCGGCAGCCAGCCGCCCGGGTCGTGGAAGACGACGACCTGGCCGCGGCTCGGCTCGGAGCCGAACCACGGGGTGAGCTTGTCGACGAGCACCCGGTCGCCCTGCAGCAGGGTGTTGTTCATCGAGTCGGACGGAATGGAGAAGGCCTGCACCAGGAAGGTCTTGATCAGCAGCGCCAGCACCAGCGCGATGCCGATGAGCAGCGGCAGTTCCTTCCAGAACGACCGCGGCCGCGCCGGTGCGCCGCGCCCGTGCCCGCCGGTCTCGCCGTCGCCTCCGCTGCGGCCGTCACCGCCGTCGCCGCCGTCACCGTCCGCCGGGTCCGGGTCGGCGGGCCCCACCGGGCCGACCGGCTCGCCGCCGGTCATGGCCGGGTAGCCGGGTCCCGCGGGCATGGCTCCGGGTACTGCGCCGCCCGCGCCGCCAGGCAGGTCAGCGCCGGGCGTCATGCCCGGTCCCGCCGCCGGAGCGGACGCCGCGCCGGATCCGTCGGCGTACGGCACTCCAGCCCCCGGGAAGGGGGGCGTGCCGGAACCGTCGGCGTACGACGGCCCGGCCGCGGAGCGTCCAGGGACCGCGGCATCCGCTGCCGACGCGTCGGCCGGGGGCACCGCGGCGTCCCGTTTCTCGGGCTCGCCGGGTCCAGATCGCGCGCCGACCACCAGGTCCCCCACATCCACTCCTCACTCTGGAACGCCGCCCGCCGCGCCGCCGGCGCAGCACTGTCGCACCCATAACGAGTGACAGTTCCGCGGGGGTCGCGAGCTGGTCCGTTCTTGGACCGTTCTTGGCCGAGCCCACATTAGTGGTCGCGGCTGTGTCCGCCGTCGTCGTAGAACCGGGGTCCCCGACGCCGGCGAACGTGTCCGGCTCCTTGAGCCGTTGCCAGTGGCCGATCGGCCAGCCGATCACGAAAGCCCGTCCGACCACCAGACTCTCCGGAATCGTGCCGCCGCCGGGCTGGTCGGTGTGGAAGCGGGAGTCGGCGGAATCCGAGCGGTGGTCGCCCATGACCCACAGCCGCCCCTTGGGCACGTGGTCGGTGAATTTCATCAATGAGGGTGGATTACCCGGGTACAGATAGGGCTCGTCGATGGGCGTGCCGTTGACGAGCAGCCGCCCCTGCGGGTCGCAGCACTCCACCGTGTCGCCGCCGACGCCGATGACCCGCTTGATCAGATCCTGCTCGCCGCTGGCCGGCAGCAGCCCGATGAACGTGAACACCTGCTTGACCTGCTTGACGACCACCGGGTCGGACTTGGGCTGCGGCTCGCCGTTCAGCCAGCCGCCGGGGTCCTTGAAGACGACGACGTCGCCGCGGTGCGGTTCGGCGCCGAACCACGGGGTGAGCTTGTCGACCAGCACCCGGTCGCCGATCTTGATGGTCTGCTCCATCGAACCGGACGGGATGACGAACGCCTGCACCAGGAAGGTCTTGAGCACCAGCGCGATCACCAGCGCCACCAGGACCAGCAGCGGCACCTCGCGCACCAGCGAGCTGCGCCGCCTGCGGGCCACCTTGCGGGCCAGCCGCCGCCGCTCCACGCGGGTGCTGCCGGACAGCCGGGGCGGCTCGTCGCCGTCGGCGCCCTCCGGGCCCTCGACCGGCTCGGGGGCCGTGTCCACCGTGCCGCCGAACAGTGTCCGGCGGCTCTTGCCGCGGTTACCCATGCGCGCCGGCCGGGGCGGGCACGTCGGAGAACGTCGCGGGGCGGCGCAGCCGGGTCCAGTGGCCGACCGGCCAGGCGATCCAGTCGGCGCGGCCGATCACCCGGCCGACAGGGACGGTGCCGCCGCCGGGGTCGCCGAGGTGGTCCCGCGAGTCTCGGGAGTCGTCGCGATGGTCGCCCATCACCCACAGCTTTCCGTCCGGCACCACGATGTCGAACCGTACCTGGGAGGGCGTGTTACCGGGATAAAGGTAGGTCTCGTCGAGCGGGTGGCCGTTGACCAGGATCCGGCCCTGCGCGTCGCAGCAGGTGACCCGGTCGCCGCCGACCCCGATCACGCGCTTGACGTAGTCCGTGCCGGGCTGCTGGGTGAAGGAGCCGTCGCCGTCGAACACGATCACGTCGCCCCTCCGCGGTGTGCCGCCGAAACGGTACGCGAGCTTGTCGACCAGCACCCGGTCGCCGATCCGCAAGGTGCCCTCCATCGAGCCGCTCGGCACCTGGTAGGGCCGTACCACGAAGGTGGTGACCAGCAGCATCGCGCACACGCCCGCTGCCGCGAGGAGGATCGTACGCCGCCACTCCGCCCACAGGGCAAGCAGCGTGCGCGCCCACCTGCCGCCGGACACAGCGGAACGCGACCGCTCCTCCGTCTCCGCCTCGTCGGCGTCGGGGGAACAGTCGCGTTCCGGTGGTGTCACATCGGTGTCCATCGGGGCCAGAGCCTATCCGGCCGCCGCGGACGGCCCGCGGCGCGCTCAGTTCTCGCGCTTCTCCTTGATCTTCGCGGCCTTGCCGCGCAGCTCACGCAGGTAGTAGAGCTTGGCGCGGCGGACGTCACCGCGGGTCACGACCTCGATCTTCTCCACGATCGGGGTGTGCACGGGGAAGGTGCGCTCGACGCCGACGGAGAAGCTGACCTTGCGGACGGTGAAGGTCTCGCTCACGCCCGCGCCCTGGCGGCGGATGACGACGCCCTTGAACTGCTGCACACGGGAGCGGTTGCCCTCGATGACGCGCACGTGGACGTTGACGGTGTCGCCGGGGCGGAAGGCGGGGACGTCGGTGCGCAGCGAGGCGCTGTTGACGTCGGCGATCAGGTTGGCCATGTCGGTGTCTGCTTCCTCGTCGATGCCACAGGTCATCGGCGGAACATCAAGTCGGATGAGATGGTTCGCGGCCGGTGGAGGCGGGCGTCGTTCCCCCTGTGGCAGGGGCGCGCGCAGGACCGGCAGCAGCCGCTCATTCTTCCATGACGTGCGGGCTCGGCCCAAATCGCCCGTCCGGGCCCTGCTGCCAGCCCAGGATGCTGAGCATCTCGCGGTCCTTCTTGTCGAAGGCCGCCGGGTCGCAGCGCCGGATCAGGTCGGGGCGGTGGGCGACGGTTCGGCGCAGCGCCTCGTCCCGCCGCCAGCGGGCGATCCTGCCGTGGTGGCCGCTGAGCAGCACATCGGGGATGCCGCGTCCGCGCCACTGCGGCGGCTTGGTGTAGACGGGGCCCTCCAGCAGGTCGGCCATGGCGCCGGGGGCGAAGGAGTCGTCCCGGTGCGACTGGGCGTTGCCGAGGACGCCGGGCAGCAGCCGGGCCACCGCCTCGGTCACGACCAGCACCGCGGCCTCACCGCCGGCCAGCACGTAGTCGCCGATGGAGACCTCGTAGACCGGCATCCGGGTGCGGTACTCGTCGGTGACGCGGGTGTCGATGCCCTCGTAGCGGGCGGGCGCGAAGATCAGCCAGGGGCGGGCGGCGAGTTCACCGGCGAGCTGCTGGGTGAAGGGGCGCCCGCTCGGGGTGGGGACGACGAGGGCGGGACCGCCGGCGCCCGCCTCGTACCCCGCGGCCAGGGTGGAGTCGAGTGCCTCGCCCCAGGGTCCGGTCATCATGACCATGCCGGGGCCGCCGCCGTACGGGGTGTCGTCGACGGTGTTGTGCCGGTCGTGGGCCCAGTCGCGCAGGTCGTGCACGCGCACGTCGAGGCGCCCGGCGGCGCGGGCCTTGCCGACCAGCGAGACGTTCAGCGGCTCCAGGTACTCGGGGAAGATCGTGACGACGTCGATCCGCATGTCAGCCCTCGTCCTCCGCGTCCTCCGAGGCCCCTGAGCCCGGCTCGTCGTCGAGCAGGCCGGGCGGTGGGTCGATGACCGCGCGCTGCTCCTCCAGGTCGATCTCCGGCACGATCTCGGTGACGAAGGGCACCAGCACCTCGCTGCCGTCCGGCCGGGCCACGACCAGCAGGTCCTGGTAGGGCAGGTGGCTGATCTCGCTGATCCGGCCGATCTCGCGGCCGTCGGTCGTGACGACGTCCAGGTCGATCAGCTGGTGGTCGTAGAACTCCTCCGGATCCTCCGGCGTCTCCTCCGGGTCGACCTCGGCGATCAGCAGGGTGTTGCGCAGCGCCTCGGCGCCGTTGCGGTCGCTGACGCCCTCGAAGCGCAGCATCAGCCGCCCGCTGTGCACCCGCCCGGTGGCGATGGTCAGCGGACCCGCGGCGGCCGGGTCGGTGGCGAGGACGGCACCGGGCGCGAGCCTCAGCTCGGGCTCGTCGGTGCGCACCTCCACGCTCACCTCGCCCTTGATGCCGTGGGCGCGGCCGATCCTGCCGACTACCAGCTGCATGGAGCGCTTCACCTCTCGTGCGTGGCTCTGGGGCCGTGCCCGCCCCTTCGGTGGCCGGGCGGGTACGTGAGACGGCTCGGGCCGGGAGCGGCAGCGCCACCCCCGGCCCGAGCCGGTGTTTCGTGCGGTACGGCGGGCGGTCAGCGCACCTGGTCGACGTCGACCAGGTCGACGCGGATGCCGCGACCACCGAGCGCGCCCACGACCGTGCGCAGCGCGCGGGCGGTACGGCCGTTGCGGCCGATCACCTTGCCGAGGTCGTCGGGGTGCACCCGGACCTCCAGCACGTTGCCGCGGCGCAGGGTGCGCATGTCGACCTGCACATCGTCGGGGTTGTCGACGATGCCCTTCACGAGGTGCTCAAGAGCCTCCTCAAGCACGCTCAGGCCTCGGTGGACTCAGCCGCGGCCGGGGCCTCGGCGGTGTCGTCGGCCTTCTTGTCGGCCTTCTTGGCCTTCGGCGTGATCGCCTCGCCCTTGGGCTCGTCGGCGGTGTCCTTGGCCGCGGCCTCGAACAGGGCGCGCTTGTCGGCCTTGGGCTCCGCGACCAGCAGCGGCGCGGGGGCCTCCAGGCCCTTGTACTTCTGCCAGTCGCCGGTGAGCTTCAGAATGGCGAGCACCGGCTCGGTCGGCTGGGCGCCGACGGAGAGCCAGTACTGCGCGCGGTCCGAGTCGACCTCGATACGCGACGGGTTCTGCACCGGGTGGTACAGACCGATCTCCTCGATGGCCCGGCCGTCACGGCGGGTACGGGAGTCGGCGACGACGATGCGGTAGTGAGGCGAACGGATCTTGCCCAGACGCTTCAGCTTGATCTTGACTGCCACGGGAGTGGGTTCTCCTGGTTTTTGACGTGTTTGGGCACGACGAGCTTCCACGTGGGGTTGCGGGAGTCGGGCGCCCGGTGGACGCGTCAGCCGAAGGAGAGAGGGTTCCTGCACGGCTGTCGAGTTCTCAGCTGGCCATTCTGCCACACTCAGGCGGCGCCCACGACCTCGGGGATCCGGAAGGGCTGCCCGCACGCACCGCACATGATGGGGGCCTGGGCCAGCACGGACGGCACCACCCGGACGTTGCGCCCGCAGTCGCAGACCGCCTTGACCCGGACGCCGCCGCCCGACGAGCCGTGCCGCGCGGCGGGGCCGCGGAAGGAGCGCGCGGTGTCCGCGGTCGTCGCCACGGTGTGCGCCTTGAGGGCGCGCTGCAGCCGCTCGATGGTCGGCCGATATCGCTTACGGGTCTCCGGGCGCATGACCACGAGGGAGAAGCCGCTGCTGGGGTGCGGCTCGTCGGCGTGGTCGAGGCCCATCTCGTCGGCGATGGCCAGGAACCGGCGGTTGTGGTAGCGGCCCGCGCGGGAGGTGTCACGGATGCCGCGGGCGGCGGCGATGCCGTGCACGGCCTCGTGCAGCAGCCTCTCGAAGGAGAGTTCGGTTCCGCACGCGGACGACGACTCTCCGATCAGGGATTCGGGGGCGGCCAGATCGGGCAGCTCGGGGTGGTGCCGTTGAATGTCGGCCCAGGCGACTGCCAGCTCGGCGGCAAGGACAGGTGGTGTCGTGCTCACGCCGTGACAACGAGCCGGGTGCTCCCGGTGTTCCTATTCCGGGCCAGCCCAATTAATTTGCACTGATCGGTCAGTTCCGGTTGATGTGCGGATGATGACGGATGATGCGCATGGGATGGGCATGACGAGGGGCGGGTGCGGCGGACGGTGAGGAACCCGCGCACCCGCCCCACGGACGGACGAACCACGTATTACGTACGTGCGTTTTCGGTCAGCGGACGCTAGTAGGCCCGCGCCACGACCGCGAGCGCCCCCGGAGTGTCGTCCGCGTCCGGCACCCCGCCGTCCGCAGCGACCAGGCAGCGCACCGAAACGCCCTGCTCGGCGAGCTTGGCCTCGCCCTCGGGACCGAGGTCGGCCCACGGGATCCGGGCCCAGCCGGTGGCCGCGGCCTCGGCCGCCTCGTCGATGCCGGTGACGTCCACAGTGCGGGATTCCCGGCGCTCGCGGGACTCGCGCAGCAGCTGCGCCTGGTCCTCCTCCAGCAGTCCGGGCAGCAGCGCGGCGAGCGCGTCCAGCGCGACCGGCTCCTTGCCGCCGGGGATGCGGCGGGCGAGCATCGCGGTGCCGGCCTCCAGGTCGCGCGGGCCGATCTCGACCCGGGCCGGGACGCCCTTGAGCTCCCAGTCGACCGCGCGGCGGCCGAACGGGGTGTCGGTGCGGTCGTCGACGACGACCCGCAGCCCGGCGGCCGTCAGCTTGTCGCCGACCTCGCGCACCTTCGCCACGACCGCGTCGTCGCCCTTGATCGCCAGGACCACGACCTGGACCGGCGCCAGCCGCGGCGGCACCCGCAGGCCGTTGTCGTCGCCGTGCATCATGATGAGCCCGCCGACCATGCGGGTGCTGCTGCCCCACGAGGTCTGCCAGACGTGCTCCTGCTCGCCGTCCGCGGACAGGTACTGGGTGTGGAAGGCCTTCGCGAAGTTCTGGCCCAGCTCGTGGCTGGTGCCCATCTGGAGGGCCTTGCCGTCGCCCATCATGCCTTCGAGCGTGAGGGTGTTGATGGCGCCCGCGAAACGCTCCTTGGCCGTCTTGCGGCCCAGGACGACGTCCATCGCCAGCACGTTGGTCATGAAGTCCGCGTAGACCTCGCGGTGGATGCGCGCTGCGTAGTCCCGCGCGTCCTCGTAGGTGGCGTGGGCGGTGTGGCCCTCCTGCCAGAGGAACTCGCTCGTGCGCAGGAAGAGCCGCGGCCGCATCTCCCACCGCACCACGTTCGCCCACTGGTTGATCAGCAGCGGCAGGTCGCGGTAGCTCTGCACCCACTTGGAGAAGTACTCGTTGATGATCGTCTCGGACGTGGGGCGCACCACGACCGGCTCCTCCAGGTCCTTGCCGCCGCCGTGCGTGACGACGGCCAGCTCCGGCGCGAAGCCCTCGACGTGCTCGGCCTCGCGGGCCAGGTAGGACTGCGGGATGAAGACCGGGAAGTACGCGTTCTGCGCGCCGGCCTGCTTGATGCGCGCGTCCATGTCCTGCTGCATCCGCTCCCACAGGCCGTAGCCGTACGGTCGAATGACCATGGTGCCGCGGACCGGGCCGTTGTCGGCCAGCTCTGCCTTGTTGATCAGGTCCTGGTACCAGCGCGGGAAGTCGTCCGCCTGGGGGGTGAGAACGGGAGCCTTTGCCATGGAGGCGATGGTACGGGGCGAGGCCGCCGGACTCCGAATCGGTTACGGGCGCGGGGCCGGGCGTGGAACGGGTCGAAAACGCCTCCGCACGCCCCTGGACGGCGCCCGCAAACAGCAGTTGTCTGGCTGTCGGGGAAGCGTGCGGCACACATTCCCACGGGGGCTCACGGCGGAACGCGGCTGATTGGGGCTTCGATGGCACCTACCCTCTATCGCGGATCCAGGCCTGCGAAGGCGCACACCGACCGGGCACGCGACTGGGCCGAGATCCAGGAGCGCATGCTCGTACCGCTCTACGACGCCGTGCACGAGCGGCTCGGCGTCGGCCCCGGCACCCGGCTGCTGGCCCTCAACTGCGGCTCGGGGCTCGCCCTGCTGCTCGCGGCGGCCCGCGGCGCCTCGGTCACCGGGTACGACACCGACCCCGCCCGGCTGCGGCTGGCCCGCGAACGGCTCGGCACCCTGCGGACGGACGCACCTGGTGCGGAGGCGCGGCAGACGGCCGGGGCGGCACATACTGCCGAGCCGACACCTACTGCGGGTCCGGCACATACTGCGCGTCCGTCGCACGGTGCCGGGCCGTTCCGGCTGCACCCCGGCGCGCCGGACACAGCCGGGCTGCGCGACGGTGGCTACGGCGTGGTCACCGCCCTCGACCCTGCGGTGCCCGCCGCGGCGTTACGCCCCGCGCTGGCCGCCGTCGCCGCCACCGCGCGCAGGGGCGGCGCCGTGGTGCTGGCCGGGTGGGGGCCGCCCGAGCGGTGCGCGGCCGCGGCGGTGCTGCGGGTCGCGACCCGGCTCGCCGAACGGGGCGGCGGGTCCGGTACCGGCCCGGAGCCGCGGCTCAGCGGGCGGGACGACCTGGAGGAGCTGGCCGCCGAGGCGGGGCTGCGCCCGGACGGCTCGGGACGGGTGGCCTGCCCGTTCGGCTACCCGGACCGGAACGCGGCGGTGCGCGGGCTGCTCTCGACGGGGCTGTTCGACGCGGCGGTGGCCGCGACCGACCCGCAGCAGGTGGAGAAGGAGCTGGCCGAGGCGCTGCACCCGTACCGGCGCCCGGACGGCTCGGTCCGGATGGACAACGTCTTCCGCTACCTGGTGGCCCGGACCTGACCGCCGGGAATTCGGTGGCCGCCGGGCGCGGTGTCCGGGAGGGTGAGGGCATGTCCGCCACCGTGCCCGACTCCCCCGCGCCGCTGCTGCCCGGCGCCCCCGTCACCGTCCGGCTGGTCAAGGCCAGGCGGGAGAAGGTCCGCTATCCCGCGACCGTCACCGCCGACGACGGTGTGCGGGTGACCGTCACCGCGCCCTGGTCGCTGCCGCACGTCCGCGACTTCGGCTTCGTGACCTTCGCGCCCGGCGACGTCTTCACCGAGCACTACTGGCGCGACCGCTGGTTCGCCGTCAAGGAGGTGCGCGGCCCGCAGGGCGGGCTCAAGGGCTGGTACTGCGACATCACCCGCCCGGTGGCCGTCGCGGGCGGCGAGCTGACGTCGGAGGATCTGGACCTCGACCTGTGGGTGTCGGCCGACGGCGGCACCGTACTGCGGCTGGACGAGGACGAGTTCGCCGCGAGCGGCCTGGCCGCCCGGGACCCGGACGCGGCGGGGCGGGCCGCCCGCGCGCTGGACGAGCTGGAGGCGCTGGCCCGCCGCGAGGGCGGGCTCGCATCCCTGCTCGGCTGAGGCCCGCGGCCGGGCGCAGCGGCGCAGGCGGGCGGCCCGGGGCGGTTACAGCCCCGGCCACTCCTCGGCGGTCAGGGCGAAGCGCTCGTGGTCGCGCCAGGCGTCGTTGATGTAGAGCATCCGCGGCGAGAAGCCCTCGTGCCGGAAGCCGAGCCGCTTGGCCATGGCGACGGAGCGGACGTTGTCCGGCTGGGCGCTGATCTCCAGCCGGTGCAGCCCGAGGCCGCCCTGCGCCTCCGCGGTGAAGCAGCGGTCGACGACCTGGAGCAGGCCCTCGGTCATCCGTCCGGTGCCGTTGTACGGCACATAGCTGTCGTAGCCGAGGGCGCCGTTGCGGAAGCGCGCCAGCACGATGTTGGCGACGTTGCACTTGCCGACGATGCCGCCGTCCTCGTCGTCGAGGATCAGGAACGTGCGCAGCCCGGGGCCCTGCCGCCGCAGCAGGTCCGGCAGGCTGTCCGGCTCCACCGGATTCCACGGGCTGAGGTGCTCCACCGAGCGCAGCACCGCCGCTCGGTGGGCCTCGACGTCACTGGGCCTGGGCTCTCTGATCGATACGCGCATGCGTCCATCATCCCCGGCCCCGCCCCGCTGCCGGGCTCAGCCCATGAACTTCTTGAACTCGTCGGGCAGTTCGAAGTCCTGGCCGCCGCCCGGCAGGCCGAACGGGCTGTCGCCCTGGCCCGCGCCCTGGCTCTGCTGCTCCTCGCGGCGGGCGGCCGCGGCGGCCTCCTCGGCCTTGCGCTTCATCGGGTTGCCGGACTGCCGGCGGCCCTTGGCCTGCTTCTGCTGCTTCTTCTGCCGCCCGGGGCCGCCGCCCATGCCGGGGATCCCGGGCATGCCCGGCATGCCGCCGCCCTGCGCCATCCGCGACATCATCTTGCGGGCCTCGAAGAACCGCTCGACCAGGCTCTTGACAGCGCTGACCTCGACACCCGAACCCTTGGCGATACGGGCCCGGCGCGAGCCGTTGATGATGTGCGGGTCGGCGCGCTCGCCCGGCGTCATCGACTTGATGATCGCGGCGGTGCGGTCCACGTCCTTCTCGTCGAGGTTGTTGATCTGGTCCTTGATCTGGCCCATGCCCGGCAGCATGCCGAGCAGCTTGGAGATCGAGCCCATCTTGCGGACCTGCTCCATCTGGGCCAGGAAGTCGTCGAGCGTGAACTCCTTGGGGCCCTTCGCCAGCTTGGCCGCCATCTTCTCGGCCTCGGCCTGGCTGAAGGTCTGCTCGGCCTTCTCGATCAGCGACAGCACGTCGCCCATGCCCAGGATCCGGGACGCCATCCGGTCCGGGTGGAACGCGTCGAAGTCGTCCAGCTTCTCGCCGTTCGACGCGAACATGATCTGCTTGCCGGTGACGTGCACGATCGACAGGGCCGCGCCGCCGCGCGCGTCGCCGTCGAGCTTGGACAGCACCACGCCGTCGAAGCCGACACCGTCGCGGAAGGCCTCCGCGGTGTTGACCGCGTCCTGGCCGATCATCGCATCGACGACGAAGAGGATCTCGTCCGGGCGGACCGCGTCGCGGATGTCCGCGGCCTGCTGCATCAGCTCCTGGTCGACGCCGAGACGGCCGGCGGTGTCGACGATCACGATGTCGTACTGCTGCGTCTTCGCGTACGCGAGGGAGTCCTGCGCGACCTTGACCGGGTCGCCGACGCCGTTGCCCGGCTCGGGCGCGTAGACCGCGACGCCCGCGCGCTCGGCGACGACGCTGAGCTGGTTCACCGCGTTGGGCCGCTGGAGGTCGCACGCGACCAGCAGCGGGGTGTGGCCCTGGCCCTTGAGCCAGCGGCCGAGCTTGCCCGCCAGGGTCGTCTTGCCCGCGCCCTGGAGGCCCGCGAGCATGATCACCGTCGGGGGCTGCTTGGCGAAGCGCAGCCGCCGGGTCTCGCCGCCAAGGATGCCGACGAGTTCCTCGTTGACGACCTTGATGACCTGTTGCGCCGGATTGAGCGCCTGCGACACCTCGGCGCCGAGGGCGCGCTGCTTGACGTTCGCGACGAAGGCGCGCACCACGGGCAGGGCGACGTCGGCTTCCAGCAGCGCGATACGGATCTCGCGCATCGTGGCGTCGATGTCCGCCTCGGACAGCCGGCCCTTGCCCCGGAGGTTCTTGAACGTCGCTGCGAGGCGGTCGGAGAGCGTATCGAACACGGTGGCTGCAGATCCTCGGGTCAGGGGGCGGGAGACGATCGCCTTCCAGGGTATCCGGCCCGGACGGCATCGAGCCCTCGCCCGCCGGATTGGGACGGGCGAGGGCTCGCGCGGCGGCTGCTCAGCGCAGCGCCGCCTCCAGCTGCCGGGCGGTCTCGGCCGCCCGGTGCGGGGGCAGCGCCTTGCCGTCCTTGCCGACGACGTAGAAGGCGTCCACCGCGTTCGCACCCAGTGTGGAGATCCGCGCCGAGCGCACGGTGACGCCGGTCGCGGCCAGGGCGAGGCCGATGCGGTGCAGCAGGCCCGGGGCGTCGTGGGCGCGGACCTCGATCACGGTGGCGGTCTGCGAGGTGTCGCCGGGCGCCACCGTGACCCGGGGCGGCGGCGGGGTGATGCCGCGCCGCCGCGGGTAGGCGGCCTCCCGCTCGGCGAGCCGGGCCTCGATGTCGAGGGTGCCCTCGAACGCGCGGGCCAGGTCCGCGCGCAGCCGGGCGGCCTCCGGCAGGGCGCCGTACTCCGCCGAGACGCGCCAGGTCAGCAGGGCGATCTGGCCCGCCCCCACCGGATCGACGGCCCGCAGGTCCGCCGCCCGCACGCCCAGCCGGTGCAGCGCCAGCACACCGGCGGCCAGGGCCAGCAGCGCGGGCCGGTCGGGTACGGCCAGCAGCAGTTCCACGCCCAGCGCCTCGTGCGGCGCCTCGCCCTCCGCGTCGGGCTCGGCGTGCGCGCGCAGCGCCAGCACCGGGCCCCCGGTGCGCGCGGCCTCGACGGCGAGCCGTTCCTCCTCGGCGGTGCTCTCGCGCTCGGCGGCCTCCGGGAGCGCCCCGGTGTCCAGCGCGCCCGCGACCCGGTCGACCAGTTCGGCGAGCAGCGAGGCCCGCCAGGTGCTCCAGGCGGCGGGCCCGGTGGCGAGCGCGTCGGCCTCGGTGAGCGCGGCGAGCAGTTCCAGGGTGGAGGTGTCGCGGACGGTCTCGGCGACCGCGCGGACGGTCTCCGGGTCGTCCAGGTCGCGGCGGGTCGCGGTGTCGATGAGCAGCAGGTGGTGGCGGACCAGCAGGGCGAGCGTCTCGGCGTCGGCGGCGGGGAAGCCGATACGGGTGGCGACGTCGCGGGCGATGACCTCGCCCGCCTCGCTGTGGTCGCCGGGCCAGCCCTTGCCGATGTCGTGCAGCAGCGCCGCGGTCAGCAGCAGGTCCGGGCGGCCGACCCGGCGGGTGAGCCGGGCGGCCTGCACCGCGGTCTCGACCAGGTGCCGGTCGACGGTGAAGCGGTGCACGGCGTTGCGCTGCGGGCGGCAGTGCACCCGCTCCCAGTCCGGCAGCAGCCGGGTGACCAGGCCTTCGGCCTCCAGCGCCTCCCACACCTGCACGGTGGACTCCCCGGCCCCCAGCAGCGTCAGCAGCTGCTCACGGGCCTCCGCGGGCCACGGCACGGGCAGCGGCCGCGCGGCGGCGGCGAGCCGCCGTACCGCGTGCGGCGACAGCGGCAGGCCCGCCTGGGCGGCGGCCGCGGCGGCGCGCAGCGGCAGCACGGGGTCGCGGTCGGGCTTGGCGGCGAGCGCGAGCACCGCCTCGCCCTCCTGCTCCACGACGCCCTCGGCGAGCGGCACACGCTCGGGCACGCCCGCGGCGGGGGTGGTCCGGTTGCGGCCGAGCAGTCTGCGGCGGGGCCGGGACTCGCGGGCCTTGAGCACCCGGGCGACCTCGCGCCAGGTGACGTCGGAGGCGTAGGAGATGCGCCGGGCGGCCTCGTAGACCTGGCGCAGCAGCGCGTCGGCGTCCAGCAGCCCGAGGGCGGCGGCGACCTGGTCCTGCTCCTGGAGGGCGAGCCGGTCGGTGGCGCGGCCGGTGACGAGGTGCAGGGCGTCACGGGTGTCGAGCAGCCGGGTACGGGCCTGCTCCAGGCCGTCGCGGGGAGCGTCGGCGAGCCAGGAGGCGGCGACGGCACGCAGCGCGGTGGCGTCCCGTAGGCCGCCGCGGGCCTCCTTGAGGTCGGGTTCCAGCAGGTAGGACAGCTCGCCCTGGCGCTCGGCCCGCTCCTGGCACAGCTCGCGCAGCGCGGGCAGCCGCTTGGGGGCCTGGTTGCGCCAGTCGGCGAGCACGGTGCTGCGCAGCGCGGAGCCGAGCGCGGGGTCGCCGGCCAGGTGGCGGGCGTCGAGCAGGCCGAGCTGCACCTTGAGGTCGTCGGCGGCGGCCTTGCGGGCCTCGTCGGGGGTGCGCACGGAGTGGTCCAGCGCGAGGCCGAGGTCCCACACCGGGTACCAGAGCCGGTCGGCGAAGGCGCCGACCGAGCGTTCGGAGTCGTGCAGCAGCACCAGGTCCAGGTCGCTGCGCGGGGACAGCTCGCCGCGGCCGTAGCCGCCGACGGCGAGCAGTGCCCAGCCGGTGGCGCCGGAGGCCTCGGCGGCGGCGCCGGCGAGCCCGGCGAGCCAGCGGTCGGTGAGGGCCGCGAGCTCGGCGCGGCGCGGCGGCCCGGACCGCGCCTCCTGGGTGAGGAGGCGCAGCCGGGCCGCCGCGTAACTGTCGTCCTGCGCTTCGACGCTGTCGGTCACTCGTTCTCCAGCGCTGGTTCGGGGGTCAGAGCGCGTCGGGGCCGCGCTCGCCGGTGCGTACCCGCACGGCCGTGTCGACCGGGAGGCACCACACCTTGCCGTCTCCGATTTTGCCTGTTCTGGCGGCTTTCACCACGACCTCGATGAGCTGGTCGGCGTCGGCGTCCTCCACCAGGACCTCTATGCGGATCTTCGGCACCAGGTCGACGGTGTACTCCGCGCCCCGGTAGACCTCGGTGTGGCCGCGCTGCCGCCCGTAGCCGCTCGCCTCGGTGACGGTCAGGCCCTGGACGCCGAAGGCCTGGAGGGCTTCCTTGATCTCGTCCAGCCGGTGCGGCTTGACGACGGCGGTGATGAGCTTCACGCGTCCACCTTCTTCACAGGAGCACCGGCGTCGCTGTCCGAGCCGGTCAGAGCGGTACGGGCGGCGCCGACGACGCCGGTGAAGTCGTAGGCGGTCTCGGCGTGCAGGACCTGGTCGACACCGGCGATCTCCTCGTCCTCGGTGACCCGGAAGCCCATCACCATGTCGACGAGCTTGGCGAGGATCGCCGAGCACACCAGCGAGTAGCCGAGCACCGCGCCGACACCGGTGAGCTGCAGGCCCATCTGGTGCCAGCCGCCGCCGTAGAAGACGCCCTTGGCGGTCTGGCCGACACCGCCGGTGGCCAGCAGGCCGATGGACAGCGAGCCGACGATGCCGCCGACCATGTGGACGCCGACGACGTCGAGCGAGTCGTCGTAGCCGAAGCGGTACTTCAGGCCGACGGCGGCCGCGCAGATGGCGCCGGTGACCAGGCCGAGCGCGATGGCGCCGAGCGGCGAGATCGAGCCGCACGCGGGGGTGACGGCGACCAGGCCGGAGACGGCGCCGGAGGCCGCGCCCAGGGTTGTGAACGAGCCGTGCCGCAGCCGCTCGTAGATCAGCCAGCCGATCATCGCGGCGGCCGTGGCGACCTGCGTGTTGGTGAAGGCGACGGCGGCCACGCCGTCCGAGCCGAGCCACGAGCCGGCGTTGAAGCCGAACCAGCCGAACCACAGCAGACCGGCGCCGAGCATGACCAGCGGCAGGTTGTGCGGGCGCATCGGGTCGCGCTTGAAGCCGTGCCGCTTGCCGATCACCAGGATGACGCCGAGGGCCGCCGCACCGGCGTTGATGTGGACCGCGGTACCACCGGCGAAGTCGATGACGCCCTTCTTGTACAGCCAGCCGTCACCGCCCCACACCCAGTGCGCCACGGGGAAGTAGACGACCGTCGCCCACAGCGTGATGAAGATCGCCCACGCGGTGAATTTGACCCGGTCGGCGAGGGCGCCGCTGATCAGGGCCGGGGTGATGATCGCGAACATCAGCTGGAAGACGGCGAATACGTAGACCGGAATGCCGTAGTTGGGCCACAGCTCGGCGATGCCTATGTTGCGCATGCCGAGCCAGTTGCCGCCGCCGAGGAATCCGTTGCCCGAGTCGAAGGCCAGACTGAATCCGTACAGCGTCCACAGGATGGTGATGATGCCGAGGCTGATGAAGCTCATCATCAGCATGTTCAGGGCGCTCTTCACCCTCACCATGCCGCCGTAGAAGAAGGCGAGACCGGGGGTCATCACCATCACCAGGGCCGCACTGAGCAGCATGAACGCCGTACTTCCGGTGTCGAGCGTGGGCGCATCCGCGGCCAGCGTCGTGATGGCTGGTGCCATCGGCGTCTCCTCGTCGTCCGAACGGCCCGAACGGGCTGTGCAGGGTGGGCCGGTTTTCGCCATGAGATTGGCTGAGCCGGGTTTCCGCCGATGCCGTACGGTGTTTCGCCGCGGTGACGAAGAAGTCGGGTGTGTTACGCCGGGGTGAACCGTCCCCCGGTTCGGTGAATTGTGTATACGGGTGGGAACGCGGAGGATCGGGAGATCACCGGAACACGTCCGCGGGCCGCACACCGGGAAGGCGTGCGGCCCGCGGAAGAGCCGGCCGGAAGGCCGGTCAGGCGGTTTCCGCGACCTCGGGGAGTTCCACCGAGAGGCGGTCGGCGAGTTCGACGACCGCCGGGAGGTCGCCGAAATCACGCACCGCGGTACGGGTGGTCTTGCGGATGCGCGTGTTGACGCGTTCCGACCGCAGCCGCTTGGCGACGTTCATCGCCTGGTCGGTGCACAGCGCCGCCTCCTCCGGCCGGCGCTGCAGCAGGTGGACGCTGGCCAGGCCGACCAGGTTGAGCGCGTACGCCCGCTGGTGGACGTTGTCGTCCCGGAAGCCCGCCACGGCCTTCTCCATCACCGGGTGCGCCAGCGAGGCGTACGCGGGGCTGCGGCCCGCGACATAGGCCAGGTCGCGGTAGGAGTGGGCGTTCTCGGCGTGCAGCTCGGCCTCGTTGAAGAAGCTGATCCAGCTGGGGTCCTCGCCGGGACGGGCCTCGGTGAAGGTGTCCTCGGCGGCGCGTACGGCCCGGTGGCACTTGCTGACCTGGCCCATGTTGGCGTAGGCCCGCGCCTCCAGCGCGTAGAGCATCGCCTGGGTGGTGGCGGTCGCCGAGTCGCGGCTGCCGTACTGCGCGAGGTGGATCAGCTCCAGCGCGTCCTCGGGGCGGTCCAGATGGATCATCTGGCGGCTCATGGAGGACAGGATGAAGGCCCCCAGCGGCCGGTCGCCGGCCTCCTTGGCCGCGTGCAGTGCCAGCACCAGGTACTTCTGCGCGGTGGGCTGCAGGCCCACGTCGTAGCTCATCCAGCCGGCCAGCGAGGCGAGGTCGGCGGTGACCCGGTAGAGCCGGCGGGCGACCACCTCCGGGTGCGACTCCTGGAGCAGGTCGGTGACCTCGTGCAGCTGGCCGACGACCGCCTTGCGGCGCAGTCCGCCGCCGCACTGGCTGTCCCACTCGCGGAACATGACGGTCGTCGACTCCAGCAGCTGGAGCTCCTGCTCCGACAGCCGCGACGGCCTGCTCGTGGACGCCCTGGGCGGGGCCTCCGGCGCGCCGAACCCGGCGGGCGAGGTCGGCACGAGCCAGCGCTGCATGGGCTCGATCAGCGCGGGTCCCGCCGACAGCGCGAGCGAGGCGCCGAGGAAGCCGCGGCGGCCCAGCATCAGGTCGCTGCGGGAGAACTCGCTGATCATCTCGACGGTCTGCGGGCCCGCCCAGGGCAGGTCCACGTCGCCGCCCGCGGGCGGCTGGTGCGCCGGACGCAGGCCCAGGTCCTCGACCGGGACCACACACCCGAAGCGCTCGGAGAACAGCTCCGACAGGATGCGCGGTATCGGCTCGCGCGGCTGCTCGCCGTCGAGCCAGCGGCGCACCCGTGAGGTGTCCGTACTGACGTGGTGCGCGCCCAGCTCGCGCGCTCTGCGGTTCACCTGACGCGCCAGCTCGCCCTTGGACCAGCCACTGCGTACGAACCATGAATTCAGCTGCGCGTTGGGCTGCTTGTCTGCTGCGCCGCCCACGGTCAAGCCCCCATCCTGGTCTTGCCCGACCCCGACACCCAGTGATTACCAGGGTCCGCCGAGTCCTGTCCTCCGGTTGCCGAAAGTGCCGGGGTCCGGTAGCGCGGCCTCGAACCGCCCGGAAATGCCCGCGGCATAGGCGCGCGGCACGCGCGGACGCATGCGGCCAGCCGCCGGGGACCACCCACCGAAAGTAGTCCTACGATCACGCACCCCGGCAGCCCCCGTGGCGAAACGCCACCTTTCGCCACCCCAACGAATGAACTCCCCGGCCGCATCAGGCGATTCACTTGACACAGCGCTGGTCAGCGCGTCCCGTGACGGGCGGGCGGACGCGTAACCATCGGCGGCGGCGATCCGTTGGAGGTGCATGGTGTTCACGATCAGCGGGATGCGGGAGTCGCGCGAGTCGCGGCAGCAGCGGACCGGCGTCCGGGACCTTCCCCGGCCGCGCCCCCCAGTGCGCCCTGGCGTACGCCGTCGGTTGCACGCTGGGGTCTGCACCACAGTTGGTGACTACACGGGTCGCTGCGGATGGGCCGTCGTCCCCGGCGCCCGGGTCGCCCGCGGCGGCGGCTCGTGCTCCTGCGGTGACGCCTCCTGCCCCGCCCCGGGCGCGCATCCGCTGCCTTTCGCCGACGAGATCCCGGCCGGGGCGCCGGCCGCGTGCGCCGCGGAGGCGTGGGCGCGGGTGCCGGGCGCGGCGGTGCTGCTGCCGACCGGGCGGTCCTTCGACGTGATCGAGGTGGCCGCCGGACCGGGGCGGCGGGCGCTGGTGCGGCTGGAGCGGATGGGGCTGCGGCTGGGCCCGGTGCTGGCGACCCCGGCCGGGCGGGCGCAGTTCTTCGTCGCCCCGGGCGCGGCGGCCGAACTCCCGCACCTGCTCTACCGGATGGGCTGGGACGACGCGGACCTCGACCTGCGCTGCCTGGGGCCCGGCGAGCACGTCACCGCTCCCCCGTCGGACCTCGGCGGCCTGGGCCCGGTGCGCTGGCTGCGCGAGCCGCCGCCGGAGGGCGTGCCGCACGCGCCCGAGGCACGGCTGCTGCTGGGCACGCTGGCGTACGTCTGCCACCGCGACCGCTCCCCGGCCTGAGCGGAGCGGTCCGGCCCGGACGCGCGGAGGCCGGGGACATGGGTAAGGGGCACCCCGCCATGGCGGGGTGCCCCTTACACGTCCGGGCCGGCGCTGCTCGCTACTCGCCGATGAGCGCGTCCACGAAGGCCTCGGGCTCGAACGGCGCCAGGTCGTCGGCTCCCTCGCCCAGGCCGATGAGCTTGACCGGCACGCCCAGCTCGCGCTGGACCGCGATCACGATGCCGCCCTTGGCGGTGCCGTCCAGCTTGGTCAGCACGATGCCGGTGATGTCCACGACCTCGGCGAAGACCCGGGCCTGCACCAGGCCGTTCTGACCGGTCGTGGCGTCCAGCACCAGCAGCACCTCGTCGACCGGGCCGTGCTTCTCGACGACCCGCTTGACCTTGCCCAGCTCGTCCATCAGGCCGGTCTTGGTGTGCAGCCGGCCCGCGGTGTCGATGAGGACGGTGTCGGCGCCCTCGGCGATGCCCTCCTTGACCGCGTCGAAGGCGATCGACGCCGGGTCGCCGCCCTCGGGGCCGCGTACGGTGCGGGCGCCGACCCGCTCGCCCCAGGTCTGGAGCTGGTCGGCGGCCGCGGCGCGGAAGGTGTCGGCGGCGCCGAGCACGACGCTGCGGCCGTCGGCGACCAGCACCCGGGCGAGCTTGCCGGTGGTGGTGGTCTTGCCGGTGCCGTTGACGCCGACGACCATCAGGACGGCCGGGGACTCCTCGTGGCTCTCGGTCCGCAGCGCCCGGTCCAGGGTCGGGTCGACGAGCGTGAGCAGCTCGGTGCGCAGCAGGCCGCGCAGCTCCTCCGGCGTCCTGGTGCCGAGCACCCGCACCTGGGTGCGCAGCCGCTCGACCAGCTCCTGGGTCGGGGCCACGCCGACGTCCGCGGTGATGAGGGTGTCCTCGATCTCCTCCCAGGTGTCGTCGTCGAGACGCTCCCGGGAGAGCAGGGTCAGCAGGCCCTTGCCCAGGGTGTTCTGCGAGCGGGACAGGCGCGACCGGAGCCGGACCAGCCGCCCGGCGGTCGGCTCGGGCGTCTCCAGGGGCGGCGCCGGTTCGAGCTCGATCTCCTCGACGGTCTCGGGCACGACGGTGGCCCCGGGCAGCGGGACCTCTTCGATGGTCCGCCGGGATTCCTCCTGCGGCGGCGCGGTCTCCTCCCCGACCTGCGGTTCCGCGGGCGGAGAGGTGATCGTCGGCGTGCTCGGCGGCTTGCCGGGCGGCAGCTGCTGCTTCCTGCGGCGGCTGCCCACCACCAGCCCGCCGGCCCCGAGGATCACGACCAGGGCGATGACTACGACAAGGATGACGATTTCCATAACCCGACCAGTATCCACGGTCGGGTTATGCCGTGGTGGTGCCCGCGTCGGCCCGCCGCGGGTGTCGGCGGGCTCAGCCCATTTCCTCCAGCGATTTGCCCTTGGTCTCCTTCACGAAGAAGACCACGAAGGGGATGGAGAGAATCGCGAAGCACGTGTAGATCACGTAGGTCGCCGACAGGTTCCAGTCCGCCAGCGTCGGGAAGCTCGCGGTGATCGCCCAGTTGGCGATCCACTGCGCGGAGGCCGCGACGCCGAGGGCCGCGGCGCGGATCTTGTTCGGGAACATCTCGCCGAGGAAGACCCACACCACCACGCCCCAGGACAGGGCGAAGAAGAGCACGAAGACATGGGCGGAGGCCAGCGCGACCGCGCCCTGGGCGGTGGGGAGCTTGTCGCCGTGCTTGTAGGAGAACGCCCACGCCTCCAGGGCCAGCGCCACGGCCATGCCGGCGGAGCCGATGAGGGCGAGCGGGCGGCGGCCGACGCGGTCGACGAAGACCATGGCGATGGCCGTACCGATGATGTTCACGATCGAGGTGGTGAAGGAGTAGAAGAACGAGCCGGAGGGGTTGATGCCGACCGACTGCCACAGCGTCGAGGAGTAGTAGAAGGCGACGTTGATGCCGACCAGCTGCTGGAACATCGACAGGCCGATACCGATCCAGACGATCGGCAGGAAGCCGAAACGCGAGCCGAGCAGGTCGGAGAAGGAGGACTTGTGCTCGCGGCGCATCGCGGTGCGGATCTCGTCGACGCGCGCGTCCAGGTCGGTCTCCTCGCCCTCGACCTCCGCGAGCACCTTGCGCGCCTGGACGTCCTTGCCGACGGTGAGCAGGTAGCGCGGCGACTCGGGGATGGCGAAGGACAGCAGCCCGTAGACCACCGCCGGGATGACCATCACACCGAGCATGACCTGCCAGGCCTCCAGGCCGACGATCTTGCCGCGCTGGTCGCCGTTCGCACCCTGCAGGATGGCGTAGTTGACCAGCTGCGACACCGCGATGCCGAGCACGATCGCGGCCTGCTGGAAGGACGCGAGCCGGCCGCGGATGGCGGGCGGCGAGACCTCGGCGATGTAGGCGGGGCCGATGACCGAGGCCATACCGATCGCGAAGCCGCCGATGATCCGCCAGAAGGCCAGGTCCCACAGGGCGAAGGGCAGCGCGGAGCCGACGGCGCTGATGGTGAACAGGACCGAGGCGATCTGCATGCAGCGGATCCGGCCGATCCGGTCGGCGATCCGGCCCGCGGTGGCGGCGCCGATGGCGCAGCCGATCAGAGCGATGGCGATGACCTGCGCCAGCGTGCCCGAGCCGATGTCGTACTTGTCGCGGATGGCCTCGACGGCGCCGTTGATGACGGAGCTGTCGTAGCCGAAGAGAAAGCCGCCCATGGCCGCGGCGGCGGTGATGAAGATGACGTGGCCCAGATGCTCCGGCGGCGTGCTGTCGCCCGTTCCGGAGGCTCGCTCCGCGCTGGTGGTCACAGGATCTCCTCGCCTTCGGCGTCCGGCCCCCAAAACCGGGGACCGGAGCTTCAAGTGTTGGCGGAGCCCCCCGCGGCCACCACTCGGAGTAGGCCGTCAGGCGGTTTTCCGCTGCCCGTCTCGCAGCCGCTGGCTGATCACCTTGGACACGCCGTCGCCCTGCATCGACACGCCGTAGAGCGCGTCGGCGACCTCCATCGTCCGCTTCTGGTGCGTGATGACGATGAGCTGGGAGCTTTCCTGGAGCTCCCGCATGATCCGGATCAGCCGCTGCAAGTTGGTGTCGTCCAGCGCCGCCTCGACCTCGTCCATCACGTAGAACGGGCTGGGGCGTGCCTTGAAGATCGACACCAGCATCGCCACCGCGGTCAGTGAGCGCTCACCTCCCGACAGCAGCGACAGCCGCTTGACCTTCTTCCCGGGCGGCCTGGCCTCAACCTCGACGCCCGTGGTGAGCATATTGTCCGGATCTGTCAGCAGCAGCCGGCCCTCGCCGCCGGGGAAGAGCCGGGAGAAGACGCCCTCGAACTCCCGCGCGGTGTCGTGAAAGGCTGCGGTGAAGACCTGCTCGACCCGCTCGTCGACGTCCTTGACCACCTGGAGCAGGTCGGCCCGGGTCTTGCGGAGGTCCTCCAGCTGCTCGGTGAGGAACTTGTGCCGCTCCTCCAGCGCCGCGAACTCCTCCAGCGCCAGCGGGTTGACCTTGCCCAGCTGGGCGTAGGCCTTCTCGGCGATCCGCAGCCGCTTCTCCTGCTCGGTGCGCACATACGGACGGGGCAGGTTGCGCGGGTCCTCCGGATCCTCCGGCAGGACCTCCCCCTCGGCGGGCGGCGAGGGCGGCACGGGCTGGTCCGGGCCGTACTCGGCGACCAGCCCGGCCGGCTCCATGCCGTGCTCCTCCAGCGCCTTGGCCTCCAGCTGCTCGATCCGCAGCCGCTTCTCGGCGCCCAGCACCTCGCCCTTGTGGACGTCGCCGGTCAGCTTGTCCAGCTCGCTCTTCAGTTCGCGTCCGCGGCGCCGCTCCTGCCCCAGCTCCGCCTCCCGCTCGGCCCGCGCCTGCTCGGCGGCGGCGCGTTCGGCCTCGGCCCTGGCCAGCGACACCTGGACGCACTCCAGCAGGCCGCGCGCACCGTCCCGTACGGCCGCGGCCACCGACGCCTCGTAGGCCAGCCGGCGGCGGCGCTGCTCGGCGCGGGCCCGGGTCTCGCGTTCGGCGCGGGCGGCGCGGTCCAGGCCGTCGGCCCGGCCGGACAGGCCCTTGACCCGCTCCTCGTGGGTGCGCAGCTGAAGCCGGGCCTCCATCTCGGTCTGCCGGGCGTTGGCACCGTCGGCGGCGAGCCGGTCGCGGGCCGAGGTGTCCGGCTCCTCCTCGCCGGGCTCCTGCTGCGCCTCGCCGAGCCGGTAGGACAGCTCCTCGAACTCCTCGCGGGCCACCGCGAGCGACTCCCGGCTGCGGCCGACCGCGACGGCGGCCCGGTCGGCCTCCCCCGCCGCCGCCCTGGCCTGCCCGCCGAGCCGGCCCAGCTGCTGGGCCACGGAGGACTTCGCCTTCTCCGCCTCCCGGCGCCGGCGGCCCAGCTCGTCCACGGCGCGGGCCGCGACCGCGCGCCGGTCCTTGGCCCCGGCCTGACGCTCGGCCAGCTCGGCGCACTCCTTGGCGAGCCGCTCCAGCTCCTCGGCCGCCTCGTCCACCTGGGCCTGCACCTCCAGCAGGCTGGGGGCCTTGGCGCTGCCGCCGACCGCGGTGTGCGCGGCCAGCAGGTCGCCCTCGGCGGTGACCGCGGTCAGCTCCGGGCGGGCGGTGACCACGGCCTCGGCGTCCTCCAGCGAGCCGACGACCACCACGTCGCGCAGCAGGACATGCACCGCGGCGGCCACCTCCTCGCCCGCGGTCACCAGCTCAGCGGCCGGACGCGCCCCGGCCGGGAGCCCGGCGGAGGGGCGCGGCGCGGGCTCCGGGGCGCCCGCGAGCAGCAGCGCGGCCCGCCCGGCGTCCTCCTTGCGCAGCAGCCGCAGCGCCTCCGCGGCCGAGCCGACCGAGGTGACCGCGACCGCGTCGGCAGCGGCACCGAGCGCGGCGGCGACCGGGACCTCGTAGCCCGGGGCGACCCGCAGCAGCGTGGCGGCCGGGCCCAGCACCCCGGCGAGCGCGCCGCCGAGCAGCGCGCCGCTGCCGTCCTTGCGGCGCAGCGCGGGCTCCAGCGCCTCACGCCGGGCGGCGACCGCGGCGCGGCGGCGCTCGGCGGCGGTGGCGGCCTCGCGGGCGGCGGTGAAGTCCTCGTCGGCGGCGGCCTGCTCGGCGCGGGCGGCCTCGAAGCGCTCCTCCAGTTCGGTGTCGTCCGCCTCCAGGCCCTCGACCTGCGCGGCCAGCTCCTCGTACTCGGCCTGCGCGGACTCCGCGCGCTCGCGGGCCTCCTCCTGGGCCGCCGTCAGCCGCTCTATCTCCGCCTCGGCCGAGAGGGTCCGCGAGCGGGCGGCGTTGACCTGGCCGCCGAGCCGGGCCAGGCCCTCACGCCGGTCGGCGATGGCCTTGGCGGCGGTGCGCAGCCGTGACTCCTCCTCGGCGAGCCGCCGCTCCAGCTCGGCGCGGTGGCCGACGGTGTCGTCGAGGGCGCGCTGGGCGGCGTCCAGCGCCTCGGTCAGCTCGGCCTCTTGCTCACGGATACGGGCGGCCTCGCGCTCCATGTCCTCCGGGTCGCGGCCGCGCCGCTCCTCGGCGGGCTGGGAGGTGGCGTGCCGGTGGCGCTGCTCGGCCAGGCCCACCGTGCCGCGGACCCGTTCGGTGAGCTGGGACAGCTCGTACCAGGTGGCCTGCGCCTCGTTGACCCGCGGGGTGAGGGCGCGCACCTGCTCCTCCAGCCGGGCCTCGCGCCGGGTGGCGGCGGCGAGTTCGGCCTCGACGGTGTCCCGGCGCTCCTTGAGGGCGGCCTCGTCGGCGACCTCGGCGCGCAGTGCCTCGCGCAGGGTGACCAGGTCGTCGGCGAGCAGGCGCAGCCGGGCGTCGCGCAGGTCGGCCTGGATGACGGCGGCCCGGCGGGCGACCTGGGCCTGCCGGCCGAGCGGCTTGAGCTGGCGGCGCAGCTCGCCGGTGAGGTCGGTGACGCGGGCGAGGTTCGCCTGCATGGCGTCCAGCTTGCGGAGCGCCTTCTCCTTGCGCTTGCGGTGCTTCAGGACTCCGGCGGCCTCCTCGATGAAGGCCCGGCGGCCCATCGGGTCGGCGTGCAGCACGGAGTCCAGCTGGCCCTGGCCGACGATGACGTGCATCTCGCGGCCGATGCCGGAGTCCGACAGCAACTCCTGGATGTCCAGCAGCCGGCAGGTGTCCCCGTTGATCTGGTACTCGCTGCCGCCGTTGCGGAACATGATCCGGGTGATCGTGACCTCGGCGTACTCGATGGGGAGCACACCGTCGGTGTTGTCGATGGTCAGCGACACCTCGGCACGGCCGAGCGGCGGGCGCCCGGTGGTGCCGGCGAAGATGACGTCCTCCATCTTGCCGCCGCGCAGCGACTTGGCACCCTGTTCGCCCATGACCCACGACAGCGCGTCGACCACATTGGACTTGCCCGATCCGTTGGGGCCGACCACACAGGTGATTCCGGGTTCGAAGCGCAGCGTCGTCGCCGAGGCGAAGGACTTGAAGCCGCGCAGCGTGAGGCTCTTGAGATGCACGCCCGCCGACTCTACTAGCCGCCTGCGGTTTCACCAGGGAATGTGCAGGGCACATCAGACGGTAAGAGCCGGTGACCACCCGGTGACGGGAGGGGGGAGTGCCACGACGAAGGGACGCCGAAGCGTCCCTTGGCGATGCCGCGATGGTGCGAGAACTGCTGATGCCGTACAGCTGTTGAGTGCGTGTGCTGCGCGATGCGTGATACGGCGGCGGCGAAGGCTGGCGCCGGCTCAGGCGAGGACGGGCTCCCCGTGAGCGACGTCGATGCTGAGCAGCGACTCTTCGTGCGACGCGACAGTCAGAGCGTCATTCCGGGCCTGCATCCTGACCAGCTCGGCTTCCAGGTCCTGAACGCGCTGCTGCAGCCTTCGCATCTCGGCGAGGAGTCGCGGGTCGGGACCGCCGACGTAACCGAGAAGCGCTTTTGCCATGATGAGTGGTCCTCCACGCTGAGTGACCGACCGAGAGCGGTTTGGGTCGTGGGTGAGGGGGTAAAGCCCACGCGCAGGGTGTATGTCGTGGCTCGCCGTGAGCATTCCATGGAGCCACGTTGCGCTGGGCTTCCAGCGTCTCACCAAATAAGGGGACGGTCAACACGATCACAGCCCAGCCGCGGGATCCGCCTCAGAAAACACGGCGTCGACACGCCGGGGGCCACCCGCCTGGAGTCGAGATCATTCTCGATGGGGGCAGCCTGACACGACATCCGGGATATGGCAACCGGTCGTCCTCATCAGTTCGCAAAACATCGGCCGTCCGGGTACTCCCCCCGCGGTCCGGCCGCAACGGTCAGCGGATCTCGAAGCCGGCGTAACCGCCGCGCGGCTGCGACCAGATCTCGGTCACCCCGTCGACCCTTCCGGGCGTGTCGCCCTCCCCCAGCCAGTCGAGCAGACGTTGGCACCGGTCACGGGCCCCCTCGGCGACGACCTGGACCCGCCCGTCGGCGAGATTGCTCGCGTAACCGGACAGGCCGCCGATCTCCAGCGCGGTCGCACGGGTCCACCAGCGGAAGCCGACACCCTGGACCCGGCCGCGCACCCAGGCGGTGAGCCGGACATTTTCGCTCATGCCCGCACGTTATCCGGTCCTCAGGGCCCCGGTTGCGACCGCATCACGGCACGGGCGGGCGCGATTCGCTACAGTCGCCCCGCAGCAGGACTTCACCCGAACGGGTGAGGCACCGTGGAGCATGAGGAGCGCAATCGTGGGCCGACACAGCCGCCACGCGCAGCCTGCCGCGCCGCAGCCGCCCGCCGCACCGCGCGGTCACCGCGGTCGGCGCAAGCAGCACCCGCTGCGCACCGGGATGCTGACCACGTCCACCGCGCTCGCGGTCGGCGCCGTCGTCAGCTCCTCCGGGCTGCTGTCCCAGGTCGCCGACCGGCTCGGCTACGACGACGGCTCGGGCACGACCCAGGCCGACGCGCCCGACCGCCCCGCGCAGGACGGCAGCGACTCGCCCTCCCCGCTGAGCACCACCGGCTCCCCGCTGCCGGGCAGCACCACCCCGGCCGCCGGAAAGCCCACCCCGAGCGCGAGCGCGACCGGCACCAGGACCGCGCCCACGGCGGCACCGACCCCGCGGACCACGACCGCGAAACCCACCCCGACCCGCACCAGCGCGGCCCCCACTACCCCGGTGCGCACGGCGCCCGCGACGACCTCGCCGGCCGCCTCGCCGAACACGGACAAGCTCACCGCGACCCGGGCCGCGATCCTCTCCCTGGTCAACCAGGAGCGCTCCACCGCCGGCTGCAAGCCGCTCACCGCCAGCGGCTCGCTGGACGGCCTCGCACAGGCCTTCAGCGACGACATGGCCGCCCGCGGCTTCTTCGACCACACCGACCCGGACGGCGACGACCCCTGGGACCGCGCCAAGGCCCGCGGCATCGGCAACCTCGGCGGCGAGAACATAGCCAAGGGCCAGGCCACCGCCGAAGCGGTGATGACCGCCTGGATGAACAGCCCCGGCCACCGCGCGAACATCCTGAACTGCGACTACACGACGCTCGGCGTCGGCGTCCACTTCGGCTCCGGCGGCCCGTGGTGGACCCAGGACTTCGGCTTCTGACCCCGGTGGGCCCGGTGCACCCGGTGGGTCCGGTGCGCCCGGTGGGTCCGGTGCGCCCGGTGTGTCACACCGCGCGCGGCGGGCGCTGGCAGCGCGGGCAGAAGTAGCTCGACCGGTTCATCCACGGACGGCGCCGGATCGGGGTGCCGCAGCGGCGGCAGGGCCGGTCCTCCTGGCCGTAGGCGTCCAGCGAGCGGTCGAAGTACCCGGATTCCCCGTTGACGTTGACGTACATGCTGTCGAAGCTCGTGCCGCCCGCGGCCAGCGCGTCGCCCATCACCTCGCGGATGTGCCGCACCAGCTCGGCCGTACGGGGCCGGGTCAGCGTCGCGGTCGGCCGCTCGTAGTGCAGCCGGGTGCGCCACAGGGCCTCGTCCGCGTAGATGTTGCCGACCCCGCTGATCAGGCTCTGGTCGAGCAGCGCCCGCTTGACGGTGGTGCGCTTGCGGCGCAGCGCCGCGTGGAAGGCGTCCTCGTCGAAGGCGTCGTCCAGCGGGTCGCGCGCGATGTGCGCGAGGGGCTCCGGGAGGCTG
The DNA here is from genome assembly GCF_053604375.1 of Streptomyces sp. NPDC004031. NCBI lineage: Bacteria > Bacillati > Actinomycetota > Actinomycetes > Kitasatosporales > Streptomycetaceae > Streptomyces > Streptomyces sp. NPDC004031. The sequence goes on along the minus strand of NZ_JBSGHL010000018.1, from coordinate 8,009 downwards.
TCCGGGTCGTCCGGCACGGTCGGCTGCACCGACAGGCCGCCGAAGGTGCGCTGGTCGACGAACCGCAGCTCGGTGCCGAGGTCGTCGGCGAAGGTGAAGCGGACCCGCAGATGTGTCTCGGGCGGGGCGCCCGCGGGCTTGACCAGGAACTGGCCGCTCATGCCCAGGTGGGCGAGCAGGGCCGCGCCCGGCTGGAGGGGGATCCACAGGTACTTGCCCCTGCGGCGGGGCTCGCCGAGCACGGTGCCGCGCAGTCCCGCCGCGAAGTCCGCAGGGCCAGCCGCGTGCCGCCGCACGGCCCTCGGGTGCAGGACGCTGACCGTCTCGACGGTGCGCTCCGCCGCCCAACGCGCGAGCCCGCGCCGTACGACCTCGACCTCCGGCAGCTCCGGCATGAGCTCTCCTTCTGCGAAGCGCTTGAGGTCAGAGGGTGCGCGTGCCGCGCCGGGCACCCGTTTTCAGGGGCGCGGGCCACTGTGCGCTCAGCCCGCCAACGGGGGCGCGGGCCGTCACGGCCCGAAGGGTCTCTTCGGTCCGATCCGACCCACCGGCCGGTGGCGGGTTGCTCGCGCGGTTCCCCGCGCCCCTTCGGGGCGCCGCCCCCTACGCGGTAGGGACGCCCCCCGCGGCGGGCGCGGAGGTCTTGCGGATGGAGCGCCAGGCGGCCTCGGCCGCCTGCTGCTCCGCTTCCTTCTTGCTGCGGCCGGTGCCGGTGCCGTACTCGACACCACCGACGCGGGCGGCAGCCGTGAAGGTCTTCTCGTGGTCGGGACCGGACTCCGAGACGACGTACTCGGGCACGCCGAGGCTCTCGCTCGCGGTCAGCTCCTGGAGGGAGGTCTTCCAGTCCAGGCCGGCGCCGAGGTTGGAGGACTCCTCGATCAGCGGGTCGAAGAGCCGGTGGACCAGCTCGGAGGCGGCGTCGAGGCCGCAGTCGAGGTAGACGGCGCCGATGACCGCTTCGAGGGTGTCCGCGAGGATCGATGCCTTGTCCCGCCCGCCGGTGCCCTCTTCGCCGCGGCCCAGGCGGATGAACGCGCCGAGGTCGAGCCCCCGGCTGACGCCCGCGAGCGCCCGCGAGTTGACCACCGCGGCCCGCAGTTTGGCCAGCTGGCCTTCCGGCAGGTCGGGGTGGGTGCGGTAGAGGGTGTCCGTGACCACCAGGCCGAGCACGGAGTCCCCGAGGAACTCCAGCCGCTCGTTGGTGGGCAGCCCGCCGTTCTCGTACGCGTACGAGCGGTGGGTGAGCGCACGTACCAGAAGGGCGGGCTCGAGTCGGTACCCGAGCCGCCCTTCCAGAAGCGTGTGGGACGAGGCTGTTTCCGTCGCGGCGTCCTTCGCGGCCTGCTTGGGCGCTGAGGCGTCTGACATAAAGCCTGTCACCTGCCGATCAGACGTCGAGGACCTGACGGCGGTTGTAGGTGCCGCAGTTGGGGCACGCGATGTGCTGCAGCTTCGGCTCGTGGCAACGCTCGCACGCCACCAGGCTCACGGGCGCAGCCTTCCACTGCGAACGGCGGTGACGCGTGTTGCTGCGCGACATCTTCCGCTTCGGAACAGCCACGGCTACTTCTCCTGGTCGTCATCGGAGCCGTTTCCGGCACCGTTTTGCTGGATGGTCGGATCCGACGGGTCGAGCGTCAGATCCTGCAAGGCCGCCCACCGGATGTCGGTGGCCTCGTGGTGGTGGCCGGGGTCGTCCGCGAGGCGTGCTCCACAGGTGGAGCACAACCCCGGGCAGTCGTCCCGGCACACCGGCTGCATCGGCAGTGCGAGCACCACCGCGTCGCGCAGCACCGGTTCGAGGTCGAAGAGATCGTCCTCCAGCACCGGCATGTCGTCGTCCTCGTCAGCCTCGGCGTCGGCACCGGCTTCGCTCTTGCGGGCGGTCCTGGTGTCGGCGTCGGGGTAGGAGAACATTTCCTGGATGTCCGCGTCCAGCTCACGCTCGACGGGCTCCAGACACCTTACGCACTCCCCCTCGGCGGTCGCGTGGGCGGTGCCGCTGACGAGCACGCCCTCCATGACCGACTCCAGGCGGAGGTCCAGTTCGATGGCCGCGCCCTCGGGCACGGCGATGACGTCGCGGATCCCGAGGTCGGCGGGGGCCGGTACCGAGCGGGCGACCTTCTTCATCGCGCCCGGACGCCTGCCCAGCTCGTGTGTGTCGAACACGAGGGGCTTGCGGTGGTCAAGGCGGGTGTTCAGGGCTCCTGCTTTCCTCGGTCACGCCTGCCCGGTCGCTCGATGCGGGTGGGCAGGCAGAAGCGCCGGCGATTCACACGGCTGGAAGTGACAGGATACTGGACCCGCCGCTCCCGCCCAAACGGGGCGGTCTCCCGCCCCTCCTCAGCGGCCCTGCTCCAGCTCGCGCAGCCGGTCGAGGTCGATCATGCCGGTGTCGAAGAAGCTGGTCTCGTCGAGCGCGGCGGGCTGGCCCTGCGGGTATCCCTGCTGGCCCTGCTGCTGGTACGGGATCTGCGGCGGGTACTGCTGCTGGCTGCCGTAGTCGGGCTGCTGCCCGTAGTCGTAGCCCTGCTGCTGCTCCTGGCCGTAGCCCTGCTGCGGGGCGTACGGGTCCGCGTAGCCGGGCTGCTGGGCGTACTCCTGGGGGTAGCCGTCGCCGTCCTGGCCGTAGCCCTGCTGGTAGGTCTCCTGCGGGTAGCCGCCGTAGCCGGGGTCGTGGGGGGCCTGGGCGGCCGGCTCCACGGGCTCCTGCGGGCGGTAGCCGTACTGCGACAGGTCGGCCTGCTCGGCGACGGGGGCGGCCAGGCCCGCGAGGTAGTCGGCGTCGGACTGCCGGTGCGGGCCGTCCTCCCCGCTCTCCCGGTCGGCCGCGGCGATCTGGGCGGCCAGGTCGTCGATGGGGTTGTGCCCGGTGAGCTTGAGCCGGCCGCGGCCGACCGCCTCCAGGGTCTTGCTGAGCACGGCCTCGAAGGCGCCGAGCTTGGCGTCGACGTAGTCGTCCGCGCGGCGGCGCAGCGTCTCGGGGTCGCTGCTGCGCTCGGGGGCCTCCGGGTCGTCCTCGGCGTACTCCTGCTCGTAGCCCTCGTCGTAGCCGGGGCGGCGGCCGAGCAGCTTCTCGCGGCCGCGGTCGACGGAGCCGATGGTCTTGGTGAGGACCACCTCGAAGTTCGCCAGCTTGCTGTCGACGTAGTCGTCGGCCTCGGCGCGGATCTCGTCGGCCTCCCGGCGGGCCTCGGCGAGGATGCGCTCGGCCTCGTCCCTGGACTGCCGGACGACGGCGGTCTCGGCGGTCAGCGAGCCGCGCTCGGCGTGCGCCTGCTCGATGATCCGCTGGGCCTCGCCCCTGGCCTGCTCCACCATCTGCTCACGGTCGCCGAGCAGGTCCTGGGCCTGGGCCAGGGAGTCGGGCAGCGCGGCGGCGAGCTCGTCGAGCAGGGCCAGCAGCTCGGCCCGGTTCAGCACGCAGGAGGCAGACATCGGCATCGACCGGGCGTTCGCCACGGTGGCCGTGATCTCGTCGAGCTTCTTCTGGACGTCCACGTCTCGACTCTAGCGCTGCCGCAGCCGGGAGTTCAGCGCCTCCAGGACGGGAGCGGGTACCAAGTGCGAGATGTCCCCGCCCCATTGGGCCACTTCCTTCACAAGAGACGACGAGAGGAAGCTGTAGGCCGGGTTGGTGGGCACGAAGAGGGTCTCGACGCCCGACAGGCCGATGTTCATCTGGGCCATCTGCAGCTCGTAGTCGAAGTCGCTGACCGCCCGCAGGCCCTTGACGATGGCCGGGATGTCGCGCTGCTTGCAGAAGTCCACCAGCAGGCCGTGGAAGGACTCCACCACCACGTTGTCGAGGTCGGCGGTGACCTCCTGGATGAGCGCGATCCGCTCGTCCACGTCGAAGAGGCCCTGCTTGGACTTGTTGATCATCACGGCGACGTGCACGACGTCGTACAGCCGCGAGGCGCGGGCGATGATGTCGAGGTGTCCGTTGGTGACGGGGTCGAAGGACCCGGGACAGACTGCGCGGCGCATGACAGGCTCCTCGCTCTGCTGACGGGCGTTACCTGTGGGTAACCGGGGCGGCGCGACCGTACCAAAGAGTGGCCTCGCCGTACCGCCGGGAGCGGAGCCCCTCGAAACCGGCCGGCCAGCCGAATTCGCCGCCCCTGGTCCTGCGTTCCACGGTGACCAGTGTGTCGTCGGCGAGCCAGCCGCCCGCACCGAGTGTGAGCAGGATCTCGCGCAGTTCGTCGTCCGGCACGTCGTACGGCGGGTCCAGGAAGACCACGTCGTACGGCTCGGCGGGCGGCGGCCCCGCGGCGATCTTCTCGGCGCGGCCGCCGCGCACCTCGGCGCCGGGCAGGCCGACGGTCGCGGCGTTCTCCCGGATGGCGCGCAGCGCGCGCGGGTCGGACTCGGCGAGCAGGACGTGCGCGGCGCCGCGGGACAGCGCTTCGAGGCCGACCGCACCGGAGCCCCCGTACAGGTCCATGACCCGGGCGCCGCCGAGGGTGCCGCGCAGCGCCTCCAGAGTCGAGAAGAGGGCTTCCTTGGCGCGGTCCGAGGTCGGCCGGGTACCGGTGCCGGGCGGTACGGCCAGCCGGCGGCCGCCTGCCGCCCCGGCGATCACACGGGTCATGAGCTGCTCACCCTCGGCACCCTATCCGCCGCCGCGGCGCCACGCGGCTCAGCCCTTGTCCAGGTACTGCTCGCGCTCGGCGTCGAGCAGGCTGTCCAGGGCGCTGCGCAGGTCGGGGTGGCCGGTCAGCTCCGGATCGGCGGCGACCACGGCGACGGCCTCCTGCCGGGCCTCCTCGATGATCTCCCGGTCGCCGATCACGGTGAGCATCCGCAGCGACGAGCGGCTGCCGGACTGCGCCTGGCCCAGCACGTCGCCCTCGCGGCGCTGCTGGAGGTCGATCTCGGACAGCTCGAAGCCGTCCAGCGTGCCGGCCACCGCGTCCAGCCGGCCGCGCGCCGGGCTCGCCTCGGGCGCCTCCGAGACCAGCAGGCACAGGCCCGGGGCGCTGCCGCGGCCGACCCGGCCGCGCAGCTGGTGCAGCTGCGAGACGCCGAAGCGGTCGGCGTCCATGATCACCATCGCGGTCGCGTTCGGCACGTTGACGCCCACCTCGACGACGGTCGTGGCCACCAGGACGTCCAGCTCGGCGGCGGCGAAGCGGCGCATCACGTCGTCCTTGACGTCCGGCGCCAGCCTGCCGTGCAGCACCCCGACGCGCAGGCCGCGCAGCGGGCCCGCCGCGAGCTGCTCGGCCACCTCCAGCACGGCCAGCGGCGGGCGGCGCTCGGCGTCGTCGGCGTCCGCGGCGGGCTTGCCGGACTTCGCGGACCCGGCGGTCTTCTTCGCGCTCCTGCCGCCCGCGGGCTCCTCGTCGTCGCCGATGCGCGGGCACACCACGTACGCCTGGTGGCCGCCCTCGACCTCCTCGCGCACCCGCTCCCACGCCCGGCTCAGGAAGTGCGGCTTCTCCTCGGCGGGCACGACGTGCGTGGCGATCGGCGAGCGGCCGGCCGGGAGCTGGTCGAGGACGGACGTCTCCAGGTCGCCGAAGACCGTCATCGCGACCGTGCGCGGGATCGGTGTCGCCGTCATCACCAGCAGATGCGGCGGTTTGGGCGCCTTCGCGCGCAGCGCGTCGCGCTGCTCCACGCCGAAGCGGTGCTGCTCGTCCACGACGACCAGGCCCAGGTCGTGGAACTTGACCTTGTCCTCGATGAGCGCGTGGGTGCCGATGACGATGCCCGCCTCGCCCGTCACCAGGTCCAGCAGCGCCTGGCGGCGGGCGGCGGTGCCCATCGAGCCGGTCAGCAGCACCACCTTGGTGCCCAGGTCGCCGCCGCCGAGCATCCCCGCGGACTCGGCCAGCTCGCCCATCATCTCGGTGACCGAGCGGTGGTGCTGCTGGGCGAGCACCTCGGTAGGGGCGAGCATCGCGGCCTGGCCCCCGGTGTCGACGACGCCGAGCATGGCGCGCAGCGCGACCAGGGTCTTGCCCGAGCCGACCTCGCCCTGCAGCAGCCGGTGCATGGGGTGGTCGGTGGCCAGGTCGGCGAAGATCTCGGCGGACACCGCCCGCTGGCCCTCGGTGAGGGTGAAGGGCAGCTTGGCGTCGAAGGCCGCGAGCAGCCCGTCCGCACCGGGGCGGCGCGGCACCGCGGGCAGCGCCGACTCCGCGGCGCGGCGCCGGGCCAGCGCGACCTGGAGCACGAAGGCCTCGTCCCAGCGCAGCCGCTGCTTCGCCGTCTCCTCGTCGGCCTTCGTCCGCGGCCGGTGCACCTTCTGGAGCGCCTCGGGCAGGCCCACCAGGCCGCGTTCGGTGCGCAGCTGCTCCGGCAGCGGGTCGCCGACGCCCGCCCAGCCGGTCGCCTCCAGCGAGTTCAGCGCCGTCTCGACGGCCTGGGCGATCTTCCACGAGGTGATCTGTTTGCAGGCCGGGTAGAGCGGCAGGCGGCGGCCCGCGAACGCGTCGGCGGCCTGCTTGCCGTCGTCGTCGGCGTCCAGCAGCTGGTAGTCGGGGTGCGCGAGCTGCCGGACGCGGTTGAAGACCGACACCTTGCCGGAGAACATGCCGCGGCGGCCCGGGATCAGGCGGTGCGCGTGCGCGTGGGCGGCCTTGCTGAAGAAGACCAGGGTGAGCGAGCCGCTGCCGTCGGTGACGACGACCTCCAGGCGTACCCCGGAGCCGCCGCCGTACGTCCGCTTGTCGGCCTTGGCGATCTGCGCGACCACCGTCACGTACTCGTCGACGGGCAGGTCGGCGAGGCGGGTCAGCTCGCCGCGCTCGGCGTACCGCCGCGGGTAGTGGTGCAGCAGGTCACCGGTGGTGTGCAGGTCGAGATGCTCGCCGAGCACCTTGGCGGTGCGGTCCCCGACGAGCTTGCGCAGCGGTTCGTCCAACGGATTCGCGGTCATCGCCCCCATCCTCGCGCACCCCACCGACAACCGGGGCCCCGCCGCCCGGGTACGGGCGCGGCGCTACTCCACACCGATCAGCAGCGGGCAGGACGGGTGGCCGCCCTCGTACATGACGGTGTCCACCGCGAGGTGGGTGTCGCGGACGTGGGCCTCCAGCCGGGTCGCCAGGCCCGCGGGGGCGGTCGCGCCCAGCACGAGGGTGACCATCTCGCCGCCGGCCGCGAGCATGCGGTCCAGGACGCGCGCGGCGGTGTCCGCGACGTCCGCACCGATCACCGCCACGTCGCCGTCGATCAGCCCCAGGACGTCCCCGGCCTGGCAGACGCCCGCCATCGTCCAGGACTCGTGCTCGGCGACGGCCAGCTCCGCGTAGCGGGTGGCGCCCGCGGCGGACGTCATCGCCACCACGTCCTCGTCGAAGCGGCGGGACGGCTCGTGGACGGCGAGGGCCGCGATGCCCTGCACCGCGGAGCGGGTCGGGATGAGGGCGACGCGCACACCGTCCGCGCGGGCCTGCGCGGCCGCCGCACCCGCCGCGGGGCGCAGCTCGGCGTCGTTGGGCAGCAGGATCACCTCGCGGGCGCCCGTGCGCCGGACCGCCGCGGAGATCTCGCCGCTGGCCGGGGCCTCCCCCGCGCCGACGGCGACCACCACGGCGCCCGCCTGCGCGCACAGCGCCGCCATGCCCTCGCCGCGCACCAGCGCGACGACCGCGCGCTCGGGCCCCCGGTCGCCCGGCGTGCGCTGCGTCTGGGCGCCGAAGTGGGTGACGCGGATGCGGTGCGGACGGCCCGCCTCGATACCGGCCTCGATGGCCGCGCCCACGTCGTCGACGTGCACATGGACGTTCCACAGCCCGTCGCCGCCGACGACGACGAGGGAGTCGCCGAGCGGGTCCAGCCGGGCCCGCAGCTGCGGGACGGCGGCGGACGGCGCCTCCAGCAGATAGATCACCTCGAACGCCGGTCCGCCCGGCGCGGCATCCCCCTCCGGGCAGGCGGCGGCCTGTTCCGCCCGCGCCGCGGCGGGCCGGGCGGCGGCGGTAGTCGGTGAGGCCCTGGAACTTCACCGTCACGTGCGGGTAGATCTTGTTGAACTCCGCCGCGTA
>NZ_JBSGHL010000017.1:0-144354 GCF_053604375.1 Streptomyces sp. NPDC004031 | reverse complement strand
TCGTGGCTGCTGGGCACCGCGGTCAAAGCCGGCCTGGACCTGCCCGCCTCCTTCGACCTCAAGGGCATCATCCAGCTCATCACCGGCCTGCTCGGCCTGACCTGGGCCAACATCCGCGCCCGCATCACCGCCAAGGGCATCCCCGACCAGGCCATGACCGAGGTCGAGAAATCCGTGCCCGTCGCCCAGAAACTCGCCAAGGAAGGCCCGGCCGGTGTCGAGCAGGAGATCGTCAAGGAGACCGGCGACCTCAAGGCGACCATCCTCGGCAAACTCACCACCTACCTGATCCCCACCGTCATCATCGCCGGCATCACCTGGATCCTGTCCCTCCTCAACCCCGCCTCCGCGTTCGTCCGCGCGGTCAAAGCGATCGTCGACATCGTCTCCTTCGTCATCAACCAGGGCGCCCAGGTCGTCGAGTTCGTGCAGGCCGTCCTCGACGCCGTCATCGCCATCGCGAACGGCGGCACCGCAGGCGTCCCCAAAATGGTCGAAACAGCCCTCGCCGCCGCCATCCCCACCCTCCTCGGCCTCCTCGCCTCCCTCCTCGGCATCGGCAACCTCGCATCCAAAGTCAAATCCGTCTTCCACGCCGTCGCCAGACCCGTCAACCGCGTCATCGACAAAATCGTCGGCTTCATCGTCAAGATCGGCAAGAAAATCTGGGCGAAACTCAAATCCAAGCTCAGCAAGGGGAAGAACAAACCGACCAAGGACAGTGGGTCTCCGGAGCAGAAAGCGAAGACCGCGAAGGCTGCCTCCACGGAAGCACGGAACAGGCTGATCGCCGGGGCGACCCCACAGCAGATGCCCCGCATTCTGGAGCAGGTCGAGCACAAGTATGCACGGCGGGGCCTCAAATCTTTGCGCATGGAGCGGACGGCGGAGCATCAGTTCCGCGTGGTCGCCAAGGTCAACCCGGAGAGCGAGAGCGAACCTGTCCACCTGCCGACCAAGGTCAAAGGTGACGAGGAAGCGTTGGGCTGGACCCCCGAGGAACTGCGGGTCTGGACGCTGGCTCAGGAAAAGGCCAAGAGCGTCAGCGATGAGACGGTCAAGAAATTGGAAAGCGCAGGACTCGGCGGCGGCGCCGCGGAGGAACAACCGAAGCGGGAGCCCGACCCGCCGACCGTGGCCCGCGGCGTGCTCAAGTGGACCGTTGCAGGTAGTGACGACGTCTCGGTGGTGAAGGCATCCAGTTCCCGGCGGCTGAAGGATCACAGCGACGCCCACCAGGTGCGAGGCGCACACGCAGAGGAGCACTTGACGCTCTACTTCAAGAATACGGACCTGCCTGACATCCCGACCGATAAAAAACACGTACCCTCGATGTCAATCCGCTACGAGATCAACAGGAGTCCGTGTGTCAACTGCGCCACCCTTATTGCTGATTTTACGGATCGCGACCTGAGGCCGAGAACAGAGAATCTCTCCACAGTCGTGTTGGCCAGCGCGCTCTACCACGGCGCCACTGTCTTCACGGGCGAGATCAGGCAGAGATACCGAAAGATATTCGACGAGCTCATCTCCCCGGAGACGCTGCAGACATTCCAGGAATTCGAGAAAATCGAGAAGGAAAAGGCGGCCGCGAAGGGGAAGACGGTCAGCAACATCGAAAGAAGAACCAAGTTTTTCTCCGGTGTCCCTCGGACGCAGAAGGCGATGGCCGCAGAAACCGAGCGTCGCTCCGGAGGTTGGGCTGACGTCACCGTGCCAGACGACGTGCGCCATGATTGGTTCCGGCTAAAGCGCGGACCGGACAATGGAATGGCTGGTTTGGCTATTCTCAGAGCGCACGGGATTACGGTTGAAGCTCTCACGGGAGCGGAGGCCGGCGTCGAATTATCCGACGAGGAAAAAGCAGCACTGTCGGAGGAGGACAAAGAAGCTCGCCGGGTCTTCCTGCTCACACTCAAGGAAAAGAACGAAATACTACTCAAGGCGCTTGCAAGAGTGGACGAGGCGGGAGTTGACGAGAAGGATGACTCCTGGGTCGTCAGCCACGGCTACGTCGGGGGAAGCTGACCCACTCGGCTCTCACTGCTCCGAGGCAATATCTTCCAGCGCAAAGAGCACAACATGCTGCCAGAACATCGCCGGGCTGTCGAACGACGGCGGGTCGATGTCGCGAATCTCGCCGACTAGGCGGCGCAGCTCCTCCTCGACTTCCTCCCGCAGTTCTTCTTCATCGTCGCAGTAGGACAGATCGAAGTCTTTGAATTTCAGCTGAAGCTGGTAGGAGGTCTCCAGGAGTCGCTCCAGGGTTGTGTTCACCAGCGCGAACTTCCGGTCACTGCTTCCCGGCTCGTACCAGTAGATGTGGCCGTCCGCTCGGGACATGCATGCAAAACCCCCCATTCCTACTGCGATCACGATGTCCTCCCGGACATCCAGCGGGAATTTATCCGGAGTCCCGGTGTCAAGCGCCTGGCCAAGGCTTACCGGCCGGTTCGTCCGAATGTTGCCGAAATAAACCTGCCCCAGGAGCGATTGAGGCATGCCGACCTCGGTCAGCAGTCGACGGTCATCGGAATTTTCGAAATACTGCTCGGCGACTTGCGGTGGCATTATCTCGACCCAGAGCGAACCGAACGCAGAAGCTAATTCCGTACGAGTGACCATCTCGGGGCTCCCCGCTGTGTAGCCGCTCCAGATTCTCGTCCTACAACGAATCTACTCGCCGGAGCGTTACGGGTGAAGACCCATGCACTGAGCGCGGTGGCGCACTCGTAGAACTCGGAAAAGGATCATGTGGCCAGGCCTCCGGTATTCGTATGGCACGGCCTGGATGAGTATCGGAGTCGTCAGTTCCGGAACCACGGCTGTCAATTGATCGGGGCAACCGTCCGATTAATGATCACCGATGTGATGTGGGACCGATCACGCCGCTGATGCCGACAGATCCGGTGCGCGGCGACGATGGACGACGCACCTTTGCCACAGGTCCGGCAGAGGAAAACACCGACGCGGACTGAAAGCCGCCTCGGGCGTCAACCCGCGCGTGCCTGACCTCCAGGGAAGCCGAGGGATCTGACCGGAGGCCGTCCTGGCAGTCCGCGCCTATTCGTTCCCGCGCGATCCGAGTTCGTCTACACCGACGCTGGATCCGCACGACATTCCCCAGCCGTCCGACCAGGTCAGTCACCGTCTACGACGGGACCGCGCCGGACGGCCAGCCGACTTCGCCACAGAGACGCACAATCGCAGCAGCAGAGGAACACCTCGGCGTAGCGACGAGATACACCGGCTGCTCGGGAGGCGCCAGGACCTGACGAGCAACCATGATCGGCTGCTGTCTCCGGACCAGGTCTACATCGACACCAGTAAGGAAGCGCCGGTCTTCCGGAAGGAGAACCACGGAGCCCGCTCATGGGACGTGCTGCTCAAGGATCTCAACGCGACTGATCCGGGGGTTCATATGCTGCTGGACCTTGCCGACCGGCGTGCGGAGAGGGTGCCGATATCGCGTTTATTCGAGCGTGAGCGGACTCACGGGTACGACGGGCCTCGGCCAGTTCCTCGTCCGTCACCGCGCCGTGCTCCTCCTGGAGCCAGTCCGACAGCTCGCCCAGACGGTCGATCCGGTCCTGGTGGACCTGGGCCTCGTTGAGGCGTACGGAGAATTCGAGGTGGGCGGTCAAGGCAAGTTGCTCTTCCCGGAGGGTGACCTTGGGTGTTCTTCGTCGTCGCATCCCGTCAAGGGATGGACGGCGCGTCGACGGGGTCCAGATGATGCGGGGCCGGTCAGGATTCCGCCGGGCGGCGGTGGCGGCCTGGGGTGGGTGGGGGGTTGGGGGGCGGGGATTCGGGGGAGGCGGGGCCGCGGTGGCGGCCCGGCGGGGGTGGGGGGTCGTGCGGGTCGGTGCTGGTGGATGCGGTGGCGTCGGACAAGGTCGAACTCCCCGTGGTGTGTCGGCGGCGCCGGAGACGGGCGAGCAGCGATGACGCGTCCGCGTGCTCACGTTGCGTCCCCCGATGCGCAACGGCGAGCGATGAGCTTATCTCCGGGTGGGCGGGCGGGAGCGGCCGGCCCCCCGGTTCTCCTTCTGCCGCCCGTGGTTGCCCTGGGCCGCCCAGCTCCTCCCATCGCACCCTCGCCGTCACCGCCCGTGGGTGGGGTGCCCAGCGGGCGGGGTCGGCCGCCGGTGCCGTGCGGCTCATGACGCGCGGACCGCGGCGAGCGGTGCCTGCTGGAGCGGCAGTACGGCCCAGGTCCGGCGTACCGGCAGCGCCCTCCCGTACTCCCCGGCGGAGGCGGAGGCGGCGGCGGCCCCGGGCGCAAGCGCCCCCGGCGAAGGGGCCCGGCCCCCGCCGCCCCCCACGGGCAGCAGCACCCGGCCTCCGGCGCACCCGGCGAAGGCCCTCGCCCCCCGGGAGCCCGCCGACACGCACGGCGTGGCCCCGAGCGCGGCTCCCCCGGCGAGAGCCGCGGCCCCTTCCGCCGAACCCCCGCGCCCCAACGGCCGCCGCCCCGCGGCGCCTTGTCCTGCTCCCCCGCCGGAGGTCCCGGCACCCGGCGGCTCCACCGGCGCGGTGCCCGTCGCGGCCTCCCAGGCCGGCGCCACCACTCCCCAGCTCACCGGCGGCTCGTACGCCGCCAGCCCCCACACCCCCGCGGCCCCTCCCGCCGCGCCCGGCGAATCTCCCGCGCCCTCCGTGAGTGCCGGCTCCCCCACCGCGTACGGCAGCTTCAGCTCGTCCCGGGGCAGCCACACCCCCGCCGCCCCCAGCCATCCCACCGGCGAGGCCCGCCAGTGGAGGCGGCGTTCGCCGGGGCGCCACAGCGCCAGCGACTCCGCGCCGCCGGGGACTTCGGCGCGGAAGGCCACCACGGAGGCCTCGGGGGCGAGGATCAGGCCGGGCTGGGCGGCGACGGGCGTGAGCTGGACGCTGGGGACGCGCAGGGCGTCGGGGAAGCGCACGGGGTGGTGGCTGCCGAGGACGCCCCAGCCGAGCCGGGCCTCACCGGGCGCGTCGCTGCGCAGCACCAGCAGCCCGCTGTCGGGCTCGGCGAGCAGCAGCCGGTCGTCGCTGTCGTCGGTGATCTGGAGCAGCGGGCTGGTGCGCCCGGTGCCGAGGTCGGCGGCCACCGCCTTGGTGCGGCCGCCGAGTTCGCGGTCGAGGGCGAGCAGCCGTCCGGCGCGGTCGAGCCAGACGCCGCCGGTGCAGCGGCCCTCGACGGTCAGGACGGGCTGCGGCCCCTGCCCGTCCGTGGTGCCGTGGACGCGCCACACGCGGGTACGGCAGGTGGCCGCGTCGTACGCGAGGGCGTAGGCGACGGGCGGGGTGGCGGGGACGGGCGGCAGCAGCCGTACGTCGTCGCCGGTCAGCGAGCCGACGGGCTGCTCGGCGGTCTCCGGGCCGGAGGGGTGGAGCAGGACGAGGTCCCAGTGGTCGGCGACGCGGCGGCGGACGAGCACCCGCCCGTCGGCGAGCGGCAGCGCCTGGGTGCCGGGTTCCTCGGGCTGCCGTCCGGGCAGCGGTACGGCGTAGGGCTCGGGCCCGCCGAGGGTCCAGCGCTCGACGAGCAGGCCGCGGCCGGTGCCGTCGGACGTGACGCTCACGGCGAGGCAGGCCGCGTACGAGCCGTCCGCGGCGATCGTGAACCCGGTCCGGCGCACGGTGCGCAGCAGCACGTCGGCCGCCGCTCCCGCGGCGCCGCCGCCCGCGGCCCGCAGCGTGCTCATCGCTCCCACAGCTGTGACGGTCATGTGTGTCGTCCACCTCCGGCGCAAGACCGTAGTTTTCGCACTTCCGGGCGATCAACGCGACTGGGGGCCATTCACCCGTAAGGGTGTCGCCGTGCACGATTCGCCCGCGGGGCGTACGCGGGTGTGCAAAACGGCGCTCGGCCGTACGGAGTGGCCGCAGGCCCGGAAAACGGGGGTGGGTGTAGGACGCACCCACGGATGAGGTTAGGCTCACCTAAGACTGTGTTTGAGCTTTGAACCACCAGCGGGGCCACGCCCACCGCGCACGGCCCCGCGCACCTCACAGCTACGCCCACGCACACCCACGCACCAGGAGTCCCGTCATGTCCCACCGGCGCCGCCGTACCACCACCGCCGCCGTCGCTCTCGCCGTCGCCGCCGGGCTCGCCCTCGCCGCGTGCGGCGGCTCCTCCGACGACAGCGGGAAGGGGTCGGGCGGCGCGGACGCCGCCGCCAAGGACAAGCAGGCGGTCGCCAAGGGCGGCAAGGACTTCGGCTCCGCGGGCGACAAGACCGCCGAGATGGGCACCGACGCCAAGCCCGGCCAGTGGCCGCGGACGGTCAAGCACGCGATGGGCACGACCGTGATCCCGAAGCAGCCCACCCGGGTCGTCGTCCTCGACGTCGGCGAGCTGGACAACGTCGTGTCGCTCGGCGTCCAGCCGGTCGGCTACGCGCCCACCGAGGGCTCGCCCGCGCTCCCGTCGTACCTGAAGAAGGACGGCGGCAGCCCGAAGAACATCGGCACGATCAACAACCTCAACCTGGAGGCCATCGCGGGCCTCCACCCGGACCTCATCCTGGGCAGCCAGCTGCGCGCCGCCACGCAGTACAAGGCGCTGGAGAAGATCGCGCCGACCGTCTTCTCCGTCCGGCCCGGCTACACCTGGAAGCAGAACTACCTGCTCAACGCGGCCGCGCTGGACAAGACCGCGCAGGCCGAGGCGAAGCTCGCCGAGTACGACGGCAAGATCAAGGCGCTGGACGCGGCGCTCGGGGCGAAGAAGCCCGTCGTGTCGATGGTCCGCTACATGCAGGACGGCAAGACGCGGCTGTACGCGAACCAGTCCTTCATCGGCACGATCCTCAAGGACGCGGGCATCCCGCGGCCCAAGAACCAGGACATCGACGACCTCGCCGCCGAGATCTCCGCGGAGAACATCGACAAGGCGGACGCGGACTACATCTTCACCGGTGTCTACGGCGACCCGAAGACGACGGACATGGCGCGGGCGCAGGCGAACCCGCTGTGGAAGAACCTGCGCGCGGTCAAGGCCGGGCACGCCTTCGACGTCCCGGACGAGACCTGGTACCTCGGGCTCGGCGTCACGGCCGCCGACCTGGTCGTCGCCGACCTCCAGCACTACCTGACGGCGTCCTGAGGGCCGCCCGGCCCGCACTCCCTCCCGCCGCGGGAGGCTTCGGCGCCCTCTGCGGGTAATCTTCCTAGACGTGCCACGTCTATCCGACCTCATCGACGCCCTCGACGCCCTGTGGCCGCCGGCCACGGCGGAGAGCTGGGACGCCGTCGGGCTGGTGTGCGGCACCCCGGAGACGCAGGTCTCCCGGGTGCTGTTCGCCGTCGACCCCGTGCAGGAGGTCGTGGACGAGGCCGTCGCCGCGGGCGCCGACCTGCTCGTCACCCACCACCCGCTCTACCTGCGCGGCACCACGAGCGTCGCGCCCGTGGGCCCCGCCGGTTTCAAGGGCCGGGTGGTGCACGACCTCATCCGCAACGGCATCGCGCTCTACGTGGCGCACACCAACGCCGACCGCGCCGACCCCGGCGTCTCCGACGCGCTCGCCTCCGCGGTCGGGCTGCGGGTGACCGGGCCGCTCGTGCCGGACCCGGCCGACCCGGCGGGGCGCCGCGGGCTGGGCCGGATCGGCGTGCTGGACGAGCCGCTGAGCCTCGCCGAGTTCGCCGCGCAGGCCGCCCGCGGGCTGCCCGAGACGGCGACCGGGCTGCGGGTGGCCGGCGACCCGGCGGCCCCGGTCCGTACCGTCGCGGTGTGCGGCGGCTCCGGGGACAGCCTGTTCGCGCAGGTGCGGGCCGCGGGCGTGGACGCATACCTGACCGCCGACCTGCGGCACCACCCCGCCTCCGAGGCGCGCCAGGCCGCGCCGCTCGCGCTGATCGACGCCGCGCACTGGGCCACCGAGTGGCCGTGGTGCCCGCAGGCCGCCCGCGAGGTGGACGCGCTCGCCGAGCGGCACGGCTGGGCACTCAGCACCCAGGTCTCGTACGCCGTCACCGACCCGTGGACGGCGCACGCACCCTCCGCTTCTCCCGTCCCTTCCAGCAGCCCAGGAGCCCCCCGCTGAACGCCGAGCCCGCCGACCAGATCCGCCTTCTCGAAGTCCAGGCCCTCGACGCGCGCATCGCGCAGCTGGACCACAAGCGCAAGACCCTCCCCGAGCACGCCGAGCTCGAACGCCTCGGCGCCGACCACGCGCAGCTGCGCGACCTGCTGGTGGCCGCGCAGACCGAGGAGAGCGACACCGCCCGCGAGCAGACCAAGGCGGAGCAGGACGTCGACCAGGTCCGCCAGCGGGCCACGCGCGACCAGCAGCGGCTGGACTCCGGCGCGCTCGGCGCGAAGGACCTGGAGAACGTGCAGCGCGAGCTGGCCTCGCTCGCCAAGCGGCAGTCCGACCTGGAGGACGTCGTGCTCGACGTCATGGAGCGCCGCGAGGCCGCGCAGCAGCGCGCCGCGGAGCTGGGCGGCCGGGTCGGGGCCGTGCAGTCCGAGACGGCGGCGGCCGAGGCCCGCAAGACGGAGGCGCTGGAAGCCATCGACGCCGAGGGCTTCACCGTCGCCAAGGAGCGCGAGGTGCTCGCATCGGCCGTGCCCGACGACCTGATGAAGCTCTACGACAAGCTGCGCGCGCAGGGCGGCGGCGTCGGCGCCGCCCGCCTCTACCAGAAGCGCTGCGAGGGCTGCCGGCTGGAGCTGAACATCACCGAGCTGAACGAGGTGCGCGCCGCCCCCGCGAACCAGGTGGTGCGCTGCGAGAACTGCCGCCGCATCCTGGTGCGCACCGCCGACTCGGGCCTGTAGGACCGGTGACGGCGCCGGACACGGGGGCGGCCTCCGGCGCCGGGCCCGACCTCGGGGCGCCCACCGTGCTGCTGCTGCTCCGGCACGGCGAGACCGCCCTGACCGCCGGGCGCCGCTTCTCCGGGAGCGGCGGCGCGGATCCGGCGCTGTCGGACCGCGGACGTGAGCAAGCGGAGCGCGCGGCACGGGCGTTGGCGTCCGCGCGGCCGCCGGTGGACGCCGTCGTGTCCTCGCCGCTGACCCGCTGCCGGGAGACCGCCGCGGCGGCCGCGGGCCGCCTCGGACTGCCGGTGACCGTCGAACCGGGGCTGCGCGAAACGGCGTTCGGGACGTGGGAGGGCCTGACCTTCGCCGAGGCCCGCGAACGCGACCCGGCCGCGCTGGACGCCTGGCTCGCCTCCCCCGCCGCCGCGCCGCCCGGCGGGGAGAGCTTCGCCGACGTCGCCGCCCGCGTCACCGCGGCCCGCGACACGCTGCTGGCCGCGCACCGCGGGCGTACGGTCCTGCTGGTCAGCCATGTCACACCGCTGAAGACCCTGCTGCGGCTCGCGCTCGGCGCCCCGCACGAGGCGCTCTTCCGGATGGACCTCGCCCCGGCGTCGCTGTCGGCGATCGCCTGCTACGCGGACGGCAACGCGACCGTCCGCCACCTCAATTCCACCGCGCATTTGACGCCTTGACCGTGCACAGCGGACGGCACGGGGTCACAATGACCGCGTGGACGGACCAGACGGGGACGCGCGGGAGGGCACGCCCGACCGCGCAGGAACAGACCGGCTCATGGAGCCGCTGCGGACGAACATGCCCGCCGACGGCGACATCAGCTTCGAGGGCATCCGCGGGATGGGCAACCCCGTGCCCCTGCTGGTGCAGAACGACGGCACGAGCGTGCTCCAGCTGTGGCTCGAACCCTTCGGCCAGGACTACTGGCTGAACCCCGGCGAGTCGGTGTACGTCACCTCGTACGGCATGTGGAACGGCCACCCGTTCGAGGTGATCCACGAGGAGGACTGCATCACCGTGTGGGCGACCTCGTGGTTCGCGACGGTCTCCGACATGGCCGGGGCCGAATTCCCGGCGGGCAGCCGGAGTTAGCCCACCGCGGCCTCATGGCGCGAGGGCGGCCGCCTCCTTGGCGAGGGCGGTGACGCCCTCCCAGTCGCGGGCGGCGAGCAGATCCTGCGGGATCATCCAACTGCCGCCTACGCAGGCGACGTTCGGGAGCTTCAGATACTGCGGGGCGCGGGCCGCGTCGATCCCGCCGGTCGGGCAGAAACGGGCCCGCGGCAGCGGCGAGGCCAGCGACTTCAGGAAGGGCGCGCCCCCGGCCGGCTCCGCCGGGAAGAACTTCATGTCCGTGATGCCGCGCTCCAGCAGGTTCAGCACCTCGGAGGCCGTGGACACGCCCGGCAGGTACGGCAGCCCCGTCCCGCACATCGCGTCCAACAGCGAATCCGTCCACCCCGGGCTCACCAGGAACCGCGCCCCGGCCGCGGTCGCCGCCGCCGCGTGGTCCGGCGTGAGCACCGTCCCGGCCCCCACGACCGCGCCGGGCACCCCGAGGGCCACCGCCTGGATCGCGTCCAGCGCGGCGGGCGTCCGCAACGTGATCTCGATCGCCCCGAGCCCCCCGGCGAGCAGTGCTTGCGCGAGCGGCACGGCGTCGTCGGCGTCCTCGACGACGACGACGGGTATCACGGGGGCGAGGCCGAACACGGAATCCATGCGCTTATCCTGACCGGCGGGTCCATCCCGTGCAACGCGCGTTGCATAGGGCGCAACACCACGAGGCCTGGTTCTTGCCACCTGGCGTGGCAGGTCGCCTTTCGCCCCGGCGGGGGCTGAGCGCTCCGTTCTCCCCCAGAGCTTCACCTGGGAGGTGCCCCCACGCGCCCCTGGGTGGTTGCCACCTGGCGTGGCAGGTCGCCTTTCGCCCGGCGGGGGCTGAGCGCTCCGTTCTCCCCCAGAGCTTCGCCTGGGAGGTGCCCCCACGCGCCCCTGAAAAACAGGGGCCCTCCCGCCGCAAAGCCAGCTCCCGCAGTGGGGGCTATAGCTCGGGGACGAGGATGTCGAAGCGGGGGCCGTCTGTCTCGATGGTGAAGCCGAGGTCGCGGAGGTCGGAGGCGAGGGCCTTGCGCGTGCGGGGGCGGGCACCGGCGGAGAGGAGGGACCGCACCACACGGCCCTTCGTCGCCTTGTTGAAGTGCGAGACGACCGTGCGCCGCTCGACCCCGTCGACGACGGTGACCTGGAGCACCCGCACGGCCACCGTGCGGTCCGCGACGTCCCCGCGGGGCCGCCACGCCGCCGCGTACGCCGACGAGCGCAGGTCGAGCACGAGCCCGCCCCCCGCTGCCTCCGGCAGCACCCGCTCCAGGTGCGGCTTCCAGTACGCGGCGAGCCCGCCGGCGCCCGGCAGCCGTACGCCCATGGAGCAGCGGTACGCGGGGATGCGGTCGGCGAGGCGTACCGCGCCCCACAGGCCGGAGAAGACCAGCAGGGACTGCCCGGCGCGGCGCTTGGCGGCGGTGTCGAGGGTGGCGAGGCCGAGCGCGTCGTAGAGGACTCCGGTGTAGAGCCGTCCGGCGGGCACCGCGGGGGCGGTGCGCAGCGCGGCGTTGCGGGCGATCTCGCCGCGCAGCCCGGGGGTGAGGCCGAGGATGTCCGCGGCTTTGTCCTCGTCGCCTTCGCAGAGCGTGACCAGCTCGTCGAGCACGGCCGCGCGGGGTGCGGTGAGCGCGGGCAGCGACAGCTCGTCGAGTGCGAGCGGGCGCCCGCGGACGGCGCCGGTCTTCCCCTCCGACGGCGGCAGCAGGACGAGCACGGTTTCTCCTTCGCGCGGTGCGGTCGCCGCCAGCCTACGCGGCCTGAGCAGGGGCGCCTGATCCACTAGGATGGCGGGTACGGCAGACGAGCCGGGCGGACGGTCGCGTCGGGATCCTCGGATCCCGCCGAGGAAGGTCCGGGCTCCACAGGGCAGGGTGATGGCTAACGGCCACCCGGGGTGACCCGCGGGACAGTGCCACAGAAAACAGACCGCCGGGATCTCGGTCCCCGGTAAGGGTGAAACGGTGGTGTAAGAGACCACCAGTGCCCAGGGTGACCTGGGCAGCTAGGTAAACCCCACCCGGAGCAAGGTCAAGAGGACGGCGCGGGAACGTACCGTCCGCGCGGACGTTTGAGGGCTGCCCGCCCGAGTCCGCGGGTAGACCGCACGAGGCTGTCGGCAACGGCAGCCCTAGATGGATGGCCGTCGCCCGGACCGCCGCGAGGCGTCCGGTGCACAGAACCCGGCCTACAGCCCGGCTCGTCTGCCGCCCTCTCCCGTTCCCTGCCGGGGCGGGGCCAGGGGCCCGGCGCGGCTCTGGTGATTGAGGAATCAACCAACTGGCGGAGGTGTTGTCCCGCTCATGAAACGCATCGGCTTCCTGTCCTTCGGCCACTGGTCCGACACTCCCCACTCGCAGACGAGAACCGCCTCGGACGCGCTGCTCCAGGCCGTCGACCTGGCGGTGGCGGCGGAGGAGCTCGGGGCCGACGGCGCGTACTTCCGGGTGCACCACTTCGCCCGGCAGCTCGCCTCGCCCTTCCCGCTGCTGGCGGCGATCGGCGCGCGCACGTCGCGGATCGAGATCGGCACGGGCGTCATCGACATGCGCTACGAGAACCCCCTCTACATGGCCGAGGACGCCGGCGCCGCCGACCTCATCTCCGGCGGGCGGCTCCAGCTCGGTGTCAGCCGCGGTTCACCGGAGCAGGTGATCGACGGGTGGCGCTACTTCGGGTACGGGCCCGCCGAGGGCGAGACCGAGGCGGACATGGCCCGCAAGCACACCGAGGTGCTGCTGGAGGTGCTGCGCGGCAAGGGCTTCGCGCAGCCCAACCCGCGGCCGATGTTCCCCAACCCGCCGGGGCTGCTGCGGGTCGAGCCGCACGCGGAGGGGCTGCGGGACCGCCTGTGGTGGGGTGCGGGCTCGAACTCCACCGCGGTCTGGGCCGCCGGGCTCGGCATGAACCTGATGAGCTCGACGCTCAAGAACGACGAGGGCGGCGCGCCCTTCCACGTCCAGCAGGCCGCGCAGATCCGCGCGTACCGGCAGGCGTGGGCGGAGGCGGGCCACGACCGCGAGCCGCGCGTCTCGGTGTCGCGCAGCATCTTCGCCCTCACCGACGACCGGGACCGGGCGTACTTCGGCCGTGACGGCGACAGCGCCGACCACGTCGGCTACATCGACGCCGACACGCGCGCGGTCTTCGGCCGTACGTACGCGGCCGAGCCGGACGTGCTGGTCAAGCAGCTCGCCGAGGACGAGGCGATCGCGGAGGCGGACACGCTGCTGCTCACCGTGCCCAACCAGCTCGGCGTCGACTACAACGCCCATGTGCTGGAGAGCATCCTCACGCACGTCGCCCCGGCGCTCGCCTGGCGCTGACCCGGTCCGTCAGCGCGGCACCGTCCACGGCGGGGTCCACGTCCCCGGCCCCGAGTGGGCGGGGACGGTGGCGGCCAGGTGGGTGCGCAGCAGCGGCAGGGCTGGGTGCGGGTTGTCGCGGTGCCACAGCAGGGCGTGCGGGTAGACGGGGCTGGGGTCGGTGACCGGGACCAGGCGCAGGCCGCGGGGGGTGAGGGTGGCGGCCCGCGGCACCCGGGGCAGCGCGAACTCACCCATGAACGTGGCCAGTTCGGGGTTGCCGACGATGGTGTCGAGCAGCGCGTCGGAGCCGAAGTTGGGGCCGGTCGCCTCGATCGTGAGGCCGAACCGCGCGACCAGGTCGTCGTAGTAGGCGCCCCACTCCGTGCCGGGGGCGAGGCCGGGCATCCAGATGCGGTGCCCGGCCAGTTCGGCGAGCGGCACCGACGGGGCGTCCGCGAGGGCGTGGGCGGGGCCGGTCAGCAGGTGCAGCGGCTCGTCCAGCGCACGGGCGTACGCGATGTCGTCGGGGAGCGGATGGCCGGGTGCGACGACGGCGCGGAAGGTCGCGTCGAGGGTGCCCGCGCGGATCGCGGCGACGGCCTCCTCGATCCCGAACAGCATCACCACGTCCAGCTCGATCCCGGGGTGCGCCTGGTGGAAGGCGCGCATCGTGCCGGAGGCGGCGCTGCGCGAGGCCATGATGTCGACGCGCAGCGGGCGGCTGCCGGCCCGCACGGACGCCGCCGCGCGTTCGGCGGCGCGCAGCAGCTCGCGCGCGTGCGGCAGGAACGCCTGCCCGTCGACGGTGAGCTGGGCCCCGCGCGGGGTGCGGGTGAACAGCCGGACGCCGAGGCCGCGCTCCAGGGCGGCGATGCGCTTGGAGACGGCCTGCTGGGTGAGCGACAGCTCGGCTGCGGCCTCCTGGAAGCGCCCCGCGTCGGCCGCGGCGACGAAGGTCCGGACGGTGTCGAGGTCCATGCGGTCAGCCTAGGGACACAACCGCGGGTTGTGGCCCGGCGGCCTCGCGGTTGTTTGCGCGCCGTCGTCGGCGCCCGCTTGGATGACGCGGGTCGCGGACCGGGCGGGCAGGCCGGTCGCGCGTCCGCCCGCCGCAGGCCGGGCGGCACCGGCATGCGCGGAAGGCGGGACGGATGGGCACGGCGGGGGCGGCGGGCGGAAGCGGCGGTCAGCGGCTGGGGCGGCGGTTCGCCTGGCTGTGGGGGGCCTACGGGACGAGCGCGCTCGGCACCTGGCTGGCGTTCGGCGCCTTCCCGCTCATCGCCATCCGGGTGCTGCACGCCGGGCCCGCCGAGGTCGCCGCGCTGTCGGCGACCGGCGCGGCGGTGGGGGCGGCGGTGGCGGTGCCGCTGGGCCCGTGGGTCGAGTTCCGCCGCAAGCGGCCGGTGCTGGTGGCGCTGGACCTGGTGCGGTGCGCGGCGCTGCTGACCGTCCCATTGGCCTACGCGCTCGGGGCGCTGACCTTCGTGCAGCTGCTGGCCGTGTCGGTCGTGGTCGCCGCCGCGGACATCGGCTTCCGCACCGCCTCGGGCGCCTACCTCAAGACGCTGCTGCCGCCCGAGCACCTGCTCACCGCCAACGCGCGCTTCGAGTCGACTGCGTGGTCGACCACG
The DNA here is from genome assembly GCF_053604375.1 of Streptomyces sp. NPDC004031. Classification (NCBI taxonomy): domain Bacteria; kingdom Bacillati; phylum Actinomycetota; class Actinomycetes; order Kitasatosporales; family Streptomycetaceae; genus Streptomyces; species Streptomyces sp. NPDC004031. The sequence continues at coordinate 129,532 of NZ_JBSGHL010000017.1, read as the reverse complement.
ATCGTCGGGCCGCCGCTGGGCGGCGCGGCGATCGGGCTGCTCGGGCCGGTGGCGACGGTGGTCGCCGACGCGGCGAGCTACCTGCTCTCCGCGCTGGGCATCCGCGCGAGCGGACGCGGCGGCGACGAACCGCGCCCCGACCGCGGAAAGATCCCCCGGACCCGGGCGCGCGACCTGCTCGACGGCTGGCGCTACATCCTCGCCGACCCGGCGCTGCGCCCGCTGTTCTTCTGCGCCGCCCTCTTCAACGCCCTGGTGATGGCCGCCGAACCGCTGCTGGCCGTGCTGATGCTGGGCCGTCTCGGCTTCACCCCGTGGGAGTACGGGCTGGCCTTCGCCGCGCCCTCGCTCGCGGGCCTGCTCGGCTCGCGGCTCGCCCGGCGCCTCGTGACGCGCTTCGGGCAGCACCGGGTACTGGTCGGCTCCGGCACGCTGCGCGCGCTGTGGCCGGTGGGCCTGGCCTTCATCGGGCCCGGAGCGGGCGGGCTGGCGCTGGTGATCGGGGTCGAGCTGGGGCTGATCTTCTGCTGCGCGGTCTTCAACCCCGTCTACGCCACGACCCGTCTGGAGCGCGCGGCCCCCGACCGGGTCGCCCGCATCCTGTCCGCGTGGGCGGTGACGACGAAGGCCTCGACGGCGCTGCTGACCGCCGTGTGGGGTGTGCTGGGCGCGCTCGTCGGCCCGCGCCCGGCGCTCGCGCTGGCCGGGGTGCTGGTCCTGGCGACCCCGCTGCTGCTCCCCCGCCGCGAGCCGGAGCCCGTGCCCGTACCGGCGTGAGGCCTTCGGCGTGCGGCCCTCGGCGGCGAGGCTCGGCGGGTGGGCGGCCCTCGGCGTCGGGGCTTCAGCGGGTGGGCGGCTGGGCGCGGGCGCAGCCGGGCGGCCACACCACGTCCACCGGTATGCCGAGGGCGCGGGCCTCCAGGACGGTGTCGGCCGTGCCGCCGCCCCTGCCGGTGGGGGGCTCGCCGTCCCACACCGCGACCAGGCGCTGGGCGCGGTGCAGCAGGGCGCGGTTGGCGGTCTCGTACGCGCGCCGGTCGGCCGTGGCGTGGTCCATGACCTCGACCTCGGCCGCGGCGGCGAGCAGCCGGTCGAAGCGGGCGGCGTGCCCGGGGCCGACCTTGGCGGCGCGGTAGTCACGGGAGGGGACGACGGCGACGAGCCGGCCGCCCGCGGCGAGCACGGCCTCGGCGAAGACGCTGTCGGCGCCCGCCGCGAGGCACGACACACCCGTCAACTCCGGCCCCGCGTAAGGGGCGAGGAGTCGGTCGAGGGCGGTCCGCACGAGCGGGACGGACTCCGGTGTGAGGTCCATGTGGCCGGTCACGGCCAGTGTCGCGCGCTGCGTCGCCATGGCGTTCGCTCCCCCTCAATCGGCCAGTTGTTCGCGGAGCCTAGCGCGCACCTCCCGGACCGGCGCCGAGTGCCCGTAGCCGACGGTGCAGGAGTAGAGCCACTCCGCGCCCTCGCGGACCCGGCCGGAGCGCACACCGGACGCGGCGTCCACGGCGGCGTGCGCCTCCGCGACGGCGGCGTGCAGGTCGCCGAGCAGGAAGTAGGTCTCGGCCAGGCCCAGCCGGTCGAGGGCGACGGCCCGCCCGGCGCCCTCGCCACGGGTGGCGAGCGCGTGCCGGATCTCCTGCCCGGCCCGCTCGGCGTGCTGGTGCGGGTCGTTGCGGGCGAGTTCGAGGTGCCGGCCGCCGGTGGTGCCCGCCAGCTCGGCCTCGTCGAAGTAGCCGATCCAGTACGGCTCCTGGCCGCCGCCGGACGTCACGGACAGCGCGTGCCGGGCCTGCTCGGTGGCGCGGGTGAAGGCGGCGGTGCGGCCCATCGCGGCGAGCGCCCAGGCCTCGCGGGTGTGCAGCATGGCGCGCAGCCGGGGTCCGGCGACCTCGCGGGAGCCGTCCTGCGCGAGCCGGATCAGCTCCAGCGCGTCCGACGGCCGCCCGGCGTAGAGGAGTTGGCGGGCCATGCCCGCGAGTACGTTGGCGCCCCACAGCCGGTCGCCCCCGGCGTGCGCGGCGCGCAGGCTGAGCCGGTAGTAGTCCTGGGCGCGGCGCTGGAGGCCGGAGTCCCAGGCCATGCCCGCCGCGGTGCCGGCGAGCAGGGCGAGCACCCGGTAGAGGCGCTCCTCGACGGCCGGTGCCTGGTGCTCGCTCAGCAGCGCGGTCACCTCGGAGAGCTGGCCGAGGACCGCGCGGCGCCGCAGCCCGCCGCCGTAACTGTGGTTCCAGGCGCGGAACGCCCGTGCCGTCTCCTCCAGTTGGCCGATGTCGCGCAGTCCCAGGCGGCCCGGACGGACCCGTCGGCGGCCGGTCTCGCCGGGGTGCATCCAGCCCTCCAGCGAATCGAGCAGGACGGGCCCGCTCATCGCGGTCGCGGCGAGCGCGCGGGCCAGCGCCCGGCGGTCCATCGCGAGGTCGGCGCGGGTGAGCCGGGCCGCCAGATCGACGGTCGCGGCGGCCTGCCACGGGGTGTCCACGCGCAGCGGCACCTCGGGGTCGGTCGCCGCCTGCGGTGCGCGGGCGCGCTCCCAGGGCCGGGAGGCCAGGCCGAGCAGATCGCCGGGAACGCGCAGGCCGTCGGCGATCCGCCGCAGCACCTCGATCGAGGTGATCTGGGCGCTGCCGGACATGATCGTCGAGACCTTGCCGGGCGTGAGGCCGCACGCGAGGGCGATCTTGTTCTGGGACATCCCCGCGTACTGCTTCAGCAGCCGGAAGGCGGCGGCGAAGTCGTGCTCACGCAGGGCGTGTCGGAGGTCCGGCCTGGCCAGGACGCCGGACGGGATGGGCGAGGGGCTCACGGTGTACTCGGCGCTTCCTCGTGTTCGTCGGGCCCGCGGAAGCCCGACTGGGGCTTCGCGCACGGGGGTTACCGCCTCGGGAACCCGGGACGGTACTACCCGCATTCGTCCCGCCCCACGACTCTGGGTACATGCCTGATCACGAGACGGCCCAGACGCTCGGCGCGCGCCGGGGTGCGCCCCCGGCCGCGCCACCCCGCGCACCGCGCCGCTGCGACCACTGCGGGCGGACCACCACCGAGTGGGCGGTACGCGAACGCGCCGACGACCGCGGCCCGGTGGAGCTGGTGTGGTGCCGTGACGCGCGGTCCTGCGGCGCCACCCGCCGCGCGTGCCGCACCCTGCCCCGCACCTGGGACAGGTGAGTTGAGCCGGGCCCCCGGCGGTTCGCCGTGCTGCCGGAGGCCCCGCCTGCGTGACCCGTGCTCCCCCGCGCCGGGTCACGCAGGCACCCATGCCCGCGGGGTCGCCGACCGCCGCGTTCGGCCCGCTCCCCGCGGCGGGGGGCGGTGGCGGGACCTGGCTCAGTCGTCCTTGCTGACGGCGTACCACAGGTCGAGGTTGGTCCGGAACAGCCGGCCCGGGTATTCCTCCCCGGTGTCGGGGACGGTGATCCGGACGTACGGGTGGTCGCCCTTGTCGACGGTCACCTTGCCGCCGCCGTACACCTCCGGCTTCTTCGCCGCGGCGGCCTTCAGCCGGCCCGCGACGGCGTCGGCGGTGTCCTCGTCCTTGGTGACCACGCACATCACCTCGGTGTTCTTGCCGCCGTCGTCCGCCTGGCCGAGCACGGTCAGCTGCACGTCCTCCTTGGCGCCGAGCGCGTTGAAGTCGGCGCGGTAGACGTCGCCGAGGCAGTCGGCGGCCCGCCCGTACTGCTCCGAGCCCGCGAGCGAGTCGCCCTTGCCGGGGTCGGCGGCCGTGAAGCCCGCGGCGCTCGTGGAATAGCGCACCTCGTCCTCGGTGACCAGGATCGTCAGGCCGCCGCCCTTGTCGCCGCCCTTGGAGGTCAGGACGTCCGTGCCGTCCCTCTTCGCCGCCGTCCAGCCGGCGGCCTTGAGCTTGGCGACGACCGCGGCCTGGTCGAAGTCGCCCTGCCAGACGCCGGATTCGCCGGTGTCGATCTCGTTCGCGATCTGCTCCGGCTTGAGCGTGTCGCCCCACGGCGGCCCCGCGTAGCTGTTGAGCAGCGCGCTCGGCGACACCGCGACGGAGCTGTAGCGCTTCTTGTCGGACGCGCTCAGCTTGCGCACCCGCTCCTGGTCGACGTACGTCACCTGCTGTGACGCGGCGCTCTTCGGCAGGTGCCGCAGCGCCTTCTCCGTCGCCGAGCCACCGCCCGAGCCGGACGAGCAGCCGCTCACGGCGGCCGCGACCAGCACGACGGCGGCGAGCGCGGGGGCGGAGCCGCGGACGACCGCGGAGACGGACGGGGCAGCGGATCTGTCAGGTCCTATGTGCATGACAGTGCAGCCTAGGGGGAGTTGTCATTGCAGGGCGGCGATCGCTTTGCGTACGCGGGTCGCCAGTGCGTCGGGCAGCGGGCCGAAGCCGACGGCGGTGGCGTCCTGCGCGCCGGGTGTGGTCGTCGCGTACGTCAGGAAGGCCCGCAGCGTGGCGAGGGTTCCGGCGGTGTTGCCCTTCGCGCACACGACGGCGTAGCTGACGGCGGTGATCGGGTAGGCGCCCGGCGCGCTGCCGGCGTAGTCGGGGGCGAGTACGAGGTCGCCGCCGGGGCCGCCGCCCGCGGTCGCGTGCGTGAGGAAGGCGGTGGCGGTGGCGGGGCCGACCGCCACCGGGTCGCCCGCGCCGGTCGCGATCCGCACGGTGGCGAGCGGGTCGGCGGGGCCGGCGACGGTGTAGCCGATCGAGCCCGCGACCGTTCCGACCTCGTGCTCCTGGGCGATCGCGCCGGTGCTCCCGACACCGTTCCCGTCCGGCCACGAGCCGTCGGGGGTGTGGGTCCAGACGGATCCCGCGGCCGTGTGCAGATAGGTGGTCAGGGCCAGGGTCGAGCTGCTGTAGTCGGCGCGGTGGACGGCCCGGACCGCGGTGGAGGGGAGCGTGGCGTCCGGGTTGAGGCTGCCGATCGCCGCGTCGTCCCAGCGGGTGATGCGGCCGTCGAAGATCTTCGCGAGCGTGGTCGCGTCCAGGACCAGGTCCTTCACGCCGGGCACGTTGTAGACGACGGCGATCTGCGCGGCTGCGAGCGGCAGATCGACGGCCTGCCCGCCGTCCTGGCTGTCGCAGCGGGCGCGCGACTGGTCGAGGCCCCTCTGATCGAGCGGGGCGTCGTCCACCGCGAAGTCCGTCTGCCCGGACAGGAAGCTCGTGAGGCCCGCGTCCGGGCCCGTGCCGAGGTAGCCGACCGTGGCGCCGGGGCACCGCGCCTGGAAGCGCGTCGTCCACCGGTTCATGAGCGGGCCGACCAGGTTCGAGCCGCTCCCCCGGACGCCGCCCTGGGCGCCGGCGCAGGAGAAGGGGGCGGCGGTGGCGGTGGGGGACGCGCTCTTGCCGGGGCCGTCGGCCGAGGCGTGGTCACCGCCGTGGTCGCCGCCGTCGCGCAGGACGACCAGGGGTACGGTCACGGCCGCCGTGACCGCGAGCACGGCGCCGGTGACGACGGCCGTGGTGCGCTTCGGCCTGGGCCGCCGCGGGGCGGGGGCACCGGAGGCGGACGGTATATAAGGGGCGGGCGGTACGGGAGGGACCGCGGGCGCGGGGGCCGCGTCGGGGCGGGTCACGTTGTCCGGTCGCGTCGGGGTGTCCCGGCGCGTCGGGGTGTCCCGGCGCGTCGGGGTGTCGGCGGGCGCGGGTACGGACGGGGGTCCGGCGGGAGCGGCGGGTGCGGGTGCGGGTGCGCCGGAAGCGGGCGCCGGGGCCGCGGGCGGCTCTCCCGTGGGCGCCGACAGGGCGGTGAGCAGCTCCCCCACGGTGGGCCGGTCGGCGGGCTCCTTCGCCAGGCACCCCGCGACGAGGGGCCGCAGCGTGCCGGGCAGCCCCGTCAGGTCGGGGTCCTCGTGCACGACCCGGTAGCCGATGCCGTACGAGCCCTTCCCGTCGAAGGGGCCGTGGCCGGTCGCGGCGAAGACCAGCACGGAGCCGAGCGCGAAGACGTCGCCCTCGGGGCCGACGCCCCCGGTGCGCAGTTGCTCGGGGGACATGTAGCCGGGCGTGCCGATGACGACGCCGGTCGTGGTGAGCGGGGCGGCGGTGACGGCGCGGGCGATGCCGAAGTCGATGACGCGCGGGCCGTCGTCGGCGAGCAGCACATTGCCGGGCTTGAGGTCGCGGTGGACCAGGCCCGCGCGGTGGATGTCGCGCAGCGCCTCGGCGAGCCCGGCGGCGAGCCGCCGCAGGGCGTACGCGCTGAGCGGCCCGGCGGACGTGACGTGCTGGTGCAGCGAGGGGCCGGGGACGAAGAGGGTCGCGAGCCAGGGCTGCTCGGCGTCCGGGTCGGCGTCCACGACGGGGGCGGTGAAGGCCCCGCTGACCCGCCGCGCCGCCTCGACCTCGTGCCGGAAGCGGACCCGGAAGCCTTCGTCGGTGACCAGTTCCGGCCGGATGACCTTGACCGCGAGCCGCCGCCCGGACACCGAGCGGCCGAGGAAGACCACGCCCATGCCCCCGGCGCCCAGCCTGCGCTCCAGCCGATAGCCGCCGATGGACGACGGATCCCCCTCCTGCAGCGTCACCGTGCGTTCCCTCCCCTGTCTCGGCGCAGCACCAGGATAGGGACGCCGGACCCACCGGGTCGCCTTCCCGGAAGACGGGCGACTTGTCCGTTTTACCGGTTAAGGCATAAATGACTTCTTCAGGAAGTTAAGAGCTTATTCATGCGATAAGGCCACGGAATACCTCGCGGCCGGAACGTGACGCGCGGCACAGGACGCACATCACTTACTACCCCGCTTAGTGGATTACCGCCCCCTCCCCCGGGCCCATTTCCCAGGGAGTACCCGGACCGGCCCGGCACGCTTTCTACTAGGCCGCTTAGAACACCAGGTAATTGTCGCGTCAAATTCCAGCTGATAGCAATGTGCTCGCCGCAGCGCACCGCAATCGAAATGCGGGTCGGACTGGCATCGGCGGGGGCCGGCGTCTGCGGACAGGCAATAACTGGAACGAGGTCCGCACCATGCCGAAGCACGCCCGTAACCGCTCGCTCGCAAAGCGTCTGGTCTCCGTGCGCGGAGCCGTCGTCGTCGGAACGTTCGCCGCGCTCTCCTGCGGGATCGTCACCGGCACGGCGAGCGCCGCCACCCCGGAGAAGGCTCCCGCCAAGTCGACCGTGTCCGCGAAGCAGAAGGCCGAGCACAAGGCCGCCAAGCGCACGTACACCGTCAAGAAGGGCGACACCCTGATCGGCATCGCCCGGCACCACAAGGTGACCGGCGGCTGGAAGGGCATAGCCGCCCGCAACCACATCTCCAGCCCGTACATCATCCACCCGGGCCAGGTGCTCCAGCTCCCGCACGCCCCGCACGCGCACGCCCCGGCCGCGAAGGCGCCCGCGGCCAAGGCCCCGGCCGCGAAGACGACGGCGTCCACGGCCACCGCCACGACGTCCGCCGCGACCACCGCGACGACCACCACGACCACCGCGCAGACGGCGAGCACCGCCACCGCCTACCCGGACAACCTGGACGGCTGGATCAACCACTCGCTGGCCATCATGAAGCAGCAGGGAATTCCCGGCAGCTACGACGGCATCTACCGCAACATCATGCGCGAGTCCTCCGGCAACCCCAAGGCCATCAACCTGTGGGACTCCAACGCCGCCGCCGGCACGCCGTCCATCGGTCTGCTCCAGGTGATCCAGCCGACCTTCGACGCGTACCACGTGCCGGGCACCTCGACCGACATCTACGACCCGGTCGCGAACATCACCGCCGCGTGCAATTACGCGTACCACGTGTACGGCTCGATCGACAACGTCAACGGCCCGTACTAAACCGCGATTTCGCATTCACCCCGGCGCACCCGCGCCGCCCGCCGGAAAGGCGGGCGGCGCGGGTGCGGCGGCTTCGGTCGGGAAAGGCCGCCGGGTCGAAACGGATCAGGCCGGATCAGGAGCAGGCGGTGCCGTTCAGGGTGAAGGCGCTGGGGGACGCCGTACTGCCCGTCGAGGTGCCCTGGAAGCCGAAGGACTGCGAACCGCCCGCCGGGATCGAGCCGTTGTAGGCCAGGCTGCTGGCCGTGACGGCGCCGGAGGACGGGCTCACCGTGGCGTTCCAGGCGCTGGTGACGCTCTGGCCCGAGGGCAGGGTGAAGCCGAGCTTCCAGCTGCTGACCGCGCTGGAGCCGGTGTTGGCGATCGTGACGTTGGCGGTGAAGCCGCCAGACCAGGTCTGCGTCGCGTACGTCACCTTGCAGGCCGACGAGCCCGTGCCGCCGGTGCTGCCGCCGTTGGTCGAACCGCCGTTGGTCGAACCGCCGTTGGTCGTACCGGTCGACGTACCGCTGGAGGTGCCGCCGTTGGTGGTGCCGCTCGACGTACCGCCGTTCGTGGTGCCGCCGTTGGTCGAGCTGCCGCCGGTGTTGACCGAGGACGAGAAGGAGTTGACGGACAGGCCCGCGCCGTTCTGCCAGGGCTCGAAACCGGCCTGCACGCTGGTGAGGTACCAGTTGCTCTGGGCCAGCCCGCGGCTGATCGTCTCGTTCGCGAAGTCCTTGACGTCGAAGCTCCAGCTGCTGATCGCCGAGGGCGCGACGAAGGAGATGACGTCGTTGCCGCCGTTGTTGCCGGTCCACACGTCCCAGCTGCGGCCGCCGACGTTGGCGGTGCCCACCTTGGAGCCCACCGGCTGGACCGCGCCGACATGGTTGAACCACACCATGATCTCGGTCTTGTTGACGCCGTCCGTCTTCGCGGTCGGGTCCAGCCAGATGTCGTAGGCCGCGTCGAAGACCGCGTTGCTCACGTAGCCGTACGAGATGCTCGTCGGCGCGCTGCTGATGCCGCTGAGCTGCGCGGGCAGGTTGGTGCCGGGCGAGCAGTTCTTGTAGTGGCAGCCGTTGTAGATCGACGGGTACGACTTCGGGGCGCCGTTGGTGGCCACCGAACCGTCGGCCGTGGTGACCTGGAAACCGTTGCTGGTGACGTTGATGCACTGGGCCTCGCTGGTGCCCCAGCGGTTGTTCTGCACGACGTACTTGCCCGCGGTCGTCGACCCGTACTGGTCGCAGATCTGGGTGTCGGCGTGCGCGGCCGGGGCGGAGGCCAGGGTGACCAGGCCGCCGACGCCGAGGCCGAGTACCGCGAGCGCGGCGACGGCGGTTCTGCGCGTGGAGCGGAGGGCTTGCTGTAGCGACTTCATGCTTGTCCCTTCGATGACAGGCACGGAGGTGGGGGGACCGAGCAAGCGCGGTGCGGGCGGGCTCCTTTCGATGCGATTCGATCGTGGTTCGATTCGATTCGATCAGCATGGGAGCGCTCCCACAACTGCTTCGGAACAAGGACGGTAAGGGTGGCGTCCCACGCGTGGCAAGAGTCCCGTCCGACCCACGCACGTATCCGCAGGTGGGGGCCACCGGCCGACGCGGGGCACTGCGCTGGATGGGGGCCGTACGGGCGCGTCGCGGGAGGCGTGCACCGGCCGGACGGGGCCCGCGGGTTGACTGGGCCGCCGGACGGGAGCGGGTGGAGGCGGCGTGGTGGCGGGCAGCGACGAGAGCGACGGCAGGAGCGGGGACAGCGGCAGGAGCGCGAGCGGTACGGCCGCGGGGCGCGGCGACGGGCGGACCGGCGGCACCGGCGCCACGGACGGCACCGGCCACCAGCCCACCGCCCCGCGCGCCCTGGACTACGCAGCCCTGTTCGCCGCCGTCCCGGCCGCCTGCGTCGTCCTCGACCGCGACCTCACGATCGTCGCCCTCAACGACGCCTACGCCGAGGTCACCTCCCGCACCGCCGCCGAGCTGACCGGCCTCAACTTCTTCGACGCCTATCCGCCCGACCCCGGCGAGCCGACGTCCCACGGCGCCGAGGCCCAGCGCCACGGCCTGGAGCTGGCGCTGCGCACCGGCCGCCCCAACATGCTGCTGCTGCACCGCTTCGCGATCCCCCACCCCGGCCGGCCCGGCGCCTTCGACCCCCGCTGGTGGAACGTCACCAACCGCCCGCTGGTCGGCCCGGAGGGTCAGGTGGAGCTGATCATCCACCGCATCGACGACGTCACCTCCTTCGTCCGCGGGGAGCACGAGGGCGGCGGGCCCGCGCCGGACGACGAGCTGATGAAGGCCCCGCGCGCCGAGCTGTTCACCCGGGCGCGCGAGCTCCAGCAGGCCAACGCCCAGCTCCAGGAGATGACCAGCCGCAGCCGCGACCTCGCCCTCACCCTCCAGCGCGCGATGCTCACCACCCCCGACCTGGACACCCACGCGGAGATCGCGGTGCGCTACCGCCCGGCGCTGCGCGACCTCAACGCGTGCGGCGACTGGTACGACGTGCTGGACCTCCCCGACGGGCGGCTCGGCCTGACGGTCGGCGACGTCGTCGGCCACGGGGTGGACGCGGCGAGCGTCATGGGGATGCTGCGCAGCGCGCTGAGCGCGGCGATGCGCGTCGCGGACGGCCCGAGCGGCGCGCTGGAGACGCTCGGGCTGTACGCGCGGTCGATGCCCGGGGCGATGTCGTCGACGACCTTCGCGTGCCAGGTCTATCCGTCGAGCAAGCTGCTCACGTACAGCAACGCGGGCCATCCGCCGCCGGTGCTGATGCGCGCGGACGGCACCTCCCGCTTCCTGGACCAGGCCACCGACCCGCCGCTGGGCGTCCGCATGGAGCACGTGCCGCGCCCGCAGGCGACCGCCGACTACAGGGGCGGCGACACGCTGGTGATGTACACCGACGGCCTGATCGAGCGGCGGGACGAGGACATCGATGTCGGCCTGGACCGGCTCGTCGCCGCCGTCCGCGAACTGCGCACCCTCGATCCCGAGGAGCTGGCGGACGGGCTGCTGAAGGCGATGGCCAAACCGGACGGCCAGGAGGACGACGTCTCCCTCATGGTCATCCGGCTCTGACCCGTCTCAGGGGGTCAGGACGACCCGGTGGCCGGGCTCGGCGCGCGCCGTCCAGGCGGCCTCGACGTCGGCGAGCGGTACGGGTACGGGCGTGATCGCGAGCCCGCCCGAGCCGATGTGGGCGGCGAGTCCGGGCAGCTCGGCCACGATCCCGGCGGTGCTGACGGAGCCCTGGCCGCTGCCCAGCAGCGAGACGTTCGCGGCCCGCAGCCAGGCCGAGGGCAGGGTGATGTCGGGCCCGGCGACCGAGCCGATCTGCACCCAGGCGAGCGGCGCGGAACGGTCCCTGCGGGCGGTCAGGACCGCCCGCAGGGCGGTTTCGGTGGGCGGGCCCCACACGTAGTCGAGCACGACATCGACATCGGCGGCCTCCCGCCCGAGAGCGTCCGCGCCGCCCCCGCCGTCCGCGCCGTTCCCGCCGTTCCCGAGCGACACGACCGCGTCGGCGCCGAGGCCGGGCAGCAGGGCGAGCCGTTCGGGGTCGCGCCCGGCGGCGACGACGCGGGCGGCGCCGAGGTGCCGGGCGATCTGGACGGCGAGCATGCCGGCGTTCCCGGTCGCGCCCAGCACCAGGACGTGCGCACCGGGTGCGAGGGCGGCGCGGCGGCGCAGCGCGATCCACGAGGACATGCCGGGGTTCATCGCCGCGGCCACCGCGACGGGGTCGGTGCCGGGCGGCAGGACGACCGCCCGCCGCCGGTCGGCGACGGCCTGCTCCGCCATGGTGCCGGGGGCGTCGTCGGACGCGACGAAGTACAGCAGTTCGCCCTGCTCCGTACGGCCGACCGCGTCGACGCCGGGGACCAGCGGCAGCACGCCGTCCGAGGTGTAGTGGCTGCCGTCGGCGGCGGACCGTACGCGCGGGTGCAGCCCGGCGGCGAGGACGTCCACCAGGATCTCGTGCTCACCGCGGGGCTGCGGGGTCTCGACGGTGCCGTAGCGCGGCGGGGTGTCGAAGCTGTGGACGACGGCGGCATGCATGGGGCGGCCCTCCCGGGGGCGGAGTATGGTTTGTGCCACGTACTACCTCGACGGTAGTTTGTGCCACGTACTACGTCAAGCGACGGGAGACCGCGATGCCCGCGGAAACGATGCCGACCGGCACGGAAGTGCTGCCCGCGAGCGGCCGTACGGACGGCGGCACGGAGGCGATACGCACGATGGACGCGCTGGTGCAGCTGTCGTTCGTGGTGCAGGCCGAACTCGCCCGGGTCGCCGCGGAGTACGACCTGTCGGTGATCCAGGCCCGGCTGCTGGGCATCCTGCGCGACCGCCGCCCCGGCATGCTCGAACTCGCCCGCCACCTGGGCCTGGACAAGTCCTCCATGACCGGCCTGGTCTCCCGCGCCGAGAAGCGCGGCCTCGTCCGCCGCGAGCCCTCCCCCCACGACGGCCGCGCCGTCCTGGTCGCCCTCACCCCCGAGGGCCGCGCCCTGACCGACCACGCGGCAACCGCGATCGCCGCCCGCATCACGGCGCTGACGTCCCCCCTGACACAGCAGGAACGCGCACTGCTGCCCGCGCTGGCGGCAAAGCTGCTCCCGGAACCGGGCGCGGACGCGGTGTGAGCACGCGCCGGGCGTACGGTCAGCGCGCGGCGGGCCTCAGCAGGCCGTCGGCGAGCGCGTCCACCAGGCCGTCCGGCACGGAGGCGCCCGTCAGGGCGCGGTAGACGAGCGGCCCGACGAGCGCGTCCAGCAGCGCGTCCGGCCCGAGCGCGGGTCCGGGCGCGGGTCCGGGCGCGATCGCCCCAGCCTCGATCGCACCCGCGAGCAGGGCGCGCTCCTGCGCCCTGCGCGGGTCGAGGTAGCGCGTCCGCAGCCGCTCGGCGGTGCCGGGGTCGTGCTGCGCCTCGGCGAGGAGCGCGAGCAGGACCTTGCCCGCCGGGTCGTCGGCGAGGAAGCGCGCGAGGGCGCGCAGGTAGCCGCGGACGGCGTCCGCGGTGGGCGTGTCCACCGGGACGGGGAGGCGTTTGGCGCTGTCCTCGACGAGGGTGTCGAGCAGGATCTCCCCCTTGGACGGCCACCAGCGGTAGATCGTCTGCTTGGCGACGCCGGCGCGGCGCGCGATCGCCTCGACGGTCAGGGCGCCGAAGCCGAGTTCGACGAGCAGGTCGTCCGCGGCGTGCAGGACCGCGAGCCGCGCGGCCTCGTCCCGCCGGGGGCCGGAACGCGGCCTGCGGGCGGGCGGCGGGCTGGCGTCGGGCATGTGGCCACCTTATCCGGCGGGGGCTTCCCGGACATTGTCTAGACGCACCGTCTCGTCTAGAGTCAGCTCTCCCCGCCACCCCCCGAAGGAGTACGCGTTGTCCACCGCCACCGCCACCGCCACCGCCACCGCCACACGCCAGGCCCTCGTCATCGGAGCCTCCCGCGGGCTCGGCCTCGTCCTCGCCGACGAGCTGGCCCGCCGCGGCCGGCACGTCGTCGCCACCGTGCGCCGCGACAGCGCGGAGCTGCGGGCCGTCGCCCGCGCCCGGGAGGGCCGGGTGGAGATCGAGACGCTGGAGATGACCAGCCCGCACGAGCTGGCGGCGCTGCGCGAACGGCTGACCGGCCGGGCGCTCGACCTGCTCTTCGTCAACGCCGCCGTCGACCGCGGCGATCTGCCCGTCACCGAGGTCTCCACCGCGATGTTCACCGAGGTGATGCTGACCAACGCGCTGAGCCCGCTGCGTGCGCTGGAAGCCCTACGGCCGCTGGTCGCGCCCGGCGGCACGGTCGCCGTCATGTCCTCCGAACAGGGCAGCGTCAGCCTCAACACCGAGCCCGGCTACGAGCTGTACAAAGCCAGCAAGGCCGCGCTCAACCAGCTGATGCGCAGCTACGCCACCCGCCACGCCGACGACGGCCACACCAAGCTCCTCCTCGACCCCGGCCACAACCGCACCCGCCTCGGCGGCCCCGCCGCGCCGCTCCTCCCGGAGGAGAGCGTCCCGCTGCTGGTGGACGTCCTCGAAGCGCACTCCGGCACACCGGGCCTGCGCTTCCTGGACCGCCACGGGGCGGACGTCCCCTGGTAGCCCGGGGGCCCCGGCACGCCACACGCGAGGTGGACCCCACCCTGGAGACGGGAAGGCCCCGGCGTTTTCCGGAAGAGGCCGTACTCCGGATCGTCCGGGACGAGGCCACCGGATCCGGCCGCTGCTGTCGCACGACCATCCGAGTCATCCTGCGGGTGCATTGCTCAAAAATTGAGGACAAAAGGGGATCTCTTTACCGCTGGCTCGAACATACGAGCCCGATCCGCACAGAAAAGGGACCCTCTCTCATGCGCGCATCCGCACGCCTGGCCAGGTTCGTCCTGGCGCTCGGTTCGGCGGCCGTCCTGGCCGTCACCATGACCACCGACGCGCACGCCGCCTCGGGGCAGATCCGGTACTGGGACTACGCGCAGAACGAGTTCCGGATCGACAGCCCGCCGGACAACGTCTGCCTCACGCTCCAGGTCTACGCCACGCTGCTGTCCAACGAGACGGACAAGACGCTGAGCTACTTCCACAACGCCGACTGCACCAACTTCACCGGGAATCTGGCACCGGGCCGGGCGGTGGCCTACCAGAGCCCGCTGTCGGTCCGGATCATCGGCTGACCGTCGGCGTCCGGTGGCCGGGGCCCGGCGAGGCCCCGGCCGCGTACGGTCGCGCGGGTGGTCAGCGGCGCCAGAACAGGTGGTGCACGATGCCGCTCGGGCTCGGGATCACCTCCAGGTGGAAGCGGTCCTCCAGGTCCTTCGGGGAGTCCCACAGCCGCAGCCCCTCCCCCAGCTCCAGCGGGGCGACGGCGACGTGCAGTGTGTCGACGAGGTCGGCGTCCAGGAACTCGCGGACCGTGGTGACCCCGCCGCCGAGCCGTACGTCCTTGCCGTCCGCCGCCTCGCGCGCCTGCGCGAGGACGGTCGCCGGGTCGGCGTCGACGAAGTGGAAGGTGGTGTCGGAGAGCGAGAACGACGGCCGGGTGTGGTGCGTCATGACGAACACCGGCGTACGGAACGGCGGCTCGTCACCCCACCAGCCCTGCCACTCGTGGTCCTCCCACGGGCCGCGCTGCGGACCGAACTTGTTGCGCCCCATGATCTCGGCGCCGATGTTGTTCAGGAAATCCCGCGTGAAGTAGTCGTCCAGCCCGCGCGTCCCGCCGGGGTCGGTCCGGTTCGGCCAGCTCGCCGTCGCCCCGGCCCAGCTGAACAGCCGCTCGGGGTGCGGGAGCCCGAAGGGCATCTCCAGACTCTGGTTCTCCGCGGCTGCGACGCCGTCCCGCGCGACGCAGAAATTCATGACCCTGAGCAGCTGTCCCATGGCGTTGACCTCGCCGTTCCCTGTCCGTGCCGTCATGTGGAGCGGATGCCCCACATAGGTACGTCGAACGGCGCGGCCCGCGATCGACACGACACGCGGAATTCCTCCCGCGCGTCATCCGGCCGGAGCAGCCGGGAGGCGTCCTCGCCGGTAGGCCTAGCCTCGGATGCTGCGCGCCAGCCAGGGGGTCAGGGTGCTGCGGGGGATCAGCTCCCTGTACGTCTCGTCGCCCGGGAGGGGGACGGTCAGCCAGGTGCCCGAGAAGAGGCGGCGGGCGGTCACGTAGGCGAGGCCTTCGCGGACGGAGCGGAGGAAGGCGGGGACGCTGTCGCGGGGGACGTCGTGGAAGTCGACCCCGTCGACGGTGATCTTCGCGTCGTCCTCCGGGAAGAGGCGGACGGACAGCGCGGGCGAGCCGCCGAGGTCGACGAAGGCCTCGTGCGGGAGCGAGCCGTCGGGGTCGAGGACGGTGAAGGCCCCGGCGGACGTACGGCGGGAGGTGCGGTCGGCGCCGATGTCGTCGGTGACGGCCATCTCCAGGCCGTACTCCTCGGCGATCTCGCGGATCGCGCGCACCGCGGCCTCGGTGCTCGGCAGGTGCGGACGCGGGCGCGGGCGCGGGTGCGGGCGCGGGCGCGGGGCGTTCATGGACCCCATCGTGCCCGACCGCCGGGAACGGCGGTGACCTGGCCTTTCCCCGCGGGCGGGACATTTGTACCGGGGCCCCGGGGACATTCGGTGCTGCCCCGGCCAACCCCCGTGCCCCTAGCGTCAGTTGCATGGAAGATGCCGCGCGGCTACGCGCAGTACGGAAGAGGTTCGGGAGCGTCGAGGCCGTCGCCGGGCTCGATCTGCGGCTCGCCGCGGGCGAGACCTGCGCGCTGCTCGGGCGCAACGGCGCCGGGAAGTCCACGACGATCGCGCTGCTGCTGGGGCTGGACCGCCCGGACGACGGGGAGGTGCGGGTCTTCGGCGGGACCCCGCGGGAGGCCGTGCGGGCGGGCCGGGTGGGGGCGATGCTCCAGGCGGGCAGCCCCGTGCCGCGGGCGACCGTACGGGAGCTGGTGGACTTCGTGGCCGCCACGTATCCGCGGCCGCTGCCCGCGGGCGAGGCGCTGGAGCTGGCCGGGATCGGGGAGCTGGCGGAGCGGCGGGCGGACCGGCTGTCCGGCGGGCAGGCGCAGCGGCTGCGGTTCGCGCTGGCGGTGGCGGGCGGGCCGGAGCTGCTGGTGCTGGACGAGCCGACGGCGGCGCTGGACGTGGAGGCCCGGCGCGCGTTCTGGCGCTCGATGCGCGGGTACGCGGCGCGCGGCAACACCGTGCTGTTCTCGACGCACTACCTGGAGGAGGCGGACGGCAACGCGGACCGCGTCGTCGTCCTCGACGGGGGCCGTACGGTCGCCGACGGCACCGGCGAGGAGATCAAGCGGCGGGTCGGCGCGACGCTCGTGGCGTTCGACCTCGCGGGCGGCGGCACCGCGGGGCTGCGCACGCTGCCGGGGGTGCTGTCGCTGGAGGTGCGCGGCGAGCGGGCGGTGCTGCGCAGCGCCGACTCCGACGCGACCGTCCTCGCGCTGGCCGCCGCCGGACGGGTGCGCGGGCTGAGCGTGACGCCCGCGAGCCTGGAGGAGGCGTTCCTCACCCTGACCGCGCACGACACCCCGCACGAGACCGAAGACCACGAGCCCGCCGCGGCTCCGTACGAGGAGGCCGTCCGATGATGCTCGCCTACATCCGCCTGGAGGTCCGCCGCACGCTGCGCGACACCGGCTTCGTCGTCGTGGGCATCGCGACCCCGTTGCTGATGTACCTGCTCTTCACCAACCTCGGCACCGGGGAGTCCGCCGAGGACACCATGGACTACGCCCGCTACTCGATGATCGGCATGGCCGCGTACGGGGCGATGGGCGCGGCCCTCGGCGTGGGGCCGGGGATCGCGGACGACAAGGCGCGCGGCTGGCTGCGGCAGCTGCGGGTGACCCCGCTGACCCCGCTCCAGGTGGTGCTGGCGCGGGCGCTGACGGCGGGGGTGACGGTGCTCCCGGCGATCGTGTCCGTCTTCGCCGCGGGCGCGCTCGTGGACGGGGTGCGGCTCGCGGTGTGGCAGTGGGCCGCGGCGGCGGTACTGATGTGGCTGGGCACGATCCCCTTCACCCTGCTGGGGCTCGGCAACGGCTACGGGCTCACCGCGCAGACCGCCGGTGTCGTGAGCATGGTCAGCATGATGGGGCTCTCGGTGCTCGGCGGGCTGTGGCTGCCGGCGGACGTCTTCCCCGGCTGGCTGGCCGCGATATCGCGCTGGACGCCCACCGCCCGCTTCGGCGATCTGGGCTGGAGCGTGCTGGACCGGCACGCCCCCGGTCCGGGCACGGTGGCGGTGCTGGGCCTTTGGCTGGTCGTTTTCGCCGGTTACGCTGTGTTCTCCTACCGGCGGAGCGCCCGGACCGTATGACCGTACGACCGTACGGACCGGCGTCGCCTCCCCCGGCGGACGCAAGGCGGCAGCGCACTCGACGGGGGACGGGGACCACCATGGCAAGGACGAGGACGGAACGGGCAGGCACCGCGAAAGCGGACGCCGACGCCCCGGACGAGGCGTGCAGCCGCCGCATGTGGTGGCGGCGCGGCCCCGAGGACTTCGAGCAGGAGGTCGAGCACCTCAAGGCGCCCGACGGCGGGGCCCTCATCCCGTGGCTGCTGATGGTGATCGGCCCCGGCGCGGACATCCTCAAGGGCGAGGTGGCCCTGCCCTGGCTCGCCGGGAGCGGGCTCCTGCTCTTCTGCGTGCTGTACGTGTCCACCGTCCGCTCGTCCTTCAGCGAGCGGTGGCGGCGCAGCCGGGTGCCCTACCGGCTGCTCGCGGCGCTCGGCGCGGTCACGCTCGCGCTGGCGATCGGCTACGGCGGCAACTTCATGCTGCTGTTCGTGCTGACGTCGCTGGGCGCGGGCTGCGTGTCGCGCAGCCGCCGCTTCCTGGGCGCCTCGCTGACGGTGCTCAGCGCCTCGGCGGGCGTGGTGTCGAGCCTGCACCACGAGGGCTTCTGGAGCACCACGAGCCTGGCGTACGGGACGTTCCTGTCCGGCTTCGTCGTGTCGCTGATCATCACGCTCTTCCAGGCGGTGGCGCAGCTCAAGGCCACCCGGCAGGAGCTGGCGCGCAACGCCGTCGCCGAGGAGCGGCTGCGTTTCTCGCGCGACCTGCACGATCTGCTGGGGCACACGCTGT
Source organism: Streptomyces sp. NPDC004031 (assembly GCF_053604375.1). Classification (NCBI taxonomy): domain Bacteria; kingdom Bacillati; phylum Actinomycetota; class Actinomycetes; order Kitasatosporales; family Streptomycetaceae; genus Streptomyces; species Streptomyces sp. NPDC004031. The sequence continues at coordinate 111,175 of NZ_JBSGHL010000017.1, read as the reverse complement.
CCGTCGTCGTGGTCAAGGCGGAGGCCGCGCGGCGGCTCGCGCCGCGCGACATGGACGCGGCGCTGACGCAGGTCGGCGACATCGAGGCGGTCGGGCGGCAGGCCCTCACCGAGATCCGCGAGGCCGTCACCGGCTACCGCGAGGGCAGCCTCGCGACCGAGCTGGACCGGGCGCGCTCGGCGCTGGCCGCCTCCGACATCGAGGTCGTGGTGCGGGAGTCGGGCCCGCCGCTGCCGCCGCAGACCGAGGCGCTGCTGGGCTGGGTGGTGCGCGAGGGGGTCACGAACGTCGTACGGCACAGCGGCGCGGCCCGCGCCCGGATCGAGCTGCACGCGGCGGACGGGCAGGCCCGGCTGACGATCACCGACGACGGCTGCGGCCCCGCGCCCGCCGCCCCGCCGCGCCCCACGGCCGCCGGGAGCACCGCGACGCTGCCCCGTACGGGCACGGGCCTGCGCGGCCTGACCGAGCGCCTCGCCGCGGCGGGCGGCTCCCTGACGACCGGCCCGTCCCCGTCGGGCGGCTTCCGCGTGACGGCGGTGCTGCCGACGGGCGAGGACACGGCGGGCTGAGCCGGGGGCGCGGCCGGGCCCGGGTCGGGCCTGGTGTCCGGCCGCGCGGGGTCAGGCCTCCGGGGTCGGCGTGCGCAGGTCGGCCACGACGCGGAAACGCTCCAGCACCACCGGGGTGGTGTCGTCGACCGTGAAGTGCGGGTCGTCCAGGGCCTCGCGCATCGCGTCGCTGTGCCAGAAGGCCTCGTGGCCGCGGCGCCACTGCTCGACCGTCGTGTAGCCCTCCCCCTCGTCCACCGCGTGCGCGAGGTCCACCTCCCCGAGCGGCACCACCCGCACCTCGGTGACCTCGACGACGGCGACCCCCTGCCCGGCGGAGTCCAGCACCACCGACCGCTCCCCGACCCGCGGCAGCTCCTCCCCCTCGTGCGTGTAGGCGGCGACGACCCCGGTCGTGGACGTCTTGCTGCCGTCCAGCACCGCGGCGACCAGCTGGTCGCGCAGCTCCCCGGGAAAGCCCAGCTGCATGATCCCCGGCGGCTCGGCGCCGCCCTCTGTTCCACTCGTCATGGCACGTCACGCTAGCGGCTCGCCCCCGCGGGCCACGAGGCCGGGCACGGCCGGTCTCCTGCTCAGCGCAGGACGGCCGACAGCAGGTCGCTGCCCAGTGCCGTCAGGTCGGGAAGGTTGAGGGAGTAGCGGACGTACCGGCCGTGCCGCCGGGACGTGAGCAGGCCCGCGCGGCGCAGGACGGCGAGGTGGCGGGAGACCTCCGGGGGCGACAGCCCCCAGAAGTGGGCCAGTTCGCTGGTGGTGTGCGGGCCGCGCGCCAGCGTGCGCAGCAGCCGGAGCCGTACCGGGTGGGCGAGGGCCTCCAGCCGGAGGGTGACCGTCTCCACGGAGACCGGCTCGGCCGGGGCGGGCCCCGCGACGGGGTACTGCACGACCGGGTGCCACCCGGGCGCGTGGACGGCGACCAGGTGCGGGCGGTTGAAGACGCTGGGGATGAAGGTCGCTCCGGCGACGCGGGCGGCGGTCGCCTTGTCCTGGACCTTGTCCACGACGATGCACCCGCCGTCCGCCGCCAGGCCGACCGCGCCGGAGACCGAGGTCAGCGCCGCCCCGAGGCCCTGCCGCCTGAGCAGCTCGTTCTTCAGCCGCAGATCGGTCGCGAGCCGCACCACGACGCCCGCCCAGGCCGCGTCGAAGAACGCCTCCGCGCACTCCTCCAGGGTGCGGCGCACCCGCGCCCGCACCGCCGCCGGGTCCGCGAGGAGCCGTTCGGCGAAGGCCTCCTGGAGCGCCCCGCGGGCCTGCGCGACCTCCAGGGCCCGCTCGCGCGCCACCGCGTCGGTGAGCGGCGAGGCCCCGCGGAAGTGCACCCGGTTGCTGCCGCAGGTGGTGACGAGCGCGGCCGTCACGTACGTCTCGTCGTCGATCCGGTCCACGTCGTCGAGTTCCTCGGCGAGGGTGGACCGGGGACGCCCGGGTATCAGGAAGTCGGCCTGTGTGTAACGCCAGAGGAACTCCGCCTCCCGGAGCCGCTCGGCCAGCTCCGGCGGCAGCCCGGCCCACACGTCCGCGGCCCACGCGGCGAACTGCGGGTGGTGGCCCGGTTCGGCGAGCACGTGCAGCATCGCGGTCAGTTCGGCCAGCGGGGAGGCGGCGAACCGCACCGGCTCGGAGGGCGCGCCGCTGATGTCGATCCTCAGCGTCATGCCCCCATCATCACCGCACGGGGGCCCGGGTGGCGGCGCCGATTGACGGGAGGCGTCAACCGGCGTGCCCCGCCCCGGCGGCCGGGCGCACCGTCTGACGTCATGGCAACCACCACCGCGCTTCGGCCCCGCGCCCTCGTCCGCGCCTCGGGAGGCCCCCGTTACGCCGTCGCCCTGGCCGTGGACGCGCTCGGCACCGGCCTGCTGCGGCCCTTCCTGCTGCTGTACGGCGTGACGGTGCTGGGGCTGTCCGCCCCGGTCACCGGCACCGCGATGACGGCCGGCATCGTCGTCGGCCTGGGGTGCATGCCCCTGGTGGGCCGGTGGCTGGACCGCGGCGCGCGCAGCACCGTCGTGGCGGCGTCGATGCTGGTGCGGGTGCTGGGTGTGGCGCTGCTGCTGGCCGCTCCGGCGGGGCACGTCCCGCTCTTCGTCGCGGCCGCGCTCTTCCTCGGCATCGGCAACCAGGCCTGGCCCGCCGCGCACGCCGCGCTCGTGGCGACGGTCGCGCACGGCAGGGAGCGCGACACCGCGCTCGCCGGGGCCCGCGCCCTGCGCAACGCGGGCCTCGGCGCCGGGGCGCTGCTCGCGACCGCGTGCATGGCGGGCGGCACGGGGGCGCTGCGGACGCTGGCGGCCGTCACCGCGCTCGCCTACCTCGCCGCGGCGGCCCTCGCCCGGTCGGTCCATGTGCGCGCGGACCCGGCGGACACCGTCCCGGCCGGGGACGGGACCGGCGCGCCCGTGCCCGCGCCCCGGATGGGCCTGCTGCTGGCCGCCAACGTCGTCTACGTCTTCTGCCTCAACGTCCCCGAGGTCGCGCTCCCGCTGGTCCTGACGACACAGCTGCACGCGTCCGCGGTGTGGCCGGGGGCGGTGTTCGTGGCCAACACGGTGCTGGTCGTCACGCTCCAGGTGCCGCTCACCGCCGCGCTGGCCCGCTTCCCGCGGCGGACCGTACTGGCCGCCTCCGGGGTGCTGCTGACCGTCTCCTACCTGGGCTTCCTCGCGGCCGTCCCGCTGGGCGGCGGCCGGGCGGTCCCCGCCGTCGCCGCGGTGTCCGTGCTCTGCACCGTCGGCGAGATCGTCTACGCGGGCAGCGCCACCGCCCTCGTCACCGCGCTCGCCCCGGCGCCCGTCCTGGGCCGCGCCCTCGCCCGCTTCCAGCTCTCCACGGGCTTCGGCCTCGCCGTCTCCCCCGCCGTCATCACCGCGCTCGCCCCGCACGGCCCGGCCGCGCTGTGGGGCGGCCTGGCCGCGGCGACACTCGGGTCCGCCGCCGCGGTGGCCGCCGAAGGCCACCGCGGACGCGGCCCGGACACGGCCCGCCGGGCCGGAGCGCCCCGGCCCCGCCCGGAACGCCCCGGGCTCGGGGAAAGGCCCGCTCGGGCGGGCCGTAAAGTGGCGGGGTGACGGAGGACGGGGCGCGGTCGGTGCGGGTGCTGCTCGCCGAGGACCAGGGGATGATGCGGGGGGCGCTGGCGCTGCTGCTGGACCTGGAGGACGACATGGAGGTCGTCGCGCAGGTCGGGGCCGGGGACCGGGTGGTGGCCGAGGCGCTGGACGTACGGCCCGACGTGGCGCTGCTCGACATCGAGATGCCGGGGATGAGCGGGCTGGACGCGGCCGCGGAGCTGCGGGAGAAGCTGCCGGAGTGCCGGGTGCTGATCCTCACGACGTTCGGACGGCCGGGCTATCTGCGGCGGGCGATGGAGGCGGGGGCGGCGGGCTTCCTGGTCAAGGACGGGCCCGTGGAGGAGCTGGCCGGGGCGATCCGGCGGGTGCTGCGCGGGGAGCGGGTCATCGATCCGGCGCTGGCCGCCGCGGCGCTGAGCGCGGGGCCGAGTCCGCTGACGGCGCGGGAGCGGGACGTGCTCAACGCGGCCGCGGACGGCGCGACGGTCGCCGACATCGCCGGGAAGCTCTTCCTGTCGGAGTCGACCGTCCGCAACTACCTGTCCGCGGCGATCGGCAAGACCGGCAGCCGCAACCGCATGGAGGCGGTGCGCGCCGCCCGTCAGAACGGCTGGCTCTGACGGGCGGCGCGTGACCGCTCAGCGCGGCCGGGGCCTCAGCCCTTGAGCTGCGGCTGCGGCTTGGGCAGCAGCACCGCGAGCGCGCTCGCCCCGACCAGGAAGGCGGCGCTCACCAGGAACGCCAGGCCGTAGCCGGAGGACAGCGCCACCGCGTCGCTCGCGCCCGCGTGTCCGCGCGCGGTGATGCGGGAGGCGGCGATCGTGGCGAGGATCGTCAGGCCCAGGGCGCCGCCGAGTTGCCGGGAGGTGTTGAGCAGGCCGGACACCAGGCCCTGGTCCGTGCGGCCGATGCCGGACATCGCGGCGGCCGCGACCGGGGTCATCATCAGGCCCGCGCCGAACATGGTGAGGAGGCCGGGTCCGAGGATGATGCCGACGAAGGTGCTGTCGGCGCTCACCCGGCTCTGCCAGGCCAGGCCCGCCGCGGAGATCAGGCCGCCGCAGGCGACCAGGAGCCGGGCGTCGAAGCGGGCCATGAGGCGCGGGGCGAGCTTGGACCCGGCGACGATCGCGATGGTGTGCGGCAGGAAGGCCAGGCCCGTGCGGATCGGGCTGTAGTGCATCACCTGCTGCATGTAGAGGGACAGGAAGTACCACGTCGAGAAGGTCGCGGCGCCCGACACGAAGAGCAGCGTGTTCGACGAGGACACCGAGCGGATGGTGAACAGCCGCAGGTGGATGAGGGGTTCGGCGGTGCGTGCCTCGACCGCCGTGAAGAGCGCGAGCACCAGCAGGCCGCCGACGAGCGGGCCCAGCGAGCGCGCCGACGTCCAGCCGTGCGACTCGGTCTCCGCGATCCCGTACGCGAGCGCGGCGACGCCGCCGGTCACGAGCACCGCGCCGGGGATGTCCAGCCGGCGCACGGACTGGCCGCGGCTCTCGGTGAGGAAGAGCACCGCGCAGATCAGCACCAGCGCGCCGATCGGCACGTTGACGAGCAGCACCCAGCGCCAGGACAGCCAGTCGGTGAGGGCGCCGCCGACGAGACCGCCCGCGGCGCCGCCGCCCGCGCCGACCGCGGTCCAGGTGGCTATCGCCCGGGTCCGCTCGGGGCCTTCGGGGAAGGAGGTGGTGAGGATGGACAGGGTGACGGGGGCGAGCACCGCCGAGCCGAGGCCCTGCACCGCCCGCGCGGTGATGAGCATCGCGGGGTTCTGCGCGAGGCCGCCCGCCAGGCTCGCGGCGGTGAACAGGCCGAGGCCGGTGACGAAGGTGGCCTTGCGGCCGAGCAGGTCGGCGGCGCGTCCGCCGAGCAGCATGAAGCCGGCGAAGGTGAGCGCGTATCCGTTGACGACCCACTGCTGCGCGCTCTCGCCGAGGCCGAGCGAGGTGCGCATCGAGGGCAGCGCGACATTGACCACCGACACGTCGAGCACCACGAGGAACTGCCCGGCGCACACCGCGAGCAGCACCGCCCAGGCGGGTGCCGCCCTGCGCGTGCCGCGGTCGGACGGGGTGGTGCGCTCTCCGAGGATTTCACTCATGGGCCCCATGCTCCCGGTCCGGAGGCCTTCTCCGCATCGGGACTTGGGACTACGACCATGGCCCCGGGTGCCTACGCCCCGCGGCCCGCGTGCGACTACCGCCCGCGGCCCGGGGGGCGTACGCCGGGCGTCCGGCGGGACCGGCGACCGCTCGCCGCGCCGACCCGGGAGGACGCGCCCTGCGTACCCGCACGACCTGCGGCTTCGTAGGATGCGGGGATGACAGAGGCGACGGAGACGGCGGAGACGGCGGGACCCGCGGCGGACGTGCTCGCCGCGTTCGAGGCGGCCCGGGGGTTCATGCCCGCGGACGAGGGCCTGGCCCTGCACGCGGCGGCGCGCGACGCGGCCGCGCGGCTGCGGCTGCCGGTCCTGGAGATCGGTACGTACTGCGGGCGTTCGACGATCCTGCTCGCGGACGCGGCCCGGCGGGCGGGCACGGTCGTGGTGACCGTCGACCACCACCGGGGCAGCGAGGAGCAGCAGCCCGGCTGGGAGTACCACGACCCGACGCTGGTCGATCCGCACACCGGGCTGATGGACACCGTCCCGCACTTCCGCCGCACCCTGCACGCGGCGGGCCTGGAGGATCACGTCGTCGCCGTCGTGGGGCGGTCGCCGCAGGTGGCGGCGCTGTGGGCGCGTCCCTTCGGTCTGGTGTTCATCGACGGCGGCCACACCGACGAGCACGCGGGCGCCGACTACGAGGGCTGGGCGCCGCGCGTCGCGCCCGGCGGGCTGCTCGCGATCCACGACGTCTTCCCCGACCCGGCGGACGGCGGCCAGGCCCCCTACCGCGTGTACCTGCGCGCGCTGGAGTCCGGCGAGTTCGCCGAGGAGTCGGTGACGGGCTCACTGCGGCTGCTGCGCAGAGTGACCGGTGGCGAGCACACGCGGTGACAGCCACCGCCCCGCGGCGGACGTACGGTAGCGGCCCGGTCGCGCCGGGTGGCCGTTGCGCGGGGGCGGTGCGGGGCGGCGAGCCGGGCCGATAGAGTCGCGGGCGTGTTCAGCAACGAGTCACACGGGGGCACTCGGAGCAGGTCGCTGGCCGTCACGGCAGTCGTGGTGGTCGCGGCCCTGGCCGGGGGCTGGTTCGTGTACGACGCGCACCGCGGCACGGACGCCGGTACGGCGGACGGCCGCGGGCCCGCGGCGGCGCCCGCCGCCGATCGTACGAGCCCCGCCCCGGTCGCACACGGTGACTCCGCGACTGCGGGCCCGGCGTCCACGGCGCCCCGCAGGGAGCTGACCGGCCGCGTCGTCGTGCTCGACCCGGGACACAACCTCGGCAACGCCCGGCACACCGCCGAGATCGGCAAGTCCGTCGACATCGGCACCAACCGCAAGGCGTGCGACACCACCGGCACGGCGACGAACGCCGGTTACCCCGAGGCGACGTACACCCTGGACGTCGCCCACCGGGTGCGGGCGCTGCTGGAGGCGCGCGGCGCGAAGGTGGTGCTCACCTACGACGGCGACCGCCCGTACGGCCCCTGTGTCGACGAGCGGGCCCGGACGGGCAACGCGGCGCACGCCGACGCCGCCCTGTCCATCCACGCCGACGGGGCACCGGCCGACAAGTTCGGCTTCCATGTGATCGCGCCCAAGTCCGTGCACAAGGGCGCGGCCGACACCCGCGCCGTCGCGGCGCCCTCGCTGCGCCTGGCGACCACCCTGCGGTCGCACTTCACGGCGGTGACGGGTGAGCCGTTCGCCAACTACCTGGGCGGCAAGGGCCTCACCGTCCGCGACGACCTGGGCGGGCTCAACCTCACCAGGGTGCCGAAGGTCTTCATCGAGTGCGGCAACATGCGCAACGCGCGCGACGCCGCCGAGATGACCGACCCGGCCTGGCGGCAGAAGGCCGCCGAGGGGATCGCCGACGGACTCACCGCCTTCCTGGAAGGGAAGAGGTGACAGGGCTGTAGCAGTCCGGTATGGATCGTGCACCAATGCGTATACGAGCCCACCCGGTCAAGATCGTCCCCGTACCATGGGGCACCTCCCCGAACTCGACGGTGCCAGGGCGCACATGCCGCACCCGCGGCGGGTGCGAGAGCCGTTGCGAGAGCACGACAGACACCAGCAGAAGCAGTACCGACAAAGGACAGGACCTGACGTGAACATCCGCTCCCTGACCCGAGGAGACGGCGCGGTGATCGGAGCAGCGGCGCTGCTGCTCATCGCTTCCTTCCTGCCGTACATCAGCATCGACTCGCAGTACGGGTCCGCGTCCAAGAACCTCTGGCACTCGGGCCTCTTCCCGGTGCTGCCCGCGGTCACCCTGACGGCCGTCGCCGCCGGTGCGGCGGTGTTCGCCTCGCACGCCCCGCAGTTCAACGGCAAGCAGGTGCTCGGGCTGTCGTTCAAGCAGTGGTCGGTGGCGCTGTCGCTCTTCGCGGGCTGGACGGCCGTGTGGGCCGTGCTCTTCACCGACTTCGGCGGGTACGACAAGGGCGCGGGCGCCTGGCTGACCTTCGTCTTCGGCGTGGTCATCGCGGTCGTCGCGCCGCTGTCGGACCGCCTCCCGGCGCTCAAGGCGCCGCTGGCGAGCGCCCCCGCCCCGGCCGCGCAGCAGCCCTACGCGGTGGGCGGCCCGTCCTACGGCGCCACCCCGCAGCAGGCCGGCTACGGCTACCCGGGCGGCGCGCAGTCCGTCGACCCGAGCTTCGGCCAGCAGCCGTACGGCGCGCAGACCGCCGCGCCGCAGGCCCCGCAGCCGACCGCCGCGGCCTCGGACTTCAGCGCCTTCTGGTTCGCGGTGCCGGTGCCGCGCCCGCTGTACGCGGAGGACGGTTCCGGCGCGCAGATCGCCGAACTGACCCCGGGCACCTGGTACCTCGCGGTCGACCAGCGCGGTGCGCAGCTCATCGCGCAGACCCAGGACGGGCGCCGCGGCGTCCTCCAGGACAGCAGCGGAATCCAGCGCGGCTGAACCGTATCTCCTCAAGGCACCACACGGCGGCAGGCCTCCCCGCACGGGGCGGCCGGCCGCCGTTCCGCATGTCCGGGCCCGCGCGTGCGCACCGCTCCCGCACGGGGTTTCGAACGACGGATCGCGGCAAGACAGCCGTCATGTACAGACGCTACGGCGGCAACCCCGCCGCGGCGATCATCATGATCGCCGCAGACATCGCTGCGCTGATCCTCATCCTGTGGATCATCTTCTTCGTCTTCGACGCCAACCGGGGCAACGACCTGGTGAACTGGGTCCACCACTCGGCGAACTGGCTGGCGACCTGGTCGAGGGACCTCTTCACCCCGGACAACGCCAATTGGCGCACGGTCCTCAACTACGGCCTGCCGGCCGTGGTCTACCTGGCCATCGCCCAGGTGGTGGCCGGCCGGGTCAACCGCTGACCGGCCCCCGGTGACCCACCGGAGCCTTCTCCTTCAGAACGTTCAGCACTCTCGGAGCCGGGGCGGGCAGCAGCCGGGCGCAAGGCCGTTCGGCAGCCGCTCCGCCCCGAAGACCGCGGTGGTCGCCTCGTCCCCCCCGAGTGCGGCCACCGCCAACAGCAGCGCGCCCGCCGTCCAGGTGGTGCGCTCCACGGGCCAGTAGGCGTCGTCGTCGAAGACGTAGCCGGTCCAGTACAGCCCGTCGTCCGCGCGCAGGTGCTGGATGTCGGCGAGGATGCGCACCGCGCGGTCCGACTCGCCCACCGCCCACAGCGCCAGGGCCAGTTCGGCGCTCTCCCCGCCGGTCACCCACGGGTTGGGCAGCACGCAGCGCACCCCGAGGCCGGGCACCACGAAGCGGGACCAGCCCTCCTCGATCCGGGCCACGGCACGCGGGCCGCGCAGCGCCCCGGAGAGCACCGGGTAGTACCAGTCCATCGAGTAGCGGGACTTGTCGAGGAAGCGCTCGGGGTGCCGGCGGATCGCGTGGCCCAGCGCACCGGTCGCCAGCTCCCAGTCCGGCTGCGGCTCCTCGCGGTGCTCGGCCAGCGCCAGCGCGCAGCGCAGCGCCTGGTGCACCGACGAACTCCCGGTCAGCAGCGCGTCGGTGACGACCGCCCCGCCGTCCTCCACGGATTCCCGCTTCCAGCCGATCTGCCCGCCGGGCTGCTGGAGCGCGAGCACGAACTCCACGGCGGCGGCGACGGTCGGCCACATCCGGTCGGCGAAGGCGTCGTCGCCGGTGGCCAGGTAGTGGTGCCAGACGCCGACGGCGACGTACGCGCAGAAGTTGGACTCGCGGGAACGGTCCACCGGGCGCGCCGGGTCGCCGTCCTGGTAGGCGGCGAACCACCCGCCGTCCGGCTGCTGGTGGCGGGCGAGCCAGGTGTACGCGGCCTCCGCCGCGTCCCGTTCGCCCGCGGCGTCCAGCGCCATCGCGGCCTCGATGTGGTCCCACGGGTCGAGGTGGTGGCCGGGGAACCACGGGATCGCCCCGTCCGGCCGCTGCGCGGCGAGCAGCGCGTCCACCGTGTGCTCGGCCTGCTCGGCGGTGAGCACACCGGGCAGCACGAGCCGTTCGGTACCGCGCCACCGCCCGGCCCTGGTCACGCGGGGGCGTCCAGCGACTCGTCGAACACCGCGGCGGCGTCCGGCAGTTGCGGCTTGGTCGCGTACGCCACGAAGCTCTTGCCGATCAGCGGGTTGAGCGCCTGCTCGGCCAGCCGGGTGGCCAGCGGCTTCTTCACGATGTCCCACACCAGCAGCTTGTGGTAGAGCTTCACCGGCAGCGCCTTGTCGTTGTCGACGCCGACCGCGCACTTGATCCACCAGTACGGCGCGTGCAGGCCGTGCGCGTGGTGCGTGCCGTACGGGCGCAGGCCCGCCTCCCGCATCCGCTCCAGCAGCTCGTCGGCCTTGTAGATGCGGATGTGGCCGCCCTCGACCTCGTGGTAGGCGTCGGAGAGCGCCCAGCAGACCTTCTCCGGCCCGTAACGCGGCACGGTCACGGCGATCCGGCCGCCGGGCCGCAGCACCCGCACCATCTCGGCGAGCACGCCCTTGTCGTCGGGGATGTGCTCCATCACCTCGGAGATGATCACGACGTCGAAGCTGTCGTCGGGGAAGGGGAGATGGTGGGCGTCGCCCTCCATGGCCACCGCGCTCGCCCCCGCGGGCGCCTCGCCCGCCTCCCGCATCGCCGCGAACCACTTCGCGACCTCGCGGATCTCCTCGCCGTTGCGGTCCAGCGCGACGACGCGGGCGCCGCGGCGGTAGCACTCGAAGGCGTGGCGGCCGCCGCCGCAGCCGAGGTCCAGCACGCGGTCGCCTTCGGCGACGGGGAAGCGGGTGAAGTCGACGGTCAGCATGAGGTGCTCCCCTTTACGGCTGCTGCCCGCTCCGGTTCCGCACCGAAGGGGTCGTTGCTGTCGTCCCCGGACCACCGGCCGGTGGAGGACTGAGCGCGCAGTTCCCCGCGCCCCTGAGTAACCGGCTCCTGCGCAACGCTGCCCTGCGCCCCGCTGCCCTGCCTCGCGATCGCCTCGCGGTAGAGCTCCGAGGTCTGCACGGCCGCGCGGGCCCAGGTGAAGTGGGTCAGGACGCGGGTGCGGCCCGCGGACGCGAGGCGGTGGCGGAGCGCGGGGTCGGCGAGGGCGCGGTCGAGGGCGGCGGCGAGGGCGGGGGCGTCGCCCGGCGGGACGGCCAGGCAGGTCTCGCCGTCGGGTCCGGCGACCTCCGGGACGGCGCCGCCCGTGGTGGCGACCAGCGCCGTGCCGGTCGCCATCGCCTCCGCGGCGGGGAGCGAGAAGCCCTCGTAGAGCGACGGCACGCACGCGACCTGGGCGCTGCGGATGAGGTCGACCAGCTCCGCGTCGCTTATGCCCTTGACGAAGTCGACCGCGCCTTCGAGCCCGTAGCGCTCGATCGCCTCGGCGACGGGCCCGGCCTCGGGGCGCTTGCCGACGACGACCAGATGCGCGTCCGGGTGCGCGGCGCGGACCTTCGCGAGCGCCTCGACGAGGAAGACCAGGCCCTTGAGGGGCACGTCGGCGCTGGAGGTCGTGACGATGCGGCCGGGTACCTCGGGCACCGCCGGGTCGGGGCTGAAGAGCGCGGTGTCGGCGCCGATCGGCACGGTGTGCACGCGCTCGGGGCGTACTCCGAGGTCCGTGGTGATCTCGGCGCTGGAGGAGCCGGAGACGGTGAGCACGGAGGGGAGCCGCCGGGCCACCCGCTTCTGCATGCGGGTGAAGCCGTACCAGCGGCGTACCGACGCGCGCCGCTTCCAGTCCTGCGCGGCGGCCAGTTCCAGCCGCCGGTCGACGGTGATGGGGTGGTGGATGGTCGTGACCAGCGGCATCCGCAGGCCCAGCAGTCCGTAGCCGAGCGTCTGGTTGTCGTGGACGACGTCGAAGTCGGCGCGGCGGGCGGCGAGATGACGGCGCGCCCGCAGGCTGAAGGTGAGCGGCTCGGGGAAGCCGCCGGTCCACATGGTGGCGACCTCCAGCGCGTCGATCCAGTCGCGGTACTCGCCGCGCGAGGGCGTACGGAACGGGTCCGGCTGGCGGTAGAGGTCGAGGCTGGGCAGCTCGGTGAGGGTGACACCCGCGCCGACCGCGTCCAGGACGGGGTAGGGCTGGGCGCCGATCACCTCGACGCGGTGGCCGAGCGCCGCCAGCTCACGGGAGAGGTGCCGTACGTAGACGCCCTGGCCGCCGCAGTACGGGTTGCCCTTGTAGCTCAGCAGCGCGATCCGCAGCGGTCTGGAATCTGCCGTCACTCCGGCCCCCTTCGCAGCGATTGAGCCGGAGCGTAACCGGTCGCGCTAATCTAGAACAAGTTTCAGACTCGATGGTACAGAGGGTGGATCACCCGGCAACCGGACGGCCCCCCGCGGGCCGGACGGCGCCCCCGGGAGGCCGCCTGCGTGACGGACGGACGTGCCCATGGACCGCGTGACCGGTGGTGTGACCGGCAGGACCGGTGTGACCAGTGCGAACCGTGTGACAAGTCTGTCCGGTTTGACCGTACGGCAGGAGGCCCGGCGGCGCCGCATCCTGGAGGCCAGCACCCGGCTCGCCGCCGGGGGCGGTTTCGACGCGGTCCAGATGCGGGAGGTCGCCGAGGAGTCCGGGGTCGCGCTCGGCACGCTCTACCGCTACTTCCCGTCCAAGATCCATCTGCTGGTCGCGGTGATGCAGGACCAGCTCGGACGGCTGCACGGCACGCTGCTGGACCGCCCCCCGGCCGCCGCGACCCCCGGCGAGCGGGTGGCCGAAACACTGCTGCGGGCCTTCCGGGCGCTCCAGCGCGAGCCGCTGCTCGCCGAGGCCATGGTGCGGGCGGTGATCTTCGCCGACCGGTCGGTGCGCGAGGACGTCGACACGGTGTCGGTGCTGACCCGGGCGATCATCCTGGACGCGATGCGGCTGGGCGGGGAGCCGAGCGCGGAATGCCTCTCGGCCGTCCGGGTGGTGGAGCACACCTGGCACGCGGCGCTGGTCAGCTGGCTGACCGACCGCGCGGCGGTACGGCAGGTGCAGACGGACATCCGCACGGTGTGCCGGCTGATCCCGGCGGGGTGAGGCGCGGGCGAGGCTCGGGTGAGGCGCGGGACGAGGCCGCGCCGACGTTTGGCCAAAGCCTGACCGTGTCACCCACACGGGTGGCGCGAAACGTATCGCGCCGCGCGCCCCCAAAAGCATCCGATTCACCCCTGTCCACCACTGAATGACGCGAATACGGGTCCTCCAGGACAACTCGCCAGGGTAGGAATGGACCGCTCTCTTCCGGTCCCGTCCGTGGCGACCGGCGTGCGCCGAGACAAGGGGACGGCCGAGTTGATACGCGTTCTGGTGGCCCATGACACCAGCCTGATGCGGTCCGCACTGGCGGCACTGCTGGGCAACGAGCCGGATTTCGAGGTGACCGACGTGGGATGGCACCAGATGGGTGAGCCGGGCCGATGTCGCGGCACCCATGTGTGCGTGGTGGACGCGGACTGCCCCGGCTGGCGCCGGCACGCCGACCGCTACGCGACCCCGGCCGCCGGAGTGCGCAGGCGCACGGACGGCGGCAACGGCTCCGGCGGCGGCGCGTGCAGCGCGGTCATCGTGCTGACCAGCAGCGGCAAACCGGGCAACCTGCGGCGCGCGTACGCGGCCGACGCGCTCGGCTTCGTCAACAAGGACCGTTCCGCGGATCGCTTACCGGCGGCGATACGCCGCGTCGCGGCGGGGAAACGGTTCGTCGACGAGTCGCTGGCCGTCGAATTCCTGCAAGCCGCGGACATGCCGCTCACCCCGCGCGAGCTGAGCGTGCTGTCGCTCAGCGCGGAGGGCGCGTCCGTCACGGAGATCGCCCGCAGCCTGCACCTGTGCAACGGCACGGTGCGCAACTACCTCGCGGCCATCACCCGGAAGACGGGGGCGCGCAACCGGGTGGACGCGATCAGGATCTCCCGCTTCGCGGGGTGGGTGTGAGCGGCGCCGCCGCGTCGGCGGGCGCCGGAGCAGGGGCCGGGGCGGGGGTCCAGGCGGCGGCCAGGTCCCGGTAGAGCGGCGAGAGCGCGAGCAGTTCGGTGTGCGGGGCGCACGCGGTGTGCGCGCCGTCCAGCACCAGGGTGCGGGCGGCGCGGCGCGCGGAGCTGATCCGGTGGGCGACGACGACCAGGGTCGTCCCCGGCCGCGCCGCGAACGCCCGCTCCGCGCGGGCCTCGGCGTCCGCGTCCAGATGGCAGGTCGCCTCGTCGAGCAGCACGACCCGGCCGGGGGCGGCGTACGTCCGTGCGAGCGCGAGCAGTTGCCGCTCCCCCGCGGACAGGGCCGCCGGATCGACCCGGCCGTCCGGCCCGCCCAGCGCCGCGACCAGTTCCCCCGCCCCGACGGCGTCGACGGCCTCCTGGACGGCCCGCTCTCCCGGTCCTCCCGCCGTCAGGTAGCCGACGTTCTCCGCGACCGTGCCGCGGAAGACGTACGCCTCCTGCGGCACCAGCACCACCTCCCCGCGGACCCGCACCTCCCCCGCACCGGCCCGCAGCACCCCCGCGACCAGCCCCGCGAACGTCGACTTCCCCGCCCCGCTCGGCCCCACCACGGCCAGGTGCTCCCCCTCCCCCACCACCAGATCCACCCCGTCCAGCACCGGCGCCGCGCCCGGCCCGTACGCGAAACCCACCCCCCGCAGCTCGACGGCGACCCCGGGCGCCGGGCTCCCCGGCACGGGCCTCGCGGCCTCCCCCGGATCCGCCCCCGCCGGGGCCAGCCGGGTGAGGATGACGCCCAGCCGGGTGCCCGCGGCGCCGAGGGTGTGGACGAGGTTCTGCAGGGCGGGCTGGAGGGACTGCGTCAGATACGCGAACGCGCCGAGCAGCGCCCCCGGCGTCAGACGGTGCGAGGACAGCAGCCAGGGCGCCGCCAGCAGCAGCAGGACCAGCGGGAGCTGGCCGCCGACCGCGAGGGCCGCGGTACGCACCACCCCGAAGCGGGCCAGCGAGCGGGCGGCGCCCAGCGCGGCCCCGATCCGCTCGTCGGCCCGCGCGGCGACGGTCTCGCGCGCCCCGCACGCCGTGATGTCCCGCAGCCCCGCGGCGAGCGCGCCGCACTCCCGCGCCACCGCCTCGTCCGTCGTGAGGTAGCGGTCCTGCCGCCGGGCCAGCGGGCGCAGCGCCGCCACGAACAGCCCGACGCCCGCCACCAGCGGCGGCAGCACCACCAGCAGCAGGACGGGCGCCAGCGCGATCATCCCGGCCAGCGCGCCCGCCGCCGTGAAGACGAAGGAGCGCAGCACCATGACGATGCCGCCGAACGCGTCCCGCGCGATCTCCACCTGGTGGGTGAGCCGCGAGACGACCGCGGAGTCCGCCGTGCGCCCGCCGCCCCCGGCCGCCCGTACGGCGTCCCGCAGCCCGCGCCGTACGACCCCGCGCACCAGCCGGTCCCGCAACGGCTCGACGAGCGCGGCGACCGCCCCGAAGACCCGCGCGGTCCCGTACGCCCCCGCGGGCACCCCCGCCGCGGCCAGCGCCAGCCACCACAGCCCGGTGCCCTGGCGCCCGCGCAGGAAGCCGTCGTCCATCGCCCGCGCCAGCGCGTAGCCGAGCAGGAACGTCTGCCCGGCCTCCAGCACGGACCACCCCAGCAGCACCGCGACGCCCCCGCCCCGCCCCCGGAACGCGTCCCGCATCCGCATCCCCCCGCCCCCCGGGCCGCCATCGGCGTGCGCCCCGGGGGGCGGGGCGGGATCGTCGCGGTACGGCCCGGCGCCGGGGACGGCCTCCCCGGGCGCGGCCGGACGCGGGCCGCCGCGGGCGGGGGCGGCCGACGCGCCGGCGCCGGGCGGGCGTGCGGCGGAGGCTCCTTCCGTCGGCCCGCTCGTGCGGCCCGCGTCCGGGCCGCCGCCGGTGGACGCGGGCCACGCGTCGGCGCCGCCCCGCCCCCCGGCCGCAACGGTCGGCTCCTTCCCGTCCGCCTGGGGCTCGTCCGGGTCGTGCCGGTCTTCCGCGCTGGAAGCGCTACGCATCGGACGCTCCGAAGAGGGTGCGGTAGGCGGGGTCGGGCCACAGGGCGGCGTGCGGGGCCAGGGCGCGGAGGCGTCCGGCGTCCAGCCAGGCGACGAGGTCGGCGCGGGCCGCGGTGGTCGCGCGGTGGGTGGTGAGCAGACGGGTGCGGTGCGGGTGGTCGTGGAAGAGGGCGCGGGCGACGCGCAGTTCGGTGACGGTGTCGAGGCTGGACGTCGCGTCGTCCAGCACGAGCAGCCGCCCCGGGTGCGCGAACGCCCGTGCCAGGCCGAGGCGTTGGTACTCCCCACCGGAGAAGGGCGCGTCCGCGCGGGGTGTCGCGTACCCGGCGGGCAGCAGCGTCACGAAGCCGTCCGCCTCAGCGGCGCGCGCGGCCCGCGTGACGTCCACGGCCGGGAGGGGCCGCGGCCCGAACGCGACGGCGTCCCCGACCGTCTCGCCGAACAGCACGGGCCGTTCGAAGGCGTAGCCGACCGCGTCGCGCAGCTCGCGCTCGGTGAGGTCCGGCAGCGGGCAGCCGTCGAGCAGCACGGTGCCGTGCTCCGGATCCGCCAACCGCCCGGCGAGCGCGGCCAGTACGGACTTGCCGGCGCCCGAGCGTCCCACCACGGCGACGCAACTGCCGCCCGGCACGGTCAGGTTGAGCCCGTCCAGTACGGTCTCGCCGCCGCGGCACGCGGTCACGTCCCGCAGTTCGAGCGTCCCCGGGCCGTGCGGCGGCAACGTCCGCTCCCCGTAGGCCGGTACGGGCTCGGCCAGCACGTCGGCGATCCGCGCGGCCGCGGCCCGGCCGCGTACGACCGCGCCCAACTGGCCCACGACCAAGCCGATTCCGGTGGCCAGCAGGACGTAGCGGCCCGCCGCGAGGAGATCGCCGGGGCTCAGGGCGCCCTGCGCCAGGCGGATGCCGCCCACCGCGAGGACCGCGATCTGGAGCAGCGGCACCAGGACGGTCGCCTGCGCCGTCGCCCGGCCCTGCACCTGCCACATCTTCCGCCCGTGCGAACCCAGTTCGGGCAGCGGCCCGAGCACGCGGGCCGTCTCGCGCTGCTCCGTCCCGGCCGCGGCGATGGTGCGCGCCCCGCCGAGCGCCTCGACCAGCAGCGTCGCGATCCGGCCCTGCGTCTCCTGGTAGCCGGTCACGCAGTCCGCCGACGCGCGGGCGAAACGGTGCACCAGCAGTGTCAGCAGGGGGGCGCCCGCGAGGAAGACCACGGCGAGCCAGAGGTCGGTGAGGGCCAGCGCCACGATGCCGCCGATCGGTGCGGCCAGCGCCGCGGGGAGGGCGGCGGCGGCCGCGGGGGTGCCGGCGGCGTCGGCGGCGTTGCCGACCAGCCGTGTGACGAGGTCGCCCTCGCCGTGCCGGGCGGCCGCGCCCGGACCCGCCGCGAGCACGTGCCGCAGCGTGCGGCGGCGCACGAACGCGGTGGCTCGCGCCGTCGTCACACCCGTGAGCAGGTCTTCGGCCGCGGCGGTGGCCGCCTGGGCGGCGACGATCGCCGCGCACAGGGCGACCCAGCGGGTCGCGGCCTCGCCGCGCAGCAGCAGGTCCAGGGCGTGGCCCAGGGCGGCGGGCAGCGCGACCGCTCCCGCCGCGGAGGCGAGCCCGAGCGCGGTCAGCGCGGTGACCCGCCCCACGTCCCGCCGCGCGGCGGCTGCGACGCTTCCCATGACCTCTCCTTCCGGGACGCTCCGGGTTGCCCCGTGCGGTGGGCCCCGCGACCTTCCGCCGGTGGTGGGTTGCGCGCGCAGTTCCCCGCGCCCCTTCACGCTCCGGGCTGCCCCCGGGGGCGCAGCGCGCGATCTTCCGCGCGAGGTGGCTGGTCGCGCAGTTCTCCCCCCAGAGCTTCGCCTGGGAAATGCCCCCACGCGCCCCTGGTTGGTCGCCCTGCGCGGCTACGCGCGAGCCCCTGCGGGGGCTGGCCTTGCGGGCGAGGGCGAGCGTTTTTCAGGGGCGCGGGGAACTGCGCGACCAGCCCACTACCGGCAGAAGGTCGCGGGCCCACCGCAAGGGGCAGCCCGTGGCGAAAGGGGTCCCGCCCCCCGGGCGGGGTACGGGGACGGCCCCGGGGG
Source organism: Streptomyces sp. NPDC004031 (assembly GCF_053604375.1). NCBI lineage: Bacteria > Bacillati > Actinomycetota > Actinomycetes > Kitasatosporales > Streptomycetaceae > Streptomyces > Streptomyces sp. NPDC004031. Next base: position 92,932 of record NZ_JBSGHL010000017.1, on the reverse strand, counting down.
CGGTAGGTCGCCGTCCGGGGCCGCCGCCGCGCGGGCTAGAGGCAGATCAGGAAGCTCACGGAGCTGATGCAGCTCAGCAGGCTCAGAGAGCTGGCGGCGCCGCCGCCGCTGTGGTTCTCGGTCTCCATGTTCTGCAGGTCGAGGAGCGCCATGACATGTCCCTTCGATCGGTTGTGCGTGGATGGGTGGTGCGCGGTCCCGGCCGGTGGCCGGGCCCGGTTCAGGAGCCGCCCCTGAAGGGCGGGAGGAAGGGCAACCCCGCGGCGGCGGCGCCGCCGGTCGCGGCGCCCAGGGCCAGCAGGCAGCCGGCGGTGCCGGTGCCGAGGTCCATGGAGAGCCGCATCATCTGGTTGCCGGGGAAGGCGAGCCCGCCGCCGTACGGCATGCCGTACCAGCCGAGTGCGCCGGTCTGTTCGGCGAGTGCGCCGGCGGGTACGGGGGTGCGGGTGCGGGCCAGGTGCAGCAGCGTGCCGGCCCGGCCGGCGAAGAGGCCGGGCTGGGCGTACAGCCGCAGTGTGGCGGCGCGCACGATGTCGGTGCGGGCCTGCTCGAAGCGGACGGCCTCGTCGGACGTGAGGGTCCCGGCGTGCCGGGCGAGCGGCAGCAGGTCGTCGAGGACCATGCCGATGCCCGCGCTGCCGTCGCCGAGGTAGGGCATGGTGCGCCAGCCCTCGTCGACGTCGAGGCCGCCCGCGGCGGTGTGTACGCAGCGGTCGAGGTCGAGGGAGAGGGCGCGGGCGGCGTGCACGAGCAGGCCGCGGGCGCCGGTGCGTTCGTGGAGGCGGACGAAGAGCAGTGCGGCGCCGGTCGCCCCGTGCATGAGCCCGGCGCGGGGGGTGCCGCCGGAGAGCCGGGCGGCGACGATGCCGGCGGCTTCGAGGGCGCGGTCGCGCAGCGAGATGTCGCCGGTGCTGCGGGCGAGGCTGTCGAGGACGAGGCCGAGTCCGGCGAGGCCGCCGTACAGGTCGGAGGCGAGGTGCTGCCACTTCTCGTCGAGCAGGCTGTGGACGAGGTCGAGGGCGCGCTCGGTGTGGCCGAGCCGGTCGAGGACGTACGCGATCCCGGCGACGCCGTCGTAAAGGCCGAGGGGGGTGCCGTTCGGGGGCGGCGCGGTGCGGTCCAGGAGCCAGCGTTCGCCCTCGGGGTAGCGGGGCAGTCCGGTCTCGGCGAGGGCGAGCAGCACTCCGGCGGCGCCGTGCGCGATGCCGAGCCCGCCGCCGTCGCCGAACTGTGCGATGTCGCCGGGGAAGAGCCGGTCGTCGCGCTGCGGTGTCGCGGAGGCGAGGATCGCGCGGGCCATGGCGTCGCGGGCGGCGGACCAGTCCCCGACGTCGACGGGCAGGTAGCCGCTCGTGCCGTCGGTCCGGGCGGCCGCCGTGCGGGGGTGGTCCGGGGCGGTGTCCCGGGTGATCTCCCGGACCGCCTCCGCGAGCCACTCGTGCGGCACCGGGAACTGCTCGGCGATGACCTCCGCGAGGTGGGCGGCCTTGGTGCGGTCGATGGGCAGCAGGGTGGTGACGGGGAGGAAGAGGGCCAGCCGCAGGCACGCGAGGGCGTAGTGGTCGACGGCGGTGCCACGGCGGTCGGGGGGCGCCATGAAGCCGGGGTGGGCGACGGACTGGCCGCGCCCGTCGCCGGCGTCGGTCGCCGCCTCGAAGTCCAGCAGGCGGACGGATTCGTCGTCGGGGCCGACCATGACGTTGTACATGTGCAGGTCGTTGACGACGAGGCCGCGGGCGTGGACGGCGGCGACCGCCCGCGTGACGCCCTCGTGGATCCGCAGCGCCCAGCGCGTGTAGTCGGCGACGGCCTCCGGGTCCGGCTCGGGGGTGAGCAGCGGGTGGCGGTGGCCGAAGTAGCTGTTGAGCGGCTTGCCTTCGAGGAATTCCATGACCAGGAAGCGGTGGTCGCCGAGGGTGAACCAGTCGCGCAGCTCGGGGGCGACGCCCGATCCGCCGAGCGCGCGCAGCACGTCGCGTTCGCGCTCCAGGCGGGTGACCGCGTCGGCCCCGTCGGAGGCGAGTCCGGCGTGCGGGCGGCCCTCCTTGAGGACGACCTTCTCCCCGGTGCGGGTGTCGGTCCCGGTGTAGACGCCGCCGCCGTTGGAGAAGTGCAGCGCCTTCTCGATGCGGTACGGCAGTTCGCCGACGGTGGTGGCGTTGCGCGCCTCCAGGTGCGGGCGCAGGAAGTCCGGCAGCGTCACCCATTCCGGTACGTGGAAGGCGGGCGCGCGGCTGTCGGGGACGAGCCGGCCCTCGGCGTCCTCGATCGCGGAGACCAGCGTGCCGTGCTCGCCGACGCAGAAGCGTTTGGCGAAGGCCCCGTAGCGCACGTAGAGCGGGCCCTCGCGCCAGCGCAGGTCGGTGAGGATGTACGGGCCGCTCTCGCCGTCGAGGAGTTCGCCGAGTTCTTCGAGGATCTCGTGCAACTGCTCGTCGCCGTCCGGGTAAATGGTGACGAACTTTCCGCTGGTGTCGCGCCCGGCGTATTTCGAATTGCGCAGGTGCAGCAGCTGCGGGCTGGGCACGAATTTAAACGGAATGCCGCGCGGCACGCAGTGGTCCCATACCTTGGCGGCCACCTTGTCGGCGTTGCCGAGGCCGGCGGAGACATGGATCTTCCAGCCCTGCATAGGGCGTACGGCTCCGTCCCGACCGCTGGGGCCCGGGTCGAGGTGCAGCCAGTCCCCGACCCGGAGCGTGTGCCAGCCGGCCGGTACCTCGCGCTGCGCGGTCTCGAAGGCGGCGACCGGCGTCCGGACCGGCCCCTCTCCCGAGACCGCGCCGGACACCGCGCCGGCCACCGCGCCGGATGCCGAAGCGGAATCGCTGGACACGGCCATGGGAAGCCGGTCGAGGCTTTCGTAGAAATGCCGGTCCGCGAGGCAGAAAACCTCGTAGCGGTTGTCCATCGATCCCCCTTGTGGCGGTGACGGACACGAGATTTCCATATCGGCGGGCGGGCGGAGAAGTCACTGTTGTCACGTCCTGGCCGTGACGAACGCACGGGTCCGGCGGGCGCGTCGGCGTAGTCCCGCGGGCGGTCGCGGGCGGTGGTCGCGGGTGCGACCGGAGGGGATGTCAACTGCCGTGCGGCGTAGGGGCGTCAACGCGCCGCCCGGCGGAACGGACGCCGTCCGGCTGATGTTCCTCGGCCATTCGGGGGCCTCCCGGGACCCGCTGCGGGCCGCACCGTGCGAAAAGACCACGGCAACCGCGTACCCCGTCAACACCCCTACGTCATAAGGGAGTTGACTGTCCGAAGACGTATGTACCGCCGAACCTTATGGGGCAATACTGCCCCTCTGCAACCTTGTCGCCGAAATTTCCAGAAACGATCTGGACCCGGCGTGAGCGGAACGGCACACTCGAACCAGAGTCAAGAAGGGACACCATGCCGCTCAGAAGCACCGCAACCGCCCGTCAGGAGCGCCTCGGTGCGGAGCTACGGAAGATGCGCGAGGCAGCCGGAATCACGGCCCGCGACACCGCCCGTCTGCTCGGCACCGACCCGGCCAAGGTCAGCCACATCGAGGCCGGACGGCTCGGCGTCAGCGAGGAGCGGCTGCGGCGCCTCGCGTCGTTCTACCAGTGCGGTGACGAGGCCCTCATCGACGCGCTGGTCGTGATGGCCAACGGCATCGGCCGCAAGGGCTGGTGGGAGGCCTACCGGGGGGTCGTGCCGGCCCCGCTGCTGGACATCGCCGAGCTGGAGTTCCACGGCACCGCGATGCGCGCCGTCCAGATCACCCACATCCCCGGTGTCTTTCAGACCGAGGACTACACCCGCACCATGTTCAGCAACACCGTCCTGCCGCTGCCCCAGGCCGAGTTGGAGGCGCGGGTCGCCCACCGGCTGGAGCGCAGCGGCGTCCTCTACCGCGACTCGGGGGCCCCGTACGAGGCGGTGATCCACGAGGCGGCGCTGCGGATGGGGTACGGCGGCCCCAAGATCGCCCGAGCGCAGCTCGACCATCTGCTGGAGCTGAGCCACCTGCCGCGGATAAGCGTCCGGGTCGTGCCGTTCGCGACCCACGCGTACTTCAGCTCCGGCCACGTGCACCTGTACGTGTGCGGCGCCGTACCCGCCCTCGACACGGTGCAGATGGACTCCTCGCCCGGCCCGATCTTCCTGCACGCCGCGCCCCACCTGGCCAACTACCGCGTCATCCACCAGCGTCTCGCCGCGGCCGCGCTCGACGAGTCCCCGTCACGGGACTTCATCCACGCCGTCGCCCGAGACCTCTGACATCCGAAGGCAGCCGATGACCGCGCATACCACGTCCTGGCAGAAATCCACGTACTCGAACGATTCGGGCGATTGTGTGGAGGTCGCCGTCTCGGCGGGTGGCGCGGTACTGATACGCGAAAGCGACGAACCGGGCGTCGTGCTGTCCACGACGCCCGGCGCGCTGGCGCGCTTCCTTCAGGCGATCAAGCGCGGCTCCGGCGCCTCCTGACGCCTCCCGGCGCGCCGGTCACGGCGTGGGGAGGGCGAGGAGGTGGGAGGTCAGGGCACGGTACCGGCGCAGGGCCAGACGCAGCGCCTCCGTGTCGCTGCCGCCCTGCGCCACCGCGGCCCGCGCACCGGCGACGGCACGCTCGGCCTGCTCCAGCGCCGTGGCGAGCACCTTCTCCGCCTCGCCGACCGCCGACTTCGGCTCGTCGACGAAGCTGACCACCGCCTTCTGCATCCGCTGCTCCAGCGCGTCCCCCGCACCGCCCGGCTGGGCGGACGGCGTACGGCGGTCGGCGGAGGCGGGCGCGGCGGCCGGAGCGGAGGCGGGCGCGGTGGCCGGGGCGGAGGCGGGCGGTGCGGCGGGGCGCTCCGGTGTCTCGCGCGACCCGGACATCTCGGCCGCCTCGGGCGCCTTGCGCATGTCCCGTCGGTCGGTGGTCCCGCGCGCCTCGGACGTCATGGGGGTCTCGCGCGTCTCGCGTGCCTCGGACGCCCTGGTGGACGTCTCGCGTGCCTCGGGCACCGGGGGCACCCCGCGCGCGCCGGGCGCCTTGCGGGTGTCGCGCGCCTCGGACGTCTCACGTGCCTCGTGCGTCTCGCGTGCCTCGGCAGCCTCGGAGGTCTCGGACGTCTCGGTCGTGTTCGGCTTCGTGTGCGTGTCGGTCATCGTTCCATCCCCGTTCCCGTCGTCGTCCGGTCCCGCGCGGTCAGCGCGGAGAACCGCTTGCCGAGCGGCGCCTTCTCGGAGCCGTCCGTCACCTCGTCGGCCTCGTAGGCCTTGTCGGCCTCGTCCGCGCCTCCGGCCCGCTCCGCGGGCACGGCTGCCGCCCCGAGCAGCTGCTCGAACAGGCCGCGCGCGGCCACGAGCGCGGTACGGCGCCCCTCGGTGTCGAGGGAGGCGTCGGTCGCCGCGGTGTGCGCGTCGCGGTAGCCCTGCACGTGGTAGGGGTGGTGGACGGAGAGCGCGTCGAGGTGCTCGGGCGAGTCCGCCGGGGGGTAGCCGCATTCGACGGCGAGTTCGCCGACGACGGTTTCCGCCTCGGCGAGCGCCGCACCCGGGTCGTCGACGAACTGCCCCTGGATCGCGGTCCAGCGCCCCGCGTACCGCTGCCGTGCGTCGTCGTCGAGCGACGTCCGCTCCATGTCGCGGTAGCGCTTGACGCGCCCGGCGAGTTCACGGCGGGCCGCCCGCGCGTCGCCGTCGTGCAGGGCGAGGGTGCGCTCGTACTCGGGGCCGAACCGCCGCTTCACGCCGGGTCCCGCGCTGCCGCCCTTGAGCAGGACGGCCGCGACTGCCGCGGCGATGACGACGATCGCCGCCACGAGGGCGATGATCGTTCCTGTGGACATGGTCTGCTCCCGTCTGTCCCGGTGTGGGCCTCAGACGTTCGGCTTGCCGCCATTCCGCCGCGCAAACCCGTAACAGCCCGCCCCCGCCGGGCGGTTACGCCTCCGTGCGGTAGGAGCCGCTGCGGGCGGCGGTCCGCGGTTCCGGGCGGTCGGCGTCGCCGCCGCACAGCTCGCTGCTGAGTTTGCGGACCAGCGCGGCCAGTTCGGCGTGCCCGGCCGGGTCCCAGTCGCCGAGGAGTCCGGCGAGGACGGAGCGGCGGGCCTCGGTGAGCTGCTCGGTGAGGGCGACGCCGGAGGCGGTGAGCACGAGCGGGTTGCCGGACCGTACGGCGTAGCCGCCGGCCTCCGCCTCGACCGCGGCGGTCTCGATCAGCTCGCTGGGCACGGTGGTGCGGCGGGCGAGTTCGACGGGGTCGGCGCTGCCGTCGTGGGCGATCCGCAGCAGCAGCCAGCTGGTGGCGGGGTGGATGTCGACGCCCGCGAGCCGGGTGATGCGCTGGTAGAGGTCGCGCCGCGCGTCCCGGCTGCCGAGCAGCGACAGGCAGCGGGCGATCTCGTCGAGCGAGGAGCGCTCCACGGGGTTGACGCCGACCGTCTCGCCGCCGTCGGGCACGGTGACGCTGCCGCGCAGCGGCTGCTCCTTGAGCAGCCAGGCCATGACGAAGCCGAGCGCGGCGACCGGGATCGCCCACAGGAAGACGGTCGTGATGGCCTGCGAGTACGCGTGCAGCACGGGCCCCTTGACGCTCGGCGGCAGCCCGCCGATGGCCTTGGGGTCGGCCTGGAGGCGCGCCGGGTCGAAGCCGGGCGGTACGGGAAGGCCGCGCAGCGCCGCGGTGAGCTTGTCGGAGAGCTGGTTGGTGAAGACGGTGCCGAAGACGGAGACACCGAAGGAGGCGCCGATGGAGCGGAAGAAGGTCGCACCGGAGGTCGCGGCGCCGAGGTCCTCGTAGCCGACGGCGTTCTGCACGGCGAGCACGAGCACCTGCATGACCATGCCGAGGCCCAGGCCGAAGACGAAGAAGTACAGGCTCATCACCCAGGTGGCGGTGTGCTCGTCGAGGGTGTGCAGGAGCAGCAGCCCGATCGCGGTGACGGCGGTGCCGAGGATGGGGAAGATCTTGTAGCGGCCGGTACGGCTGACGATCTGCCCGGAGACCGTGGACGCCAGCAGCAGGCCGACGACCATCGGGATCATGTGCACACCCGACAGCGTCGGCGAGTAGCCGTGCACGACCTGGAGGAAGGTCGGCAGGTAGGTCATCGCGCCGAACATGGCGAAGCCGATGATGAAGGAGATCACCGAGCAGACCACGAAGGTCCGCACCCGGAACAGCTTCGGCGGCAGCACCGGTTCCTGCGCGCGCCGCTCGATGACGACGAACGCGACGACCAGCAGCACCCCGGCCGCGGCCAGCGCGATGATCGACGGCGACCCCCAGGAGAGCGTGGTCCCGCCGAGCGAGGTGACCAGCACCAGGCAGGTCGCGGCGGCGGCGACGGTGGCCATGCCCAGGTAGTCGATGCGGTGCGAGGTGCGGCGGGCGGGGATGTGCAGCACGGCGGCGATGACGGCGAGCGCGACGACGCCGATGGGCAGGTTGACGTAGAAGACCCAGCGCCAGGACAGCTGCTCGGTGAACACCCCGCCCAGCAGCGGCCCCAGCACGCTCGCCGCGCCGAAGACACCGCCGAAGACGCCCTGGTAGCGGCCGCGGTCGCGGGGCGGCACGATGTCGCCGACGATCGCCATGGACAGCGCGATCAGCCCGCCGCCGCCCAGGCCCTGGAGCGCCCGGAAGGCGATCAGCTCCCCCATGCTCTGCGCGACACCGCACAGCGCCGAGCCGATCAGGAAGATCACGATGACGGTCTGGAAGAGCCGCTTCCGGCCGTACATGTCGCCGAGCTTGCCCCACAGCGGGGTCGCGGCGGTCGAGGCGAGCAGGTAGGCGGTGACGACCCAGGACAGGTGGTCGATGCCGCCCAGTTCGCTGACGATGGTCGGCAGCGCGGTCGACACGATCGTCTGGTCCAGGGCGGCGAGCAGCAGTCCGAGGGCGAGCGCCCCGATGGCGATCCGCACCTGCCGCCGGTCCTGGCCTTCCCCCGGCGCGACCGCCGTGGTGCTGGTGTCCTGCGCCATCAACGGCTCCTCGCGTCGCCCCCCGACGGTCGGACTCCCATATTCACACCATTGGTACGCCTTTGGCCTGCGGGAGTGCGCCACTGGGGAGGGACCGGCTGTGCGGCGGCATGGTGTGTCGGCATAATCACTGACACGTCTTTGCGAACGCGCGAACGACGGCAGGAGGGGAACCCAGTGGCGCCGCAGCAGCCGCACCGAGCAGCCGGTTCGTACGAGCCCGTGGAAGACGGTGTGACCGATGTGACGGGGGGGCCGGGCGGTGCGCGCGGCCAGGTCATCGAGGGCACGGTCGTCTCCGCGGGCGGCGGTGAGTACGCCGCCGAACGCTCTGCGGGGCACGGCGGGGAGTACGACGCCGGGTACGGCGCCGGGCGGGCCGCCGAGCGGTCGGCCGAACGCGCCGCCGCGCTCGCCGTGACCGAGGGCTTCCACCCGCTGCGGGTACGCCCCTACGTCGGGCCCTCCGACGACGGCACCGCCGCCGGTACGACCGCGCGCGCCCTCATCGACGTCGACCCGGACGGCGGCCCCGCCACCACCGACCTCGGCCTCTTCCCCACGGCCTACGCCGAGATGGAAGCGGCCGAGGAATACCCGGCGGGAGGCCCCGCCGGGCACGGTGCGCTGCTCGCGGAGGACGACGGGGCGGGTCCGGACCTCTACGAGCCGTCCGCCGCGGGTGCTGCCGCCGCTGCCGCTGCCGCCGCCGCGCACGGGCGGCACCGGCGCAGGCGGCGCGGCATCGTCGTGGCCGCCGCCGCGGTCGCCGCGTCCGCGCTCGCCGCCGGGGCGGTCGCCGTGACCGGCTCGGTCATGGGCGAGGAGAACGGCGGGACGCGGGCGCTGCCCGAGCCGTCCGCCGCGACGCCCGACGTCACCCTGCCCGCGGACGCGGCGCCGGGCGCCGCGTCCGAGCCCGTCGCCGTCACGCACACCCCACCGATGCGGGCGACGACCTCGCCCGCGCCCCGGCTCGCCCCGAAGGCGTCCGCGACGCCCACCGTGGCCGCCACGACCGCGCCGCCGTCCGCGACGGCGACGGTGAGCGCGCCGCCGCCCTCGCAGAGCGCGTCGCCACCGGTGACGGCTCCGCCGTCGGACGGCGGGACGTTGCGGCTCGGCGCGAGCGGGGCGGAGGTCAGCGACCTCCAGCAGCGGTTGACCCAGGTGTGGGTCTACGCCGGGCCCGTCAGCGGCACGTACGACCAGGCGACGGAGCGTGCGGTGGCGACGTTCCAGATCTGGTACGGCGTCCGGGGCGACCCCGCGGGCGTCTACGGTCCGGCGACGCGCTCGGCGCTGATGTCTGCGACGGCGTCCTCGGGGAACGGGCACCATCGCTGGTAGCTCTTTGCGGGGGCGCTCCGGGGGGGCTTGTCGCGGTGCGGTGTGCGACCTTCCCTGCGGTGGGGGCTGAGCGCGCAGTTCCCCGCGCCCCTTTCGCGGCGCGCCGGTGGGCGGGTCGGGGGCCGCCACGGGGCACCTCCTCGGAATGCGCCTTCACCCCCCTACGTAGTAGGTGAGCCCCTCCCAGCGCATTCCTGCGGGGGCACCCCGCACCGTCCCCCTCCAGGCCGGTTCAGCGGCTGCCTGTCGGTGGGGGTGAGGGTGAGGTTGAGGGTGCTCGTTTTTAGGGGCGCGGGGAACAAGGTCGCGCGGCGAACCGCAACAGGCCCCCCCGGGGCGCAAGGGGCCGCGTAAAAGAAAAAGAAGGGGCTAGGGTCAGGGCGATGGCGCCCTATGGAGTGGACGAGTTTCAGCTCATGCTGTTGCGGCGCATGGCGGATCACCAGCCGGGGCTGGTGGATGACGCCCTGCGCGCGCTGAGCGCCTCGCACGCGGACCTGCGGGCCGCGCACAACGGGTGGCAGGCGCGGCTGCGATCCCGCACGCATCCGGGGGGTGCCCGGCGGTACCGGATGGCGCTGGGGCCTCCCGAGCGGGAGGTGGAGCGGCGGATCGGTGATCTGACGTGCACCGCACTGCTGTGGCCCCTGCCGTTGTGGCCGGACCTGCGGTTCGAGGTGTTGTGCGCGCCGGGCGGCGGGGTGTGGAACGAGTGGCTGGTCCGCGCGCCGGGCGCGGCTCGTCCGGCGCTGGGCCGTACCGCGGATCTGGAGCCGTGGTCGTGCGTCGTCGAGGACGTGGCGCGGGCGTTTCCGCCGACCGAGCCGCTGCCCCCGGACGCGCCGAGCCGCGCCCGGCTCGCGCTGACGGCGCCGGAGACCGGCGAGCGGCTGGTCGCGCATTTCACGTGGGGCCTGCTGCAGTACGTCGCGGATCGCTGAGCAGCGCGTTTGTCGTACCGCCCATCCGTTTGTATCGTATGGGAACAAAGTGGTTCCGCCCGCTTCCCCTGACCGGCGGGCGGAGCCACTGCGCCACGTCGAGGGAGAGCCATGCCGTCCGTCTTCACCGTCCGCGCCCTGCTCCTCGACATGGACGGCACGCTGGTCGACTCCGGCGCGGTGGTGGAGCGCTGCTGGTCGCGCTTCGCGCACCGGCACGGGCTGGAGCCCGCGGCCGTTCTCGCGGTCGTGCACGGACGGCAGGGGCACGCCACGATGGCCGAGCTGCTGCCGGACCGCCCGATGGCGGAGAACTACGCGGAGAACGCGGTCATGCTGGCCGAGGAGACCGCCGATCTCGACGGCGTCGTCCCGGTCCCCGGCGCCCCCGCGTTCCTCGCCTCGCTCGCGGGGCTCCCGCACGCGCTGGTGACGTCAGCGAGCGACGGTCTGGCGCGGGCCCGTATGGAGGCGTCCGCGCTGCCGCTGCCGCCGGTCATGGTGACCGCGGAGCGGGTGGGCGCGAGCAAGCCGGATCCGGAGGGCTTCCTGAAGGGCGCCGCCGAGCTGGGCTTCGCGCCCGCCGAGTGCCTGGTCTTCGAGGACGCCGAGGTCGGTGTCGCGGCGGCGCGCGCCGGGGGGATGCCGGTCGTCGGTGTGGGTCCGCGCGCGGCGGCGTACGGGCCGGACGCGCTCGCCGCCACGCTGCTGGACGTGACGGTCACCGCGGGCCCGGAGGGCCTGCTCACGGTGACCGTCGGATAGTCAGCCGGCGATCGCCTCGTAGAGGCTGAAGACCGCGAGCACCGCCATGGCGGCGGCGGCGATCTTGGTGATGAGCGTGAGCGGCACCTTCTTCATGAGCATCCGCCCGCCGAAGATGCCGAGCGCGCCGACCGCCCACAGGCCGAGGACCGCGCCGATGCCGACGGAGAGCGGGTTGTCGTAGCGGGCGGCGAGGTTCGCGGTCATGATCTGCGTCAGGTCGCCGAACTCGGCGACCAGGATGAGCATGAAGCCCGCGCCCGCGACCTTCCAGAAGCTCTGGTCGGCGGGCGCCTTGACGTTCTCCTCGTCCTCCGGCTTGGAGCGCAGCAGCATCACCGCGCCGCCGAGGAAGAGGACGCCGACGATCGCCTGGAGCAGGCGGTGCGGGAGCAGCGTGAGCAGGCTGCCGGCGGCGATGGCGAGCGCGACGTGGACCAGGAAGGCCGCGGCGACGCCCGCGAAGACGTACGACGCCCGGTAGCGGGTGCCGAGCATGAGACTCGCGAGGGCGGTCTTGTCGGGGAGTTCGGCCAGGAAGATCACGCCGAAGACGACGACGATGACGGTCAGGCTGAGCACGGGTCGGTTTCCTCGATCGGTAGGGGCGCCCTGCCGAGAGACCGGAAAAAAGGGGGTCGCTTCGGCACGGCAGCGTTGGAACACTGCGGCCGAAGGTCTCGCTGGCGGTGCGCATCGCGTGCGATGCCCCACCGCTCCGGGCGCCGGCCAGGTCGCCTGCCGTGCCTTACGGCACCGCATACGAACCCGGCAGTATGTCGACGGTCCGGCGAAGAGCTACTCCCCTTCTGCTGCCCACCAGTGTACGGGACCCCGGACCTGGGCATATCCCGGGCACAGGAGTGGAACGGCGGCGGCGCGGGCCGTAACGATGCGGTATCGGCGGCACTTGGGGCGGAGCGGGAACGTTGCTTCAGGAGGTATTCCTGTCGTGACAAGGTCGTGATTGTCTCGTACGTCACTCACCCTGACCGGTACCGCCCGGCCATGCTGGCGTACGCTGTACGGCTGACGGCGGATGAAGATCCGCCGGCGTTGACGCAAGACCGGCACTGAGCGTTCACAAGGCCCTGACCTGTGCGAATGGTCAGGATCGATTCGTCATTGCAGGACCTGACAGGACCCGGAAGCGACATGTAGGACCGGCAAGGACGAGGAGGCGCGGTGCTGCAAGGCCTGGGCTCTCTTTTCGAGTGGCCGTGGATCTATCTGCTCGTCGCACTGTCCGTGCTGCTCGACGTCTTCGTGCCGGTGCTGCCCAGCGGTGTGCTGGTGGTGAGCGCGGCGACCGCCGGATCGACCGGCTCCAGCGACGACATACTCGACGTGGTGGCGCTGCTCGCCTGCGCCGCCATCGCGTCCTGCCTCGGGGATCTGCTCGCCTACCGGCTCGCCTTCCGCGGCGGGGAGTGGTTCGCCCGCCGGATGGCCGCCTCCCGGCGGCTGACGGCCGCGCACGACCGGCTCGGCCAGGTGCTGGCGAGCGGTGGCGGCGCCCTGGTCGTCCTCGCCCGTTTCGCGCCCGCGGGCCGCAGCGTGGTGAGCCTCGGCGCGGGTACGGCCCGCCGCCGGCCGCGTGAGTTCCTGCCGTGGTCGGCCCTTGCCGGGGTCTGCTGGGCCACCTACAGCGTGGGCCTGGGCTGGGTCGGCGGCGAGTGGCTGGGCGCGAGCTGGCTGGGCACGCTGATGTCCTTCGTCGCGCTGCTGGGCGCGGGTGTCTTCGCCGCGTACGTCTTCCGCCGCGAGCGGCGCTCGGCGCTGGCCGCCGCGAGCTACGCGGCCGTGCCGCTCACGATCCCGCCGCAGAGCGCCGCGGGTCCGGACCGCACCTCGGTCGTCGAGGCCCTGTAGCAGTCCGGCAGGGCACCGTGGAGCCCCGCGCGGGCCCCGGAGCGCACGCCGGGCGGCCGACCGCGTCGCGCGCCTGCCGTTCGCGCCCCCTCTCCGCCTTTCACCACCCGGCGCCACCCCGCGCCGCCCGTCCTGCACGGCTGCCCGCAGGGGCAGTTGTGCAGGCGTTTTCCGTTGCTCTCCCCCACCCGCCGTCAAAGTATTCTCACTCGATACGGCAATAGTCAGCACGCAGCGTCACCGAAAGAATGCTCCCGTATCACCCCCATACGGGAAGGACAGGCACCATGTCGGTAGATGCGGGCCAGGACACCGCACTCGGCAACTCCCCGGATGACGCGCGGACGAGCCTTGACACGGCCGCCGCGCGGAATCTGGCCACGACCACGAAGTCCGCGCCCCAGATGCAGGGGATCTCGTCCAGGTGGCTGCTGAAGGCGCTGCCCTGGGTGAACGTCAACGCGGGTACGTACCGCGTGAACCGGCGGCTGAGCTACGCCGTCGGGGACGGGCGCGTGACCTTCGTCAAGACCGGGTCGCAGGTCCGGGTCATTCCGCAGGAGCTGGGCGAGATCGCCGCCCTGCGGACCTTCACCGACGAGGAGGTGCTCACCGCCCTCGCCGACCGCTTCGTCCAGCGCGAGTTCGCGCCGGGCGACGTGCTGGCCGCGGCCGGCGAACCGGCCGACACGGTCTACCTGATCGCCCACGGCAAGGTCGACAAGCTCGGCGAGGGCTCCTACGGCGAGGAGAACCGTCTCGGCAGCGTCGCCGACGGCGGGTACTTCGGCGAGCAGGCCCTCCTGTCGGCCGACGCGGCCTGGGACTTCACCGCACGCGCGGTGACGACCACGACCGTCCTCGCGCTGACGCGGCAGGATCTGGAGCAACTGACCGCCCAGGCCGAGCCGCTGCGCACACATCTGGAAGCGGTGCGCGCGGTCCCGCAGCAGCGCACCAACCGCAAGGGCGAGGCCGACATCGCGTTCGCCTCCGGCCACCGCGGCGAGCCCCGGCTGCCCGGCACCTTCGTCGACTACGAGCTGAAGCCCCGCGAGTACGAACTGAGCGTCGCGCAGACCGTGCTGCGCGTCCACAGCCGCGTCGCGGACCTCTACAACGAGCCGATGAACCAGACCGAGGAGCAGCTCAAGCTGACGGTCGAGGCGCTGCGCGAGCGCCAGGAGCACGAGCTCATCAACAACCCGGAGTTCGGCCTGCTCCACAACGCGGAGTACGACCAGCGCATCCAGCCGCACGCCGGCCCGCCGCTGCCGGACGACCTGGACGAACTGATCAGCCGCCGCCGCGGCACCCGCTTCCTCTTCGCCCACCCGCGCACGATCGCGGCGATCGCCCGCGAGTGGACACGGGCCGGCATCTACCCCACCCCCGTCGAGCTGCACGGCCACTCCGTGCCCGCCTGGCGCGGCATTCCCATCCTGAGCTGCAACAAGATCCCGGTCACCGAGGCCCGTACGAGCTCGATCATCGCCATCCGTACCGGCGAGGACAACCAGGGCGTCGTCGGCCTCAACCAGACCGGCCTGCCCGACGAGTACTCCCCCGGGCTCAACGTCCGCTTCATGGGCATCGACGAGAAGGCCGTCATCAGCTATCTCGTCAGCACGTACTTCTCGGCCGCGGTCCTGGTGCCGGACGCGCTCGGCGTGCTGGAGAACGTGAACGTGTCCAACTGGGGCTGATCCTCAGCCCACAAGGGGGAGGCCCCGCCGCCGGTCCGGGCGGCGGGGCCTCCCCCTTCGGTTTGCTCCTCACGGGACGGATCGTGGTCCATGGCCGGACCTTGCAACTGCCCGGTCCGGCGGATCACGGCTCAGCGGACGGGGGCCCGACGGGCCGGCTGTCCGTACGGCGCAGGATCCGCCGGACCGGCCCTAGCCGAGGATGTCCCGGAGTGCGTCCGCCGAGACGGCGAGTCCGCTGCCGAAGGGCGAGTCGAGGTCCCAGATCAGGAAGAGCAGGAAGGCGATGAGCGCGCTGAACAGCCCGGCGAGCAGCAACTCGCGTGCCGAGCGCCGGATCTGCAGCGTGAAGATCAGGCCGACCGTCACCAGTGCCCCGGTGATCAGGCCGAACCACACCACCGGCGGCATCGTCGCCCCCGCGCTCTGCCCGCGCGCGGTGCGGGCCGCGTCCGCCGCGGCGACCTCGTCCACGAGCGGCTGGTAGGCCTGCGCCTCCAGGTCGGTCTTGGGGTCGTACTGCGTGATGTCGGTACGGACCTGGTCCAGCAACTGGGTGCCGCGCGGCGCGAGGTCGCCGTGGTGGCGCATGTACGGCCACTCCTTCTCGGCGGCGAAGGACGCGTAGGCGTCCACGTCGGCCCGCACCTTGTCGCGGATCGCGGGCGGGTAGACCTGCACCCGCTCCTTGACCTCGTGCAGGGCCTGCGCCTCGGCCTGGACGGTGGACTGCGCCCCGCTCTGGCCCTCCCACACCCCGGCGATGGCCAGGCCCAGCACGATCGCGTAGATCACACCGATCATCATGACCATGTACTCGATGACGTCCGGTGTCTCGTTCGGGTCGTCGTCGTCGCCGATCCTGCGCTGCCGCAGGACGACGATGGCGATCACGACCGCGCAGACCGCGACCATCGCGATCAGCAGGGCCACCCACTGCGTCATATGAACTCCCCCTCGCGTCCTACCGGTTGTTCCTGCGATACGCGCCCGATCCGGGCTTGAGCACGGCCGCGGCCAGCAGCCCCGGCACCGTCGTGACCAGCAGCACGGTCGTGAGCTTGCGGCGGTGCTGCACGGGCGCCGAGGCGGGCACGGGCGGCCGGTCGGGCCAGTGCACGGCGGGCGGCGCGGGTTCGGGCGCCGGTGCGGGCGCGGGTGTGGTCGGTGCCGGTTCCGGCGGCCGGGGGCTCGGTCTGGGCTTGGGCTTCGGGGCGGGCGGGGGCTGCGGGATGGCTCTCACCACCGGTTTCTTCGTGGGTTTCGGCTTCGGGTGCGGTACGGCCGTGGGTTTCGGGGTCGTGGTCGGCGCAGGCGTCGTGGGGGGCGGGGGCGGCGGTGTGGTCGGGGGTGGTGGCGGGGGCGTCGGCCGGTGGCAGTGCAGCGGCGCGGGCCACTTCCACTCCCGGTGCCAGTGCCCGCACCAGTGGAAGGGCCGCGGCAGCTTCGGCGGTTTCGGAAGGTGCGACGGGTGCGCGGGGTGCGGCGGCCGGGGCTTCGGCGTGTGGTGCGAGGCCGGGACCGCGGGCTCCGGCACCCGGACGCGGACGTCCACCTGCCCGCCGGAGACGCGTACGGAGACGTGTGCGGGGATCCGCACGGAGACGGCGCCCGGGGCGCGCGCGGAGGCGCGTACGGGCGAGGACGGCCGGTCGGCGGGATCGGGCGCGCGCACGGACCCGGGCGGGCGCGGGCGCCCCGGCGCGGCCTCCGCCGCACCGCTGACCCCCCACACCCCGGCGGCGGCCGTCACCACGGCGACCACCGTCCAGGCCCGCAAGCGCCTCCCTCTGGGAGTGCTCACGCGTTCATGGTCAGCACCGCGCAAGCCACCGCACAGACACATCGGCGGCATTCCCCGTAAGGGGGACCAAGGCCGTCAAACATACGATCACCTGCTCGAATCCCCCGGTCCGGTGGACCGCCCACCGGATGATCCACGACGAGCTGCTGCTCGACAGGAGTTCGCGGCTGAACATGGCCACGTTCGTGACGACGTGGATGGACCCCGAGGCCGAAGTGGCGGCAGCGCAGGCAGGCCGCCGGGCTGCCCGCGGACCGGCCCAACCTGGTCATGGGCTCCGACGTCCAGATCGTCGGCCGGCACTACAGATTCGTACGGCTCGGCCGCGAGGGCTGCACCAAGGTCATGGAGGGCCTGCGGGACACCGCGCGGTTCGTCGCCGACGGCATCTCCGCGCTCGACGCGTTCGAGGCACCGGGCCGCGTCCGGCTTCTCCCACCCGTGACGGCGGCTCCCCGGGGCCGCGCCCCGGGGCCCGCCCCGGCGGTCATCCCCCCGGCGGTCAACGCAGCGACGGTCAACCCAGCGCGGCCGCCTTGCGCATCAGCACGGACCGCTCGCGGGCGTTGCCGCACAGCCGTGCGGCGAACTCCAGCTCCTCCCGGGCCTCGGCGGTGCGGCCGAGGCGGGCCAGCAGCTCGCCGCGCACGCTCGGCAGCAGGTGCGACCCGGACAGCCCCCCGGCGGCGGCCAGCTCGTCCACCATGCGCAGGGCGGGCTCCGGCCCGCTCGCCATGGCGACGGCCACGGCACGGTTGAGCTGGACCACGGGCGAGGGGGCCACCCGCCCGAGCGCCTCGTAGAGCAGCACGATCCGCTCCCAGTCCGTCTCGCCCACCGAGGCCGCCGTCGCGTGGCAGGCGGCGACGGCGGCCTGCAACCCGTACGGCCCGAGGCCGCGCCCGGCGCCGCCGGCCCGGCCGAGCGCGGCCAGGCCCCGGCGGATCGCCGAGCGGTCCCAGCGGCGCCGGTCCTGGTCCTCCAGCAGCACCGGCTCCCCGTCCGGCCCGGTGCGCGCCGGGAAGCGCGCGGCGGTCAGCTCGAAGAGCGCGAGCAGTCCGTGCGCCTCCGGCTCGGCGGGCAGCAGCGCGGTCAGCGTCCGGGCCAGCCGGACCGCCTCGTAGGCGAGGTCGCGGCGGATCAGCTCGTCGCCCGCCGTGGCCGTCGAGCCCTCGGTGAAGATCACGTACAGGACGCTCAGGACGGCGCCGAGCCGCTCCCGGCGCTCCTCGGCGGGCGGCAGCTCGAAGGGGACGTGCGCGGCCGCGATCGTCTTCTTCGCCCGGGTGATCCGGGCCTGGACGGTCGCGGTGGGCACCAGGAACGCGCGGGCGACCTCCTGGCTGGACAGCCCGCCGACCACGCGCAGCGTGAGCGCCACCCGGGCCTCCGGTGAGAGCACCGGGTGGCAGGCGGTGAACATCAGCGCGAGGACGTCGTCGTCCACCCGGTCGGGGTCCCACGGCAGGTCGTCCGGCTGCCCGGCGACCGCGTGCACGCCCGAGCTGAACTCGCCCTCGGCCAGCTGCCCGGCGAGCAGCGCGTACCGCTCGTCGAGCGCCGACCGGCGGCGGTAGGCGTCGACGGCCCGCCGCCGCGCGGTCGCCAGCAGCCAGCCCACCGGGCTGTCCGGCACCCCGTCGCGCGCCCAGCCGACGAGCGCCTCGGCCAGCGCCTCCTGGGCGACGTCCTCGGCGAGCGCGAAGTCCCCGGTCCAGCGGGCCAGCGCGCCGACGATCCGCGCGGACTCGATCCGCCACACGGCCGAGGCGGCCCGCCGCGCCGCCTCGGCGGCCGGCGGGCCGCCACCGACCTCGGCCATCAGAGCTGGCCGGTCCGCTCACGCCAGGCCCGCTCCCTGACGATCCACTCGTTGTCCTGCGGGAATTCGTCGATACCCGGCACCCGCCGGATCTCGACCTTCGAACCGGCGGTCGCCGGGAGCCGCTTGGCCCACTCCACCGCCTCCTCCTTCGAGGCGACGTCGATGAGGTAGAAGCCGCCGAACAGCTCCTTGGTCTCCCCGTAGGGCCCGTCGGTGACCACCGGCGTCTCCGCCCCGAAGTCCACGACCACCCCCTGCGACGGGTCGTCCAGCCCCTCCGCGGCGACCAGCACCCCGGCCCGGATCAGCTCCTCGTTGAAGCGCCCCACCGTCTCCAGCATCTCGTCGAAGGGCGTCTCCATCATCTTCGCGACGGATTCGTCCGTCCCGCGCATGATCAGCATGTACTTCGCCATCGTGGCTCTCCTCGTCCGGGGGGTCGTCTGTCGACCCTCTCTATCCCAGGTCGAGCGGCGGACGCGCGGATCGACACAGGGCGCGGAAACGGAGCAGGTTTTTTTCTTCCGGTTCCTCTCCGGACTCCTCCGGTGCCGGAACGGGCCGCCGCCGGGGGGAACCGGACGGCCGGCAGGACCGTCGGTGAGGGGTGGGCGTGGACGGTTTCGAACCGCCGACATCCGCCTTGTAAGGGCGGCGCTCTACCACTGAGCTACACGCCCCGCAGAATGCGACGTCACAGGTTACCCCGCCGCGGGGGCCGGTGGGCAAGGGCATACCCGGGCGCGTACGGGGGTCCCGGGGGCGGGCGGACCGGGCCGTGTGTTCGGGGCGGGTGGGTGGGAGGATGGGACGCGACGGTGTGGGGCGGCGACACGGGGAGAGAGCAAAACGTGACGACGGCACGTTCGTGGTGGCGGCGCGGCGACAACACGCGTGCCGAGGCCCAGGCCGCGAAGGACGCCGCCGCGCAGGCCTTCTACGAGCTGGACACCGCGCAGCGGGAGCTGGAGATCTCCATCGAGACGATCTCGGCGGTCGAGCAGTCCGCCGAGGCCCGCAGGGCGCTGTCCGGCTTCGAGGCGCTCAAGAACCGCATCGACGAGGCCAGCGCGGCCTACATCCGTACCGTCGACGCCCACGACCTGGACCGGGACGACCTGGACCACGGCGCCGCCAACCGTGCGATCACCGAGCTGAACCGCGCCAAGGACGACCTGGCGAACGTGCGCAAGGAGCTGGAGCGCTACCAGACGCAGACGGCCCCGCTGCTGGACCGGGCCGAGACCCAGCTGGCCCGGCTCGCCCCGGCCCGTGAGCAGGCCAAGCAGACGCTGCTGGCCGCCAGCCAGGCGCTCGACGCCGTACGCGCCGCGGGGCTGGCCGCGGACGACCTCGCGGCCCGGCTCGCGGCGCTCGCCCCCGAGCTGACCAAGCTCAACGAGGGCGCCGCCAAGCACGGCGTGCAGGACACCGTGCGGCGCGCGAACGACATCCGGCTCAAGGCGGAGGCGATCCGGGCCGAGGCCGAGCGACTGCCGGAGCAGGCCCGGGAGATCGACAAGCGCCTGGTGTCGCTGCGCACCCGGGTGCAGGCGCTCGGCACCCGCGCGGAGGGCGTGGCCCCCGTGCTCAGCGAGCTGCGGCGGCGTTTCTCGCTCGCCTGCTGGCAGGACCTCCAGCCGGTGCCGGAGCAGGCCGCGCAGGCCGTACGGCAGGCGGAGACGACGCTCGCCGAGGCCCGCCGGGCGCGGGACGCCCAGCAGTGGGCGCAGGCCACCGCGAAGCTCGCGACGGTGCGCGCGCTCATGGACGACGTGGACGGCGCGGTGGGCGCCGCGCGGGACCGGTTGCAGCGCCTCAACGAGGTCAGCAAGGACCCGAAGGCCGAGGTCGAGCGCACCCGCTTCGCGATCCGGGACGCCCAGCGGCTGGCGATGCAGGGCCGCACCCAGCCCGAGCCGCGGCACGCCCGCCCGCTGGACGAGGCGGTCGCGCGGCTGGACCGGGCGCTGGCCGGGCTGGAGGGGGCGCACCCGGACTACTGGGCGTTCCTGACCGAGACGGCCGCGGTGCGCGAGAAGGTCAACCGTGTGGTGTCCAACATCCGCGAGGACCGCGCGGCCGGCCGCTGAGGAATCCTTTTCCCGGCTTCCCGGCTTCCCGGCTCTCGGGCCCGGGGCCCAGCCCCGGGCCGCGTCCGTACCGCGTCAGCTGCAGCAGCCGCCACCGCAGCAGCCGCCTCCGCCGCCCGCGGGGGCCGGGGCGGCCGCGGAACCGCCGGCGGACGAGGCGGTGCCGCCGACCGAGACGGTCGAGAGCAGCTTGACGGTGTCGCCGTGGCCCTGGGGGCAGGGCGCGGGGGCGGCGGACTGCGACATGGGGCGGCGCATCTCGAAGGTCGCGCCGCACGTCTTGCACCGGTATTCGTAACGAGGCATGGCCACAGCGTATCGGGGCCGCGCTGCCGGGCGGCGGTCCCCGGCCTATCCTGGGAAGTGGCGTCCTCGACCGGTCAACCTCCCCGAAGGAGACGCCCATGCAGCTGAACGACCACGTCCCCGTCGACCACCGGCTCAGTCAGGTCTACCGCTTCGGCGCCGGACTGATGGGCCTGATCCTCGTCGTCTTCGGCATCCTCGGCCTGCTCAACCACGTCTCGTTCCTGAACCAGGCGGGTGAGCGCGTCGCGGGCCTGAACTCCAACGGAGCGCTCAGCTCGATCTCGATCGGCGTCGGCGCGCTGCTGTTCGTCGGCATGGTCATCGGCGGCAATTTCGCCTCCACCCTCAACATCTGCGTCGGCGCGGCCTTTCTGATCAGCGGCTTCGTCAACCTGGCGCTGCTGGACACGGACAGCAACCTGCTGGCGTTCAAGATGTCCAACGTGCTCTTCAGCTTCGGGGTGGGGCTGCTGCTGCTCTTCTTCGGCATGTACGGGCGGGTGACGGGCGGTCTCCCGCACGACAACCCGTACTGGCGCAAGCGGCACCCGCAGGAGGCCGCACGCGAGTACGAGGCCCGCGAGAAGGCGGCCGCCCCGCAGCGCCGCCCGCCGCCGCGCGGCATCCCGCAGCACTGACCTGCGCCCCGACGGCGGCACATAGGCCACCGGCCATACGTATGAGGTATGACCGGTGGCCTATGTGCATGGCAGCCGTGCCGGGCGGCTAGCGGCGGCGGGCCAGGGTCAGCCCGTCCGCCACCGTGAGCAGGACGTCGTCGACCCGGTCGTCGGCCCGCACGTGGTCGTTGAACGCGCGGATGGCCGCGCCGCCGCCCGTGGTGTCCGGGTCGCTGACGTCGCCGTGGAAGAGGGTGTTGTCGACGACCAGCAGGCCGCCGGGGTTCATCCGCGGCACCAGCTCCTCCCAGTAGTCGACGTACGCGCCCTTGTCGGCGTCGAGGAAGACCAGGTCGATCCACGGGCCCTCCGGCAGCGCCCGCAGCGTCTCGATCGCCGGGGCGATGCGCAGGTCGATACGGTCGGCGACGCCCGCCTTCTGCCACGCCTCACGGCCAACGGCCGTCCACTCCTCCGAGACGTCGCACGCGATGACCCGCCCATCCTCGGGCAGCGCCTGGGCCATCGACAGCGTCGAGAAGCCGGTGAAGGTGCCGACCTCGACGATCTGCCGCGCGCCGGTCAGCCGCACCAGGAACGCCAGCAGCGGGCCCTGCTCCTCCGCCGTCTGGAGGCCCGCGACATCGCCGAGCCGCTGGTGGGTGACGTCCACCAGTTCGCGTTGCACCGGGTCGAGCGGATTGTGCTCCAGGACGTATGCGTACAGCTCGGGCGTGAGCTGCGGGTTTTTCGTTTCGTACACGAGTCTGCTCCCAGGTCTGGCACTTAGGGTGACGGGATGCTTGTCGATGACGCGGTCGCCCTCGTGCCCAGCATTCCAGGCCGCCGCGCGCTGCTGGGGCTCGCGGGCGCGCCCGCCGCGGGCAAGTCGACGCTGGCCAGGCGGCTGGTCGCGGGCGTCGACGAACGGCTCGGCGCCGGAACGGCCGCATATGTGCCGATGGACGGCTTCCACCTGTCCAACGCGCAACTGGACCGGCTGGACCTGCGCGACCGCAAGGGCGCCCCCGAGACGTTCGACGTGGACGGCTACGTGGTGCTGCTGGAGCGGCTGCGGGCGGAGCGGGCGCGCCCGGTCTACGCGCCCGACTTCGACCGGCGCCTGGACGAGCCGATAGCGGCCGGTCTCGTCGTGCCGCCCGGCACCGCGCTCGTCGTCACCGAGGGCAACTACCTCGCCGACGACGGCCCCGGCTGGGCGCGGGTGCGCGACCTGCTGGACGAGCTGTGGTACGTCGAGACGCCGCGGGGCCTGCGGGAGCGGCGGCTCCTGCGCAGGCACCTGCGCGGCGGGCGGACCGAGGAGGAGGCGCGGGAGTTCATCGCCTCCAGCGAGCGCGTCAACGCGGTGCGCGTGGAGAAGGGGCGGGGGCTGTGCGACCGGGTCGTCTCTCCACGGGAGGGTTAGGGGTGCCGCTCACACGTGTGCCAGGAACTCCCGGAGGATCTGTTCGCCCGCGGCCACGCCCGCCGTGGGGAGGGGGGTGACGGTGGGGGCGGTCCAGCCGGTGTCGGCGAGTTCGCCGTGGCCGGGGGTCCAGCCGCGGTCGGCGGCGAGCAGGAGGTCGACGTCGAGGAGGGAGTCGCCGGCGGCCAGGACGCGGTCGGCGCCGGTGCGGCGGACGACCTCGGCCAGGGCCGCGCTCTTGGACAGCGGCCGGGGCACCGCGTAGATCTTGCGGCCCTGGAGGGAGACCGTCCAGCCGAGCGGTTCGGCCCAGGCGCCGAGTTCCTTGACCCACCCGGCGGGCAGCCGCTCGCGGTCGACGACCAGGTAGCAGAAGAGGTCCTCGGCGATCCGCTCCTTGCGCATCCACTCGGGGTCGGCGGTCGCGGCCAGGTGCGCGCGCACCTCGTCGAGCGGGGCGGAGCCGTCGGCGAGCCGGCGGCGCATCTCGGTGTTCCAGTCGTGGTCGGTGCGCCCGTTGACCAGCAGGTGCCCGCCGTTGGCGCAGATCGCGTAGCTCGGCGTGGGGCAGGGCAGGCTGATCCGGCGGTACTGCTTGCGGGTGCGGGTGGTGGCGGGCACGAAGCGTACGGTGTCGGACAGTTCGGCCAGGACGCGGGCGGCGGTCTCGGTCATGAACGACAGCGGGCGGCTCTCGTGCACCTCGACGCACAGCAGCCGCGGGGCCTGCTCGTCGGGCATGCCCAGGGCGAGCGCGGCGGCCGAGTAGATGAGGGTGCGGTCGAGGTCGCTGGCGACGATCGTCCGGCTGTAGGCGCGGTTCACCGGCCTGCCACCGCCTTGCCGTCGGTGCCGGTCGCGCCGCGGGTGTAGCGCGGGTGGATGAGGCCGACGCACGAGTAGGGCAGGTCGTCGGTCTCCTCGACGGGCACCCCGCGCTGCTCGGCGAGCAGGCGTACGTGGTCGAGGTCGGCGCCCGCGCCGCGGGAGGCGAGGATCTTCCACGGGACGCGCCGCAGCAGCACCCGGGTGGTCTCGCCGACGCCGGGCTTGACGAGGTTGACGTCGCCGATGCCGTACTCCTCGCTGATCCGCTCGACGGCCGCCCAGCCCGCCCAGGTCGGGGAGCGGTCCTGCGCGCGCAGCGCCTTGACGTCGCGGGCGACGTCGTCGCCGACCTCGTCGAAGGCGGCGGTGACGGTGTCGAGGAAGAGTCCGGAGACGTCGGAGCCGGCCAGCTCGCGGTAGAACTTGGCGCCGTGGAACTCGCCGGGCCCGACGAGGTCGGCGCGCAGCACGGTGCGCGAGACGAGGCCGGAGACGGTGGAGTTGAGGCACGCGGAGGGGATCAGGAAGTCGTCGCGGGTGCCGTACGTGGACACGCAGCCGCCGGGGTCGGCGAGCACCGCGATCTCCGGGCGGAAGCGGGCGAACTCGGGGAAGGCGCCGATGGCGTCGGCGAGTTCGCGGGTGATGGCGCCCTTGCCCGTCCAGCCGTCGACGAAGACGCAGCCGGCGGCGTCGTGGTGGGCGGCGAGCCAGCGCAGCGCGGCGGGGTCGATGCCGCGGCCGCGGACGATGGAGACGGCGTAGTGCGGGAGGTCCAGGCCGTGCGCCTGCCGGGCCCAGCGGCGCATCAGCACGCCGACCGGGGTGCCGGCGCGGGCCAGCGACACCAGGACGGCGTCGGGGCCGCGCTCGGCGAGCACCAGCTCGGTCACGGCGCCGACCGCGCGGGCGATGCGCCCGGCGGAGGTCTCCAGGGCCGCCCGGAAGAGGTCCTGGTAGGCGGCGCTGGGCTGGTACTCGACAGGCAGCGACTCGGCGTAGTGGGCGCCGCCGCTCTGGATGGCCTCCTCGCGCTCCTCGGTGGGTGCTTCGAGCTGCACGTCGGACAGGTCCTTGAGCAGCCAGCCCACCTCGTCCGCGGCATAGGAGCCGAAGGCGGGGCCGCGCAGCGGTCCGGGGGTTGCACTCATCAGGCCGGGGTTTCCGTTCGGTCGGGAGGGGGCGGGCTCATGGGCGGGGGCGGGCTCATCGGCGGAGGCCGGCTCGTGGGTGGGGACGACGGCGAGCAGCACCGCGCCGGTGTGCGGGGCGAGGGAGGCGAGCAGCCCGCCGGGCGCGTGCAGCGCCGGGGTGTCGCCCGCGGAGTCGGTGACGACCACGACGGCGTCGAATCCGGCGCCCGCGACGTTGTAGGCGTACCGCTCGCGCGAGCCGTCGTCGGCGGGGTCGTCGTGCGCGGGGAAGACGAGCCGGCTGCGTATCGCGTAGCCGGGGTCGTCGACGGCGAGCACGGGTGAGCGGGTGGTGGTGGAGAAGTACGCCGCCACCCCGGCCGCCGCCTCCGCCTCCGCTCCCGCCGGGAGCCCCTCGGCGCCCTCCTGCGGCCCCGCGGGCGCCCCGCCGGGCGCGTAGGCCTCCAGGGCCTGGGCGAGCCGCAGCGGCGCGTACATCAGCTCCTCGGTGCCGAGGACGAGCACCCGGCGGGCGCCCACCGGGAGGGCCTCGGCGAGGCGGCGGCCCATGGCGGGCAGGGCGGCCTCCAGGGCGGCGCGGTGGGCGGGCAGGAAGCCGTGCCGGCCGCCGTCGGGCACGCCGGCGGGCCAGTCCAGGGCGACGCGGCGGACCTCGGCGGCGGGGGCGTCGGCCGCCTCGGCGGCGGGGGTCAGCTCGGCGACGAGGGCCTGGGCGGCGGTGAGCACGCCGTCCGGGAGCGTGACCGTCCCGGCGGCCAGCGACAGCACGTCGACGCGGGCGCCCAGCTCCGCGGCGAAGGCGGTGAGCCGGGCGTGGTCGGCGGGGGCGCGCATGTCGGTGAGGGCGACGACGACGTAGTGGCCGCGCGGGTGGCGGGCGTGCAGGTCGCGGATGGTGTTGAGGACCGTCTGCCCGGTGGAGAACTCGTCGTCGACGAGCACCAGCGGCCCCGTCCCGGCGAGCAGTGCCGGGTCCTCGGGCAGCAGCAGGTGGCCGGTGGCGTGGCTGTGCTCCTCCTGGAAGGCGCCGCCGGAGGCGAGCCCGGCCACCTCCCGGCGGGTGGAGTGCAGGTACGGCACGGGTCCGACGCCGTCGGCGACGGCGTGGCCGAGTCCGGTCGCGGTCTCGGCGTAGCCGACGACGACGGCGCGGGCCGCGTCCTGCTCGCCGAGCAGCGCGCGGACCCGCAGGCCCAGGTCGTGGGCGTGCCCGTAGACCGTGCCGGGGCGCTGCGGGACGTGCTTGCCGAGCACGTTGGACACCAGCAGGTGGGCGCGCTTGGGGTTGCGGCGCAGGGCGAGGCCGAGCAGATCGGGCAGGCCCTCGCCGTGCAGGGCTATGCCGAGCCGGTCGGCGACCCACTGGCCCGGCCAGGGGGCGTCGGCGGCGGGGCGGGGGCGGTCTTCTCCGGTGAATTTCATGTCTTGTACAAGGATGCCTGGTCAGGCGGCGGGAACACAGGCCGCGAGGAGTTCGACGAAGCTGATGCTCTCGCGCGCCACGCCGAAGGCCTCGGCCCGCAGCAGGGTGCGCTCGGCCCAGGCGCGGTGCGGCTTGACCTCGTTCATCTTGTTCGTGTAGGCGGAGCGCAGCACTCCGCCGCCGCTGCGGTCCTCGTGCAGGATGTCGGCGGCGTCGCTGTACTCCTCGTGCGTGACGACGTTCAGCGCGTGCACGATCGGGACGTGGGTGGGGTGGATGCAGGTCTTGCCCTGGAGTCCGTTGGCGCGGTCCAGTTCGATCTCGCGCAGCAGCCCGTCCATGTCGCGCTCCAGCAGCGCGGCACGCAGCTCCTCGGACTCGCCCTCGGCGAAGGGGCTGCGGCGCAGCTGCGGCTTGAAGATGCGCTCCTGGTGGCGGAAGTACTCCCAGACCGGGCCGGTCACGGTGAAGCCGGAGCCGTCGGCGCGGCCGAGGACGTTGACGACGTCGGCGATCACCGAGGCGACGATCCGCACGTCGTAGGCGGTCATGGCGGGCCCGCGGCGGATGCCGTAGGAGGAGCAGAAGTCGGTGACGCCCAGGCGCAGCGCGAGCACCCGCTCGCGGTACTTGTCGACGGTGCGGGATATGCCGTTGAGCGCCTCGACCCGGGTCTCCAGGTGCATCAGCTCGGGCGACTCCAGCACGGGCATGGCGAACAGCCGGCGCCCGCACGCGGCCTCGGCGGCGGTGAGCGCCTCCAGGAAGGGGACGCCGGTCTCCTCGGTGAACTTCGGCAGCACGAAGCCCGACAGCAGGGCGACGCTGTCGCCGAGCCGGGTGGTGAGGTCGGTGATCTGCCACGGGGTGCGGACCCGGATGAAGAGCAGCGGCAGGGCGCCGGCGGCGTCCGGGCGGTCGGCGAGGTCGCGGAAGTGCCGGACGATGTTGGCCTCGCCGGCCTCCACGTCGCGGTCGTCGATGGAGTCCTCCAGGCACAGCACCATGGACACGACCCCGCGCGCGGCCTGCTTCAGCACGTCGTCGGCGAGCGAGGGCCGCGTCGCCGGCGAGTAGAGGGTCGCGCCGAGGGCGGCCGCGAGCATCGCCGCGGGCGAATCCGAGGTGAATTCCCGTGGCTCGATGTGAAACAGCTCCTGCCGCGTTTCGGCGGCGAGGTGGCCGAAGTGTCGCATGGCGCCCCCTTTCCAGGTACGGGTCAAGTGACGGGCCTTGAGGACATCTGGCCGATTATCGTACGAGTGAGCATGCCCCAGACGTTCCCTCCGAACGTGAAGAACACGTAACCACCGCAGGTCGGCGGGGTGACCCGGAGGATCCCGTCCACCGTACGGCGGGGACCGGGGCGGCGGAAGCGCCGCCGCGGGGCCCGGCGCCCCCGTCCGACGTTGTGAGGCGGCCCGCCGGAAGGGCAGGATGGCGGGCATGACGCACGTGATGGTGAAGGGCTCGAACGTCCCCCTCGACGCCCCCGGCATCCGCGCGGTGCTGCGCTGGAGCCCCGGCAGCGGAACACCCGACGTGGACGCCTCCGTGCTGCTGCTGGGCCCCGGCGGCAAGGTGCGCTCGGACGCCGACTTCGTCTTCTACAACGCCCCCCGGCACCCCTCGGGCGTGGCCCGCCACCTGCCCAAGCACCGGGTGGCCGAGGGCCTGACCGACACCGTCGAGGTGGACCTCGCGGCGCTGGACCCCGGCGTCCAGCGGGCGGTCATCGCCGCCTCCTGCGACGGCGGGCCCTTCCGGCTGGTCCGCGACCTGTGCGTGCTGCTGTACGACACCGCGGCGCCCGGCGGCCCGCCGCTGCTGACCTTCGACGTACGCCCCGACACCGGCGCCGAGACCGCGCTCAACTGCGGCGAGCTGTACCGCAAGGACGGCGGCTGGAAGTTCCGCGCGGTGGGGCAGGGCTACGCGACCGGCCTGGTGGGCCTGGCGACCGAGTTCGGCATCACGGTGGACGACGCGGCGGAGGAGGGCGCCCAGGCCGCGAAGGGCGACGACGCCACGTCCCAGGCCCAGACCCCGGCCCCTGCTCCCACGCCGAACCGCCCGCCGCAGCCGCCGAGCCCGTCGCAGGTGCAGACCCGGCCGCACCCCGCGCCCTCGCCCGACCAGTCCAGCGCGTACGGCTACCCGCTGCCCGCGCCCGCCGTCGGCCACGTCCCCGCCCAGCCCGCGTACGGCTACCCGCAGCCCGTCGCCGCCCCGCCGCCGCCCTCGGTGGCGCCGCAGGTGCACCAGCAGCCGCAGCCCGGCTACCCGGCGTACGGCTACCCGCAGCCGGTGGCCGCCTCCGCGGTGGGCGGCCCGGTCTTCGCGCTGCCCCCGCAGGGGCCGCAGTTCCAGCAGCAGCGCTGACGGGGTGGTCCGGGGCCGCGGTCAGAGCTTGGACTTGTAGCCGCGGCCCCATTGCAGGCCCCAGCCGTACAGCCGGTCGATCTCGGCCTGGAAGCCGTAGACGTACTTGACCTCGCGGCGCACGGTCAGCTCGCCCTTGTTGTTCTCGATGAGCACCACGGCGCACGAGCGGGCCTGCGGCTCGCGCTCGTTGAGCGGGATCTCGATGCGCGGGCCGGAGCCGGGGAAGATCTCGATCTTGGCGTGCGTGCGGTCGAAGGCGGGCGTGCCGTCGTAGATGTAGACGAAGACCAGCAGCCGCTTGAACTCGTCGCGCTTGTCGAAGTTGATGTAGAGCGTCTCACCGGAGGTGCCGCCGAAGCGGTCGTCGCCGCTCATCTGGATGTACGGCGGCGCGTCCAGGTCGCCGTGGAACTCGCCGAGCGGCTGGACGACGCCCTTGCTGCCGTCGGCCAGCTCGTACATGCACGCCAGGTCCAGGTCGACGTTGACCATCGCCGGACCGGCGGCCTGGACCACCCGGGGCCGGAAGACGTCGAACTGGCGGCGCAGGAAGCCGCGCTCGTCGGTGGCCCAGCTGCCGGTGTCGGACGAGCGCATCGACCACGACAGATTGACCCGCATGTTGCCGACCGCCGCGCCCTGCTTGGTCAGCGACACCACCGGGTGCCGCTTGGTCAGCTCGACCGTGTGCGCGTTCGCCATGTCGAACTGCGCCGCGCCGCTGGGCCGGAAGAAGTCCCGCCACGCCATTGCCGCCACCCCTCCGTAGCCGTAGCTCCCCCCGCACACGTGCCGCTGCCCCCGCCGGGCGGCGGGGGCAGCGGGACGTCACGGGTGACCGGTCACACGCCGGTCGTGACTTCCGTCTTGTCGTCGTCCGCCGACTGGGAACCTTCCCCGAGACGACGGTTGCGTACCACCGACGACCAGTACGACGCCGCGATCAGGACGACGCCGACGAGGCCGGTGACGACCTCGCTGATGTCGTACTTGATGGTGGCCAGCAGGATGAAGGCCAGCGCGCCGATCGCGTAGTGGGCGCCGTGCTCCAGGTACACGTAGTCGTCCAGCGTGCCCTTGCGGACCAGGAAGACGGTCAGCGACCGGATGTACATCGCGCCGATGCCGAGGCCGAGCGCGATCTCGAAGATGTCGTTGCTGATGGCGAAGGCGCCGACGACACCGTCGAAGGAGAACGAGGCGTCGATGACCTCCAGGTAGAGGAACATGAAGAACGCGGCCTTGCCGGCCAGCCCCGCCACCTGCCCGGCGGTGGGGCCGCTCTTCTCCGCGGCCGCGCCCTCGGCCTCGTCGTCCCCGTCCTCGTCGTCGTCCTCCTCGTCCTCCAGGCGCTCCTCGAAGAAGCCGGAGACGCCGCCGACCACGAGGTACGTGATGAGGCCGCCGACACCGGCGAGCAGGACCGTCTCGGCCTTGTCGATCTCACCGTGCCCGCCGTGCACCGGAACACCGGTGGCCACCGTGGTGGCGGCGATCACGAGCACGACGAGCGCGATGACGACCGAGAGCATGTCCAGCTTGCCGAGCTTGGCCAGCGGGCGCTCCAGCCAGCCGAGCCAGGTGATCTCGCGCTCCTCGAAGATGAAGTCGAGGAAGATCATCAGCAGGAACATCCCGCCGAAGGCCGCGATGGCCGGGTGGGCTCCGGTGACCAGCGCCTCGTAGCGGTCGTGGTCGTTGATCGCGACCTTGACCGCCTCCCACGGGCTCAGCTTCGCGGTGATCGCCACGATGATGATCGGGAAGACCAGCCGCATGCCGAAGACCGCGATGAGCACGCCCACCGTCAGGAACATCTTCTGCCAGAAGGCGTTCATCTTGCGCAGGATGCCCGCGTTGATGACGGCGTTGTCGAACGAGAGCGAGATCTCCAGGACCGACAGGATCGCTACGATCGCGAGTCCGTGCCACCCCCAGAGGACGCCGGCCAGGGCGAGGCCGGCGGCAGTGATGCCGAACGACCAGCCGAATGTTCTGAGGAGCACGTGCTTCCCACCCAATCCTTGTGACCTATGACCACGAGGTCCCCCGCACGGTGCGGGCTTTACGAAACGTTGACCCCGAAGTCTAGGGCGATCCCGCGCAGACCGGAGGCGTACCCCTGACCTACCGCACGGAACTTCCACTCGCCGTTGTAGCGGTAGAGCTCGCCGAAGATCATCGCCGTTTCGGTCGACGCGTCCTCGGTGAGGTCGTAGCGGGCCAGCTCGGCTCCGTCGCTCTGGTTCACGACCCGGATGTACGCGTCGCTGACCTGCCCGAAGGTCTGCGCACGGGCATCCGCGTCATAGATCGACACCGGGAAGACGACCTTGTCGGCCCGCTCCGGGACCAGCGTCAGATCCACCAGGATCGTCTCGTCGTCGCCGCCGCTGCCGCCGGTGAGATCGTCACCGGTGTGCTCGACGGAGCCCTCGGGACTCTTCAGATTGTTGTAGAAGACAAAGAACTCGTCCCCCAGCACCCGGCCGTTTCCGCACAGCAGCGCGCTGGCGTCCAGGTCGAATTCGGCGCCGGTGGTCGAGCGGGCCCGCCAGCCCAGGCCGATCTGCACCCGGGTGAGATTCGGCGCGGCCTTGGAGAGGGAGACGTTGCCTCCCTTGGCCAGTGTGACGCCCATGGTGGTCCTTCCCCCTAGGTCGGTGCTCTGTCGCTGCTGCTCGTCGCTGCCGCTCGGTCGAACCGGCCCGGGTCAGACGTTGACGCCGAAGTCCTGCGCGATGCCGCGCAGACCCGAGGCGTACCCCTGGCCGATGGCGCGGAACTTCCACTCGCCGCCGTGCCGGTACAGCTCACCGAAGACCATCGCCGTCTCGGTCGAGGCGTCCTCGGTCAGGTCGTAGCGGGCCAGCTCGCGCTGGTCGGCCGCGTTCAGGACGCGGATGTAGGCGTTGCGCACCTGGCCGAAACTCTGCTGGCGCTGCTCGGCCTCGTAGATCGACACCGGGAAGACGATCTTCACGACGTCGGCCGGCACGCCCGCGAGGTTGACGTTGATGACCTCGTCGTCGCCCTCGCCCTCACCCGTGAGGTTGTCACCGGTGTGCTCGACCGAGCCGTCCGGGCTGCGCAGGTTGTTGAAGAACACGAAGTGCTGGTCCGACAGCACCTTGCCCGCCTCGTTCGTGAGCAGCGCGCTCGCGTCGAGGTCGAAGTCGGCTCCGGTGGTCGTGCGTGCGTCCCAGCCCAGACCGACGACGACCGCCGTGAGATTGGGCGCCTCCTTGGTCAGCGAGACGTTGCCACCCTTGCTCAGGCTGACTCCCACGAGTCCTCCCCATCGGTTCGTGTGTATACGTTCGTGCCACCGGGCGATCCACCCGGTCAACGAGGCGAGCTTAGTGACCCGTTCCCGTCGACCGCACTGCTTCCAGCGCCTTTACGTAGTCGTGAAGGTCCCGCGCGTCCGGCAGCCCGTTCAGCACGGACCACCGGATCACACCGTCCCGGTCGATCACGAACGAGCCGCGCAGCGCGCAGCCCTTCTCCTCGTCGAAGACGCCGTACGCGCGTGAGGCGTTGCCGTGCGGCCAGAAGTCGCTGAGCAGCGGGAAGTCGAAGCCCTCCTGGTCGGAGAAGGCGCGCTGGGCGTGCATGGAGTCGCACGAGACCGCGAGGAGGGTGGTGTCCTCGCGCTGGAGGACGTCCAGCTCTCGCTGGAGGGCGTGCAGCTCGCCGCTGCACACGCTCGTGAAGGCGAACGGGTAGAAGACCAGCACGAGGTTCTTCTTCCCGTGGAAGCTCGTGAGGGTGGTCGTCCGGCCGTGCTGGTCGGGCAGCGCGAAGTCCGGCGCCGGCCTCGGCAGGGTGCTGCTCATTCTTCCTCCTGGCGGCGGGCGCCCCGGGCTGCCCCTTGCGGTGCCCCCGCGGCCGTCCGCCGGTGGGGGCTGAGCGCGCAGTTCCCCGCGCCCCCTGAGGGTGCCCTCTTCACGCGGGGTGAGCGTTTTTTTGGGGGCGCGGGGAACGGCGCGCTCAGCCCACCGCGAGTGGCACTCGGCAACGCAAATAGCCCCGGCGGCGGGGAGCCGCACCGCCGGGTGAGCCGGGAAGGCTACCGCTTGCCGGCCTTCGCCGCCTTCGGCGTGACCAGACGCGTCCCCGTCCAGTCCTTCGCGGCGTTGACGCTGCTGGTCTGCGCCAGTCCGGCCGTCTGCGCGGCCTCGCCGATCTCGCTGGGCTCGACGTGTCCGTCGCGGCCCGTCTTGGGCGTCATGAGCCAGATCGGGGCCCCGGGGTCGACCGTCGATGTCGCGTCGACGAGCGCGTCGGTGAGGTCGCCGTCGTCCTCGCGGAACCACAGCAGGACGGCGTCGGGCACGTCGTCGTACTCCTCATCGGCGAGCTCCTCGCCCGTGAGCTCCTCGATACCCTCGCGAAGCTCCTGGTCGGTGTCCTCGTCGTACCCGAGCTCCTGGACCACCTGTCCGGGCTCGAAACCAAGCCGGCTCGCCGGGTTGGTCCGCTCCTCCGCGTGGTCCGCGGTCGCGCTCACGCTTTGCCTCCTGTCATGGGGTGAGCCCGCGCGCACGCGGACTTATTGGCGGTAGTCCACACGGGCGCGGCGGATCGCGCAAGTACCCGGCGTACGAGACCGCCGAAACGGTGACGATTCGACCGTGTCACCGCAACCCGTACCCCCTATGGTGACGCAGCTCACGACGGTTTGCCGGTGTTACGCACGATTGGCGCCGCCAGTCGGTCGTACGTCCGAGTGGGCGTAGAGTTCACGTTTGGCCGCGGGTGGGACCCGGCCCGAATTGCCGCAGTCCCGGATGTTCCGCGGTTACCACTGGGTAGAGATGACGTTTGACGCGGGGCGGTCCACGATGGATGCGGCGCGACCCCGCGGTGCAAACGAGCACCACCACCGAGCAGCAAAGGAACAGCGTGGCTTCCGCATCCGATCGCAACCCGATCATCATTGGCGGCCTTCCGAGCCAGGTCCCGGATTTCGATCCCGAGGAGACGGCGGAATGGCTGGACTCGCTGGACGCGGCCATCGACGAACGCGGCCGTGAGCGCGCCCGCTACCTGATGCTGCGGCTCATCGAGCGTGCCCGCGAGAAGCGCGTCGCGGTGCCCGAGATGCGCAGCACCGACTACGTCAACACGATCGCCACCAGGGACGAACCGTTCTTTCCCGGCAACGAGGAGATCGAGCGCCGCATCCTCAACGCCACCCGGTGGAACGCCGCCGTCATGGTGTCGCGCGCGCAGCGCCCGGGGATCGGCGTCGGCGGCCACATCGCGACCTTCGCGTCCTCGGCCTCGCTCTACGACGTGGGCTTCAACCACTTCTTCCGCGGCAAGGACGACGGCACCGGCGGCGACCAGATCTTCTTCCAGGGCCACGCCTCCCCCGGCATCTACGCCCGCGCCTTCCTGCTCGACCGGCTGACCGAGGCGCAGCTCGACGCCTTCCGGCAGGAGAAGTCGAAGGCGCCGAACGGCCTGTCCAGCTACCCGCACCCGCGGCTGATGCCGGACTTCTGGGAGTTCCCGACCGTGTCGATGGGCCTGGGCCCGCTCGGCGCGATCTACCAGGCCCGGATGAACCGCTACATGCACGCGCGCGGCATCGCCGACACCTCGGCGTCGCACGTGTGGGCCTTCCTCGGCGACGGCGAGATGGACGAGCCGGAGTCGCTCGGCCAGCTGTCCATCGCCGCCCGTGAGGGCCTGGACAACCTGACCTTCGTCGTCAACTGCAACCTGCAGCGCCTCGACGGCCCGGTGCGCGGCAACGGCAAGATCATCCAGGAGCTGGAGTCGCAGTTCCGCGGCGCCGGCTGGAACGTGATCAAGCTGGTCTGGGACCGCTCCTGGGACCCGCTGCTGGCCCAGGACCGCGACGGTCTGCTCGTCAACAAGATGAACACCACGCCGGACGGGCAGTTCCAGACGTACGCGACCGAGTCCGGCTCGTACATCCGCGAGCACTTCTTCGGCGGCGACCAGCGGCTGCGCAAGATGGTCGAGAACCTCACCGACGAGCAGATCCTGCACCTCGGGCGCGGCGGCCACGACCACCGCAAGATCTTCGCCGCCTACACCGCGGCGCTGGCCCACCAGGGCCAGCCGACGGTGATCCTCGCCCAGACCATCAAGGGCTGGACGCTCGGGCCGAACTTCGAGGGCCGCAACGCGACCCACCAGATGAAGAAGCTCACCGTCGACGACCTCAAGCGCTTCCGCGACCGGCTGCACCTGCCGATCACCGACCAGCGCCTCGACGAGGGCTACCCGCCGTACTACCACCCCGGCCGGGACTCCGAGGAGATCCAGTACATGCACGACCACCGCAAGGCCTGCGGTGGGTACGTGCCGACCCGGGTGGTGCGCGCCAAGCCGCTGCCGCAGCCGGCCGACAAGACGTACGCGGCGGCGAAGAAGGGCTCGGGCGCCCAGTCCATCGCCACCACGATGGCCTTCGTGCGGGTGCTGAAGGACCTCATGCGGGACAAGGAGATCGGCAAGCGCTTCGTGCTGATCGCCCCCGACGAGTACCGCACCTTCGGCATGGACGCGTTCTTCCCGAGCGCGAAGATCTACAACCCGCTGGGCCAGCAGTACGAGTCGGTGGACCGCGAGCTGCTGCTCGCCTACAAGGAGTCGCCGACCGGGCAGATGCTGCACGACGGCATCTCCGAGGCGGGCTGCACGGCCTCGCTCATCGCGGCGGGCTCGGCCTACGCCACGCACGGCGAGCCGCTCATCCCGGTCTACGTCTTCTACTCGATGTTCGGCTTCCAGCGCACCGGCGACCAGTTCTGGCAGATGGCCGACCAGCTCGCCCGCGGCTTCGTGCTCGGCGCGACGGCCGGCCGCACCACGCTCACCGGCGAGGGCCTGCAGCACGCGGACGGCCACTCCCAGCTGCTGGCGTCCACCAACCCGGCGTGCGTCGCCTACGACCCCGCCTACGCGTACGAGATCGCGTACATCGTGCAGGACGGTCTGCGCCGGATGTACGGCGAGACGGCCGACGGGCAGCCCGGCGAGGACGTCTTCTACTACCTGACGGTCTACAACGAGCCGATCCAGCACCCGGCCGAGCCCGCCGACGTGGACGTCGAGGGCATCCTCAAGGGCATCCACCGGATCCGGGCCGGGGCGGCCGGGGCGGTCCCGGCGCAGATCATGGCGTCCGGCGTGGCCGTGCCGTGGGCGCTGGAGGCCCAGCGCATCCTCGCCGAGCAGTGGAACGTACGGGCCGACGTGTGGTCCGCGACCTCCTGGAACGAGCTGCGCCGCGAGGCCGTCGCCGTCGAGGAGCACAACCTGCTGCACCCCGAGGAGGAACAGCAGGTGCCGTACGTGACGCGCAAGCTCACCGGCGCCGAGGGGCCCTTCGTGGCCGTCTCGGACTGGATGCGCTCGGTGCCGGACCAGATCTCCCGCTGGATCCCCGGGCAGTACACCTCGCTGGGCGCGGACGGCTTCGGCTTCGCCGACACGCGCGGGGCGGCACGGCGTTTCTTCCACATCGACGCCGAGTCGATCGTGCTCGCCGTGCTGACCGAGCTGGCGCGTGACGGCAAGGTCGACCGGTCGGTGCTCAAGCAGGCCGTGGACCGCTACCAGCTGCTCGACGCGTCGGCCGCCGACCCCGGCGCCGCCGGCGGCGACGCCTGACACCCGCACCCACGGAGCACCCCGGAGCCCCGGACGGCAGCCCTGCCGCCCGGGGCTCCGCCCGTTCCCGGGCCTTGTCACGCGCTTTCCCGGCCCCGGCTTGTCTAGGCTGACCGGGCGCGCCGCCGTCCCCTGACCCCCGGCCGGGCCGCCCGCACCCCCGCACGGTCCACGCCGCTCCGTCCCGAGGCAACCGCGAGTGTCCGCACCTCCAGCGCCGCCCCTTCCCCGCGAACCCCTTGCCGGGGAGCCGCGCCGCACCGGGGCCCGGCCCGCCACGGGAGGCCCGCCGCGCCCGCGCGGGCCCCGCCCCGGCACCGGTCCCGCGCGGGCGGTGGCGCTGCCGCGTCCGCGGACCGAGGCCGTACCCCCGAAAGCCGTACCCCCGAAGGCGGTACCCGCCAAGGCCGCGCCGCCGGCCGCCCGCGTCTTCCTGCCCGGCAGGAGGGGGCCCGGGTCGGCGCGGGTGCTGGTGGCGCTCGCCGTGGCCTTCGTGCTGCTGGCCACGACCGGGTGGACGGCCGTCCGCCCGCACGGCCCGCGCGACGCCCGTACCGCCGCCGTGCACGCCTGGCGGCGGGCCACCGTCGCGGGCCACCGGCTGCCGGACCCGGACACCGCGCCGCCCGGCGTCGTCGCGCGCTTCTTCGCGTCCCTCGGCCGCCCGCAGGCCCTCGCCCTGGCCCGCCGCTACGCCCTCGTCGTCGGCAACCTCGACGGGGCGCCCGTGGCGCTGCGCTACCAGGCAAACCGGTACGCGCTGCGCGCCGCCCGCGACCGCGAGCGGCGCCGCTCGGCCGACGCCGCCCTGTCGCCCGCGGGCCGCACGGACGCCGGGCGGCTCGCCAACCGCTACGCCTCGCTGCTGCGCGGCGGCCGGCAGATCCTCGCGTTCGACCCCGCCGGGGACGGGCGGGCCGCCGAGGTCTTCGGCGACCTCACGACGGCGGCCCGGGTCGCCGTCGTCGTGCCGGGCGTCGGCACGGACATCCTCACCTTCGAGCGCACCTACGGCCGCTACTCCGCCCCCGCCGGCATGGCCCGCGCCCTCTACCGGCGCGAGCGCGCCCTCGACCCGTCCGCCGGGGTCGCCGTCATCGCCTGGGCCGACTGGACCGCCCCCCAGGGCATCGGCCTGGACGCCTCCACCGCGGAGCTGGCCGAACGCGGCGCGCCCCGGCTGCTGCGGCTGCTGGCCGCCCTGCCGCGGCGGCAGCACGTGGCCCTCTTCTGCCACTCGTACGGCTCGGTGCTGTGCGGGGTGGCCGCGCCCCGGCTGCGGCGCGGGCAGGTGACCGACATCGCGGTGTCCGGCAGCCCCGGGATGCACGTCGGGAGCGCCGCGGATCTGCACACCGCGGCGCACGTGTGGGCGGCCCGGGACGACGGCGACTGGATAGCGGACGTCCCGCACATCGAGTTCGCCGGGCTCGGCCACGGTACGGATCCGGTCGCCGCGGCGTTCGGCGCCCGGGTGGTGCGGACGGGGCGGGCCGAGGGGCACGCCGGATATTTCGTCCCCGGTACCGCGAGCCTTGCGAACTTCGCCCGTATCGCGCTGGCCCGCTACTCCTCGGTCACGCTGAAGTCTGCGCCCCCCTCCGCGTAACGGGCCTGCACCGTGGGGCAGAGGGATGGACCGATTACGCATAGGGTGACGCGTATGGGCGATGTGCTGGCCGGAAGCAATGCCGTATGGGAGTTCGAGCCCGACGCCGTCGTGATCCGGTACAGCCGGAGCGCGGGCCGCAACGCGCGGCTGCTCCCGGCACTGCGCGAGCGGCGGATCCCGCACGCCGCGCTGGAGGCGGTGGAGCTGGAGGCGGGCCGCCGCGGCCATGTGGTGCTGCGGGCGGTGCCGCGGGCGGGGGCCGACCCGGTGGTCGAGGCGGCGGCCGGTCAGCTCAAGGAGACCGCCGACCCCTACCGGCTGATCCTGCCCGACTCCGCGGAGGTGCTCGCGGAGTTCTACCGCGACGAGCTACGCGCGGTGATCGCCGGACCCGGCGAGCCGCTGACCCGCTTCCTGGTGGACGCCCCGGCCCCGCCGCTGGCCTTCAAGGCGTACGACGCGCGGGTGCTGTTCGACGGCCGCACGGTCAGCTTCCGCTGGTTCTGGACCGGCGCGTCCACCGCCAAGTGGAAGGCCGGGGACCAGAGCTTCCCGGTCGAGGAGCTGCGCGGCGTCGACTGGCGCTCCCCGGAGCTGCTGCACGGCTATCTGCGGCTGCTGCGGCGCGACGGCGGGCCCCAGCCGGGCGAACCCGACCAGGACCCGGCCGCCGTGCTGTTCGGCCTCGGCTACGGCCCGGTGCAGGAGTCGCTGCCGTTCGCCGCCGCGGTGCTCGCGGCGATCCGGGCGGCCCGCGTCCGGCCGTAGCCGCGGGTCACTCGCGCGCGTCGGACGTCGAGCTCATGTCCGGGTAGCGGTCGCCCGCGACCTGCCCGGCGATGGCGTCCAGCTCGGCCAGCTCGGCGCCGTCCAGCACGATCCCGGCCGCCGCGACGTTCTCCAGGACCCGGGAGGCCTTGCGGGTGCCGGGGATCGGCACGACCGCCAGGCCGTGCGCCTGGGCCCGCGAGTGCACCCACGCCAGCGCGATCTGCCCCGGTGTCGCGTCGTGCGCCTTCGCGACCCGGCGGATCGGCTCCAGCAGCTCCGCGTTGCGCCGGGCGTTGTCGCCGGTGAAGCGCGGCTGGTGGCGGCGGAAGTCGTTCGCGGCGAGATCCGCGGTGGCGTCCTGGAAGGAGCCGGTCAGGAAGCCGCGCCCGAGCGGCGAGTACGGCACGAAGGCCACACCCAGGTCGGCCGCCGCGCCGACCACCGACTTCTCCACGTCCCGGCTGAAGAGCGACCACTCCGACTGCACCGCGGCGATCGGGTGCACCGCGTGCGCCTCGCGCAGCTCCGGCCCGGTCACCTCGGACAGCCCCAGGTGCCGCACCTTGCCCGCGGCCACCAGCTCGCCCATCGCGCCGACCGACTCGGCCAGCGGCACGTCCGGGTTGCGGCGGTGCATGTAGTACAGGTCGATGACGTCGATGCCCAGGCGGCGCAGGCTCGCGTCGACGGCCTGCCGGATGTACGGCGGGTCGTTGCGGATGGCCCGGTAGGTCGGGTCGTCCGCGCGGCGCTCGTTGGCGAACTTCGTCGCGAGGGTCACCTCGTCGCGGTGCGCGGCGAGGAAGGGCGCGAGGAACTCCTCATTCGCGCCGATGCCGTACATGTCGGCGGTGTCGAAGAGCGTCACGCCCGCGTCCAGCGCGGTCTCCAGCGTCTCGCGGGCGGCAGCCTCGTCGGTGTCGCCGTAGAACTCGCTCATGCCCATGCAGCCCAGGCCCTGGACACCCACCAGCGGGCCGTCCGCGCCCAGCCGTACCGTCTCGATCCGTGCGGCGGCCATCATGCACCTGTCCTCTCCGGCGCCGGTTCGGCGCCCCCATACGTACCGATCTTGTGGTCGAGCACCGTCAGGGTGTCCTGCAGCTCGGCGATCCGCGCGACCACGTCCTCCCGGGTCGCCTCCAGCAGCGCCTTGCGCTGCGCGAAGGTCTGCTCCCCGGCCTTGACCATCTCCGCGTACGTCACCATGTCGGCGACCGGCATACCCGTCAGCCGCAGCTTCCCGACGAAGGCCAGCCAGTCCAGATCCCGGTTCCGGAAGCGGCGCTGCCCGGTGTTCGACCGGTCCACGTGCGGCATCAGCCCGATCCGCTCGTACCAGCGCAGCGTGTGCGCGCTCAGCCCGGTCAGCTCGGCGACCTCGCTGATCGTGTACTGGTCCCGCCCGTCCGGTCTCGGATACGGCGGGGGCGGCGTGCACACCGCGGCCGGGGGTGTTTCCTGCTGCACCATCTGGACGACCGTCATGCTCTCCACGCTAAGACCTTGGAGTGCACTCGAAGCAAGTACGGCCGGTTAGGCTCGCCGCATGCAGACCCTGCGGATGATCGAACAGTGGCCCGTCCCGAACGCGGCGGCGGTCGTCGTACGCAAGGACGGCACCCTCGCGGGCACGTACGGCCCCCAGGACCGGCCCTTCCCGCTCGCCTCGGTCACCAAGCCGCTCACCGCCTGGGCGGCGCTCGTCGCCCTCGAGGAGGGCGCCTACGAGCTCGACGACCCCGCCGGGCCCGACGGCTCGACCGTACGGCATCTGCTCGCGCACACCTCGGGCCTCGCGTTCGACGAGCACCGGGTCATGGCCGCGCCGGGCACCCGGCGGATCTACTCCAACGCGGGCTTCGAGGTCCTCGGCGAGACCGTCGCCAAGGCCACCGGGATGTCCTTCGCCTCCTACCTCGACGAGGCGGTGCTCCAGCCGCTCGGCATGACCGCCACCACGCTGCCGGGCTCCCCCGGCGCGGGCGCCGTCTCCACCGCCGCGGACCTGGCCCGCTTCGCCGCGGAGGTGCAGGCGCCGCGCCTGCTCCACCCCACGACGGTGGCGGGCGCGACCCTGGAGGTCGCCTTCCCCGGCCTGCGCGGCGTCCTCCCCGGCTACGGCATGCAGTCCCCCAACGACTGGGGCCTCGGCTTCGAGATCCGCTCCACCAAATCCCCGCACTGGACCGGCGCGCACTCCTCCCCCGCGACCTTCGGTCACTTCGGCCAGTCCGGCACGTTCCTGTGGTGCGACCCGAACGCGGGGTTCGCGTGCGCGGCCCTGACCGACCGCGATTTCGGCCCCTGGGCCATCGAGGCGTGGCCGCCCTTCACCGACGCGGTGCTGGCCGAACTCGCGTAGGGGGGCTGAGGCCCAGCCCCACGGGCTGCCCCGTACGGCCGTCGCGGGACCGTCCGCCGGTGGATGGCTGAGCGCGCAGTTCCCCGCGCCCCTGGGTGACTGCCACTTGGCGTCGCCGGGTGCCTTTCCCACCGTGGGGGCTGAGCGCGCAGTTCCCCGCGCCCCTGGTGTGTTGCCCTGCGCGGCATGAGCAGGCCCTTACCGCCCAGGGTGAGCGTTTTTAGGGGCGCGGGGAACTGCGCGGTCAACCCACCACCGGGGGAAGGTCCCGGGCCGGCCGCAAGGGGCAGCCCGGGGGGCTGGGCCTCAGCCGAAGGAAGGCTCCGCGGACATCGCCCAGTAGACGTATTCCGCCGGGCCCTCCGTGCTGAGCGCAGCGGATTGCTCGTCCGTGAGGCGGGCGGCGTCGCCCGGAGAAAGCTCGGCTCCGTCGAGCCGCACGGTGCCCCGGAGTACGTGGACGTACCCGAAACGGGCCCCCGGCAGGGAGAGCTCGTCCGGCGCGGCCGGGCGCCCCGCCCACAGGGTCGCCGCGGGCTGCCGCAGGGGCAGCACCGCGTCGGGGCTCTCCCCGGCGAGGAGCGTGAGGCCGGGCCCCACCGGCACGGGCGCGGTCGCGGCGGCGTACTGCGGGGGCACCCCGAAGGCGCCGGGGTGCAGCCACATCTGGAGGAAACGCAGGGGCCCCGCCCCGGCGTTGGCCTCGATGTGCCGTACCCCCGAGCCCGCGCCCAGCAGTTGCGCGTCCCCGGCCGCCAGCCGTACGACGCGCCCCGAGGCGTCCCGGTGCTCCAGGGTGCCTTCGACGACCCACGTCACGATCTCCGTGTCGCGGTGCGTGTGTTCGGCGAATCCGGCGCCCGGCGCGAGCCGTTCCTCGTTGCAGGCGACGAGCAGCCCGAAGCGGACGTTGCCGGGGTCGTAGTAGCCGGAGAAGGAGAAGGCGTGCCGGGTGTCGATCCCGGCGGCCTCGTCCCCGCCGCGGTAGCGGTCGGCGGCCCGCCGTACGTCGATCATGCGGCCCACCGTATCCACCGGCGGGGGAAGTGGGGCGAAAGCCCGCGAACGGGCATCCGGCGAATGGCGGGAAATCGGACCCCATAGGCTTGGCCATGTGCCGCATGCCTCGCAGTCTCCGCAGCCCCCCGCCGAACCCGGTCGCGGGGAGCACTCCGCGACGCTGCGCCGGCTGGAGAAGTCGGCGGGGCGGCTGGCCGCCAACGCCATCGCGCGGATGGACGAGACGCTGCCGTGGTATCGCGCGATGCCGCCGGAGAACCGCTCCTGGATCGGCCTGGTCGCCCAGGCGGGCATCGCGGCCTTCACCGAGTGGTTCCGGCACCCGGAGGCGCCGCAGGCGATCAGCACGGACGTCTTCGGCACCGCGCCGCGCGAGCTGACCCGGGCGATCTCGCTGCGGCAGACCGTGGAGATGGTGCGGACCACGATCGAGGTCATGGAGGCCGCGATCGACGAGGTCGCGGCGCCCGGCGACGAGGCGGTGCTGCGCGAGGCGCTGCTGGTGTACGCGCGGGAGATCGCCTTCGCCACCGCGCAGGTCTACGCGCAGGCCGCGGAGGCGCGCGGCGCGTGGGACGCCCGGCTGGAGTCGCTGGTGGTCAACGCGGTGCTGTCGGGCGAGGCGGACGAGGGCGTGCTGTCCCGGGCCGCGGCGCTGGGCTGGAACTCGCCGGACAAGATCGTGGTGGTGCTGGGCACCGCGCCCAACGGGGACAGCGAGCTGACGGTGGAGGCGATCCGGCGGGCCTCGCGGCACGCGAAGCTCCAGGTGCTGACCGGGGTGCTGGGCGAGCGGCTGGTCGTGGTGGCGGGCGGCTCGGACGATCCGCTGCGGGTCGCGAAGGCGCTGATCGGGCCGTTCGCGCCGGGTCCTGTGGTGGCGGGCCCGGTGGTGGGCGACCTGCTGTCGGCGACCCGCTCGGCGCGGGCCGCGGCGGCGGGTCTGCGGGCCTGCCAGGCGTGGCCGGACGCGCCGCGGCCGGTGTCGTCGGACGATCTGCTGCCGGAGCGGGCGATGGCCGGCGACCGGACGGCCCGCGAGCAGTTGGTGGAGGAGATCTACAGGCCGCTCGAAGAGGCGGGTTCCGCGCTGCTGGAGACGCTGAGTGTCTATCTGGAGCAGGCGTCTTCGCTGGAGGGGGCCGCGCGCATGCTGTTCGTGCACCCCAATACCGTTCGCTACCGGCTGCGACGTGTGACCGATGTCACCGGCTGGTCACCCTCCGATGTGCGCTCGGCGTTCACCCTGCGCATTGCCCTGATCCTCGGCCGGCTCTCCGAGAGCGAGCGGCCTCACTAGGGGTTTGTTGGACACCCACAAATCACCTCACAGTTCTTGGTCCCTGTCCCCACGGGCGTCGGACCCCGTCGGCGAGAGAGAGTGTGAACGTGCTCGTACTCGTCGCTCCCGGCCAGGGCGCCCAGACGCCCGGCTTCCTCGCCCCATGGCTCGAACTGCCCGGCGCCGCCGACCGCCTCGCCGGGTGGTCCGCCGCGGCCGAACTCGACCTGGCCCGCTACGGCACCGAGGCCGACGCGGACGAGATCCGCGACACCAAGGTGGCGCAGCCGCTGCTGGTGGCCGCCGGTCTGCTGTCCGCGGACGCGCTCGGTGTCACCCCCGCCGTGCTCGCCGGACACAGTGTCGGCGAGATCACCGCGGCCGCGCTCGCCGGAGTGATCTCGGCGGACGACGCCATCGCCTTCACCGCCGCGCGCGGTCGGGCGATGGCCGAGGCCGCCGCGGTGACCGAGACCGGTATGTCCGCGGTCCTCGGCGGCGACCCCGACACCGTGCTGGCGCACCTCGACGCGCTCGGCCTGACCCCGGCGAACATCAACGGGGCCGGTCAGATCGTCGCCGCGGGCACCCTGGAGCAGCTCGCCGAGCTGTCCGCGAACCGCCCGGAGAAGGCGCGGGTCATCGCGCTCAAGGTGGCGGGCGCGTTCCACACCGCCCATATGGCCCCGGCCGTCGCCGCCCTGGAGACGCTCGCGCCGAAGTTGGCCGTAAACGACCCGTCCGTCCCCTATGTTTCCAACGCCGACGGGCAGACGGTGGACAGTGGCGCCGAGGTTGTCCGCCGGCTCGTGGTGCAGGTGTCCAACCCGGTGCGCTGGGATCTGTGCATGGAGACGTTTGTGGAGCGCGGCGTCACCGCGATCATCGAGGTCTCGCCCGGCGGCACCCTCGTCGGGCTGGCCAAGCGGGCGCTGCCCGGGGTGCGGACGCTGGCGCTGAAGACCCCCGAGGACCTGGAAGCGGCCCGCGAGCTGATCGCGGAGGACGCCGAAGCAGCGGCCGCATCCGAAGCACCTGCCGAACAGGAGCCGTTGCAGCGATGACAGCGAAGATCAGCCCCAGCAAGGGTTCCCCGTACGCGCGGATCCTCGGCGTGGGCGGCTACCGCCCGAGCCGGGTGGTGCCCAACGAGGTGATCCTGGAGCGCATCGACTCCAGCGACGAGTGGATCCGCTCGCGGTCCGGCATCGCCAGCCGGCACTGGGCGGGCCCGGAGGAGACCGTCGCGGAGATGTC
The DNA here is from genome assembly GCF_053604375.1 of Streptomyces sp. NPDC004031. Lineage (NCBI taxonomy): Bacteria > Bacillati > Actinomycetota > Actinomycetes > Kitasatosporales > Streptomycetaceae > Streptomyces > Streptomyces sp. NPDC004031. The sequence continues at coordinate 48,511 of NZ_JBSGHL010000017.1, read as the reverse complement.
GCTGGAGGCGGGCGGCAAGGCCATCGCCGACGCCGGGATCAGCGCCTCCGAGATCGACGCCGTCGTCGTCGCGACGGTGTCGCACTTCAAGCAGACCCCGGCCGTCGCGACCGACATCGCGCACCGCATCGGCGCGGGCAAGCCGGCCGCGTTCGACATCTCCGCGGGCTGCGCGGGCTTCACCTACGGCCTGACCCTCGCCAAGGGCATGGTCACCGACGGCACCGCCAAGTACGTGCTGGTGATCGGTGTGGAGCGGCTGAGCGACCTGACGGACCTGGAGGACCGGGCGACGGCCTTCCTGTTCGGCGACGGCGCGGGCGCGGTCATCGTGGGCCCCTCCCAGGTGCCGGCGATAGGTCCGACGGTGTGGGGCTCGGAGGGCGACAAGTCCGAGACCATCAAGCAGACCGTGTCGTGGGACGAGCACTTCCGCGGCGCCGAGGCGGCCGAACTTCCGGTGGACTCGTCCGGCAAGGTGAAGTTCCCCGCCATCACCCAGGAGGGCCAGGCGGTCTTCCGCTGGGCGGTCTTCGAGATGGCCAAGGTCGCCCAGGAGGCGCTGGACGCCGCCGGGGTCAGCGCCGACCAGCTGGACGCCTTCATCCCGCACCAGGCCAACATGCGCATCATCGACTCGATGATCAAGGCGCTCAAGCTGCCCGACCATGTCGCGGTCGCCCGCGACATCGAGACCACCGGCAACACCTCCGCCGCGTCCATCCCGCTCGCCATGGAGCGGCTGCTCGCCACCGGTGCGGCCAAGAGCGGTGACACCGCGCTGGTCATCGGCTTCGGGGCGGGTCTGGTGTACGCGGCGACTGTGGTTACTCTCCCCTAGTCACACCCCCGCGGCGCCGCAGTCCCGCGCCGTCGCTTTCGGTTACACATCAAGGAGCCCCGAAGACAATGGCCACCCAGGAAGAGATCGTCGAAGGTCTCGCCGAGATCGTGAACGAGATCGCCGGCATCCCCACCGAGGACGTCAAGCTCGACAAGTCCTTCACCGACGACCTGGACGTCGACTCGCTGTCCATGGTCGAGGTCGTCGTGGCGGCCGAGGAGCGGTTCGGTGTGAAGATCCCGGACGACGACGTCAAGAACCTCAAGACCGTCGGCGACGCGGCCGACTACATCCTCAAGGCCCAGCAGGCCTGACGCCCGTAACCGGGCCGAAACGATCCCTCGGCCTCGGCCCGGGGACCGGCAACCGGGACGACGCGCCTGTCGCCCGCCCTTCTAGAGTGGAGAGACAATTCCTGTGAGCCCGACCAATCGCACCGTGGTCGTCACCGGTATCGGAGCAACCACACCGCTGGGTGGCGACAGCGCGTCGACCTGGGAGGCGCTGCTGGCCGGACGGTCCGGCGTGCGCCTGCTCGAACAGGACTGGGCCGCCGAACTGCCGGTCCGCATCGCCGCCCAGATCGCGGTGGAACCCGCCGAGGTGCTGCCGCGGCCGCTGGCCCGCAAGCTGGACCGCAGCGCGCAGTTCGCGCTGATCGCCGCGCGCGAGGCATGGGCGGACGCGGGCTACACCGCGAAGGCCGGCGAGGACGAGAAGGTCGACCCGGACCGGCTCGGCGCGGTCATCGCCTCCGGCATCGGCGGTGTGACGACCCTCCTCGGGCAGTACGACGTGCTCAAGGAGCAGGGCGTCCGCAAGGTCTCCCCGCACACCGTGCCGATGCTGATGCCCAACAGCCCGGCCGCGAACGTCGGCATCGAGGTCAACGCGCGGGCCGGCGTGCACACCCCGGTCAGCGCGTGCGCCTCGGGCGCCGAGGCCATCGGCTACGCGGTGGAGATGATCCGCACCGGCCGCGCCGACGTGGTGGTGGCCGGCGGCACCGAGGCGGCGATCCACCCGCTGCCCATCGTCGCCTTCGGCAACATGATGGCGATGTCCAAGAACAACGACGACCCGCAGGGCGCCTCCCGCCCCTTCGACGCGGACCGCAACGGCTTCGTCATGGGCGAGGGCGCGGGCGTGATCGTGCTGGAGTCCGCGGACCACGCGCGGGCGCGCGGCGCCCGGGTGTACGCCGAGGTGATAGGGCAGGGGATCTCCGCCGACGCCCACCACATCACCCAGCCGGAGCCGAGCGGCCGCGGGATCGCGGCGGCCCTCCAGCACCTGCTGGACAACTCCGACCTCAAGCCGGCCGAGATCGTGCACGTCAACGCGCACGCCACGTCCACCCCGCAGGGCGACATCGCGGAGATCAAGGCGCTGCGCAGCGTCTTCGGCGACGACGTGGACCACATGGCGGTCTCCGCGACCAAGTCCATGACCGGCCACCTGCTGGGCGGCGCGGGCGGCATCGAGACCGTCGCCACCGTGCTGGCCATGCACCACCGGCTGGCCCCGCCGACCATCAACCTGGTCAGCAAGGACCCGGCGGCCGACGCGGACATCGTCTCCGGCGAGGCCCGCCCGCTGCCCGAGGGCACGATCGCGGCCCTCAACGACTCCTTCGGCTTCGGCGGCCACAACGTCGTCCTGGCCGTGCGGAGCTGGAACGGCTGACCTCCGCCGTACGAGCGCGCCGGGAGACCCGGGGCGGGCCGCGTGCCCGCCCCGGGTCCACCGTTTTTCCACCGCCTTACGCGTCCCAGCTCGCGAAGTAGCCCGCCGCCATGTCCTCGCCGCCGTGCCCCTGCGCGGCGGCCCGGCGGAAGCGGGCGGAACCGGCCGAGGCGACGTCCATCCGCACACCCGCCGCCTGCCCGGCCGCGACGATGAGGTCCAGGTCCTTGGCGGCGCCCTCGACCGTGAAGCTCGGGGTGAAGTCGCCGCCGAGGATGGCCGCGGCCTTCGTCCGCAGGTACGGCGAATCCATCGCGCCGCCCTCGATGGCCTCGAAGAAGCGGTCCGGGTCGACGTCCAGCGCCTTGGCCAGGGCGAGCGTCTCACCGGTCGCGGCGGTCAGGGCCAGCACCCAGTTGTTGAGGACGAGCTTCAGCCGGCTGGCCGGGCCCTCCTCGGGCGCGCCGGACAGCCATACGGTCGTCCGCCCGATCGCGTCGAAGACCTTGTCGGCGACCGGCCGGGCGGCGTCCGGCCCGGCCGCGAGCACGGTGAGCTGCCCGGAATCGGCCACCGAGCGGGTACCGAGCACGGGCGCGTCGACGAAGAGCAGGTCGTGGGCGGCGGCGCGGGCGGCGAGCAGCGCCTGCGCCTCGGGCCCGACCGTACCCGTCTGCAGCCAGACGGCACCGGCGGGAAGGGCGGGCTCGGCGGCGGTCAGCACCTCCAGGGTGGCCGGGCCGTCCAGCAGCATCGTCAGCACGGCGTCGGCGCCGCGTACGGCGTCGGCGGGGGCGGTGACGACGTCGATGCCGTCGGCGGCGAGGGGCTTCGCCTTGGCGGTCGTACGGTTCCAGACCCGGACGTGGTGGCCGGCCGCGGACAGGTTGCGGGCCATCCCGGCGCCCATCAGGCCGGTGCCGAGGACCGCGACGGTGAGGTTGTCGGACATGAGCGCAGGCTACGGTGCGGGACCGCTGCCGCGGCAGGGCCCGAACGGGTCACACTGCGCCGGGTGCGGCCGTCCGGGTGACCTCAGACGACCTGGTGCAGCCAGCGGACCGGGGCGCCCTCACCCGCGTAGCGGAAGGGCTCCAGCTCGTCGTCCCACGGCTTGCCCAGCAGGCGCGCCAGCTCCGCCTCCAGATCGGCCTCGCCCTTGCGGGCGCGCTGCATGGCCGCGCGCAGCCGGTCCTCGGGGATCAGGATGTCGCCGTGCATGCCGATGACGGCGTGGAAGATGCCCAGCTCGGGCGTGGCGCTGTAGCGCTCGCCCTCCGAGCCCGCCGAAGGCTCCGCGGTGACCTCGAAACGCAGCAGGTGCCAGCCGCGCAGCGCGGACGCCAGCTTGGAGGCGGTGCCCGGTTCGCCCTGCCAGGAGAACTCGGCACGCCAGGTGCCGGGCGCGGCCGGCTGCCGGATCCAGTCCAGGCTCACGCGCACGCCGAGGACGCCCGCGACGGCCCATTCGACATGCGGGCAGAGCGCGCGCGGAGCGGCGTGCACGTACAGAACACCACGTGTCGTCACCGGTACCTCCAGTGTGGGACGAGGTTCGCCTTCCCCAGCGGCCTCGCCACCCGAACCGGCTGCTCCCGGGGCAACATCAGGCTTTATTCTGCACTATTCACGACAAACAGGACAACACCAGACGTATGACGCCCGGTCATGCCGACCTCCCGTCATCTCACCCGGGTGTCAGGGAAAAAGCTACCTTGCGGCGTCTCCGAGAGCGTGACGTACGGTCGGGCTGGTAGCGGATGTCACCCACTCGTCGGAGGGAAGTCCCGTATGCGCGCGCTCCTGCGACACTCCCTGGCGCTCGTCGCCGGTGCCGCTCTGCTGGGCGGATGCTCCACGGGCGGGACGCCCGCCGCGACCAAGGGCCCCTCGGCCGGGTCGCCCTCCGCACACACCTCGCATTCCGCGCCCAGGCCCGCACCCGCGGCCCCCGCGCACCCCTGGAACGTCCACCCGGCGTCCGTCGCCGCCCTCGGCGACTCCATCACCCGCGGCTTCGACGCGTGCAAGCCCCTGCTGGACTGCCCCGAGGTCTCCTGGGCGACCGGCTCGCGCGACACCGTCGGCAGCGTCGCCAGCCGCGTCACCACGGGCGGCAGCTGGAACCTCGCCCGCACCGGCGCCCGCGTCCGCGACCTCCCCGCCCAGGCGAAGGCCGCCGCCGCGCACAAACCGGCCATGGTCACGATCCTCATCGGCGCGAACGACGCGTGCCGCTCGACGACCGCGGCGATGACGTCCGTCGCCGGCTTCCGCGCGGACTTCGCGAAGACGCTGAGCTACCTGCACCGCACGCTGCCCGCCACACAGGTGCTCGTCGCCTCCGTCCCCGACCTCCAGCATCTGTGGTCCGTGGGCCGCGGCAACCCCCTGGCCCAGCAGCTCTGGAAACTCGGCCTGTGCCCCACGATGCTGGACGACCCCGGCTCCGACACCGCCGCCGCCCGCTCGCGCCGGACCGCCGTCCGCGAGCGGGTCATCGCCTACAACGCGGCGATGGGCGCGGTGTGCGCGCAGTACGTGCGCTGCCGGTACGACGGCGGGGCCGTCTTCCGCTACGCCTTCACCGCGGGCCAGCTCAGCACGTGGGACTGGTTCCACCCCAACCCCCAGGGCCAGCACGAGCTGGCCACCCTCCTGGCGGAAATCGCGTCGCGACCGCCGCGGTGACGCACCGGGGTGCGCCTCGCGCTGCCGCGCGCGACCGTCCGCCGGTGGGGGCTGGTCGCTCCGTTCTCCCCCAGGCTTCGCCCGGGAGGTGCCCCCACGCGCGCCTGGGGGTGCCCCCATCCCGCAGGGTGAGCGTTTTTCAGGGGCGCGGGGAACTGCGCGACCAGCCACGACGGCGGGGAAGGTCGCGACGCCCACCGCAAGGGGCACCCCGGTGCGCAAGGGGCACGCCGGCGGGTGCGGGGTCAGGCGAGGGCCACCGTCAGGGTGGAGGTTGAGAGGGTGAGGGGGGACGGGGGGAGCTCCCAGGTATGGGTGGTGGGGGACCAGGATTGCGCCGCCCTGCGTGGGAGCGGGATCGCCGTCACCACGACCTCGCCCGGCGCCGCCGTGACCACGGCGAAACCCGCGAGGGTGGTGACCGGGCCCGCCGGGGTGGTCCGGTGGAGGTAGAGCTGGACGACCTCCCGTCCGGGGCGGGCCCCGGTGTTCCGGATCCGGACGGTCACGGACGCCAGCAGCGCCGGATCCTGCGCGGGCAGCGCGATCAGCTCCTCGTACGCCCAGGACGTGTACCCGAGCCCGTGCCCGAAGGCGTACGCGGGGGCGGGCGCCCCGGCCCGCTGCCAGGCGCGGTATCCCACGTCCGGCCCCTCCTCGTACGCGAGGACGCCGTCGCGCGGCACGACCTGCGTGACGGGCGCGTCCGCGAGCCGCGCCGGCCAGGTCGTCGGCAGCCGTCCCCCGGGCTCCTCCACGCCGAGCAGCACGTCCGCGAGGGCGGCCCCGCCCTCCTGCCCGGGGAACCAGCACAGCAGGACCGCGGCGACGTCGGCGCGCCACGGAAGCTCCACGGGCGCACCGGAGTTGACGACGACCACCGTCCGCGGGTTGGCCGCGGCGACCCGCGCGACCAGTTCGTCCTGCCGCCCCGGCAGCCGCAGGTCGCGCCGGTCGAAGCCCTCGGACTCGACGCGTTCGGTCGTGCCGACGACCACGACCGCGGTGTGCGCGGCCCGCGCCGCCTCCTCCGCCTCGGCGAGCAACGCCTCCCCGTCCTGCTCGGGTTCGGCGTGCAGCAGGCTGAACCCGACCGCCGGCAGCGGGAGTTCGTCCGGCTTGGGCGGCAGGTGCAGCAGGCTCACGTCCACCGGCTCGCCCGCGGTGAGCACGACGGTGCCGCGCTGCGTGGGGGTGCCGAAGAACGCCTCGAAGGGGTCGCCGTGCGGGTCGAACTGCGGGCCCTCGTACAGCACATGACCGCCGACGGTGAGGGCGAAGCCGCCCGTGCCGCGGGTCCCGAAGCGGTGCGGGCCGCTCACCCGCGGGGTGAAGGTACCGCGGATCTCGACGGAGTGCAGCGCGTCGTAGTCGACACCCGGCGGCATCTCGCCGAACCACTGCACCTGCCCGCCGGGCAGCGGCTCGGTGCCGAGTTCGCGCCCGTCCGCCGCACGGGCGACGGCCCGCAGCGCGAACCCGCCCGCCGCGGACGGCAGTTCCTCGGCGGGATCCGCGCCCATGGCGTACGTGAGCGGCGTCCCCTCGGGCAGTACCGCGCCCAACGCGTCGAGCAGCGACACCACATGCCCCGGAAAGACCTGCGCGGACCCGCCCCCGAGGATCCTCGGCTCCCGCGCGGCGGCCCCGAACACCGCGACCCCCCGCCGCAGTTCGTCCCCTTCGAGCGGCAGCACGGGCGCCTCCCCCACCGCCTCGTTGCGCAGCAGCACGCACCCCCGGACGGCGATCTCCCGCGCCAGGGCGTCCCCGTCCACCGGCGCGGGCCGGTCGGCCTCGGGAACGGCGGCGGAGACGCCCGCCAGCAGCCCCGCCCGCGCGGCGAGCCGCAGCACCCGGCGGACGGCGGCGTCCACCAGCTCCTCCGGCACCTCGCCCGCGCGCACCGCGGCGGCCAGCGGCGGCCCGTAGACCGTACGCGGTCCGGGCATCGCGAGGTCGAGCCCGCCCCGGATCGCGGCCACGCTGTCACGGGCGGCCAGCCAGTCCGAGACGACGACACCGTCGAAGCCCCATTCCCCCCGCAGCACACCGTTGTTGAGCGCGGCGTGCTCCGTCATCGTCACGCCGTTCACCGCGTTGTACGCCGCCATGACGCCCCACGGCCGCGCGTCCGCGACGATCGCCTCGAAGGGCGCGAGGTACAGCTCGCGCAACGCGCCCTCCGGGATGCGGTTGTCGACGGTGAAGCGGTCGGTCTCCGCCTCGTTCCCCACGAAGTGCTTGACGGTGACACCGACCCCGCCGTCCTGCACACCCCGCACGTACCCGGTGCCGATCGCCCCCGTCAGCAGCGGGTCCTCGCTGTAGGCCTCGAAGTGCCGCCCGCCCAGCGGGCTGCGGTGCAGATTGACCGTCGGCGCGAGCAGCACGTGCACGCCCTTGCGGTGCGCCTCCTGCGCCAGCAACCGGCCCGCCCGGCGCGCGAGTCCGGGATCCCACGACGCGGCCAGCGCGGTCGGGCTCGGCAGCGCCACGGAGGGGTCGTCCGCACTCCACCGCCGCCCTCGCACCCCCACCGGGCCGTCCGACATCACCAGCGAGCCGAGCCCCACCGCGGGCAGCGCGGGCAGCGACCACATGTCCTGCCCCGCCAGCAACCGCGCCTTGTCGTCCAGGCCGAGGGCACGCAGCGCCGCCTCCACGGCGGCTTCGCGCTCGGCGTCCCCCGCCGTACCGTCCAGGCCGTTCGAGTCCACCGTCATCGCTCCATGCTGGCCCCGCGGGGCCAACTTGCCTGCCGTACGGTAGGTATGGATACCGATCCGTGACCCGAGCGGGGGCAGCACGTGCCGAGGACCAGAAGCGACCGCGGACAGCGCCGGGCGGAGATCATCCAGGCGGCCACCGAGGTCATCGCCGAACGCGGCTACCGCGGCGCCACGCTCGCGGCCGTCGCCGAACGCGTCGGCCTCACCCAACAAGGCCTCATGCACCACTTCCCCACGAAAGAGGCACTCCTCGTCGCCGTCCTCGACGCGCGCGACCAGTGGGACATGGCCTCCTCGGCGCTGCGCGCGCAGGGCGCGTGGCCGCTCGACATCGTGGCCGAACTCGTCGAATACAACGCGACCCGGCCCGGGATCGTCCAGGCCTTCACCGTCCTCGTCGGCGACAGCGTCACCGACGGCCACCCCGCGCAGGACCACTTCCGCGAGCGGTACGCCCGGGTCCGGGCAGGCGGTGCGGAGGCACTGCGTGCGGCGTACGGGGACCGGCTCCCCGGGGGACTCACGCCCGAGCGGGCCGCGACGCTGCTCATCGCCGCGATGGACGGCCTCCAGATCCAGTGGCTCCTCGACCCCGACTCCGTCGACATGCCCGCCGCCTTCCGCGACTTCCTCGCCCTCCTCACCCCGTAGCCCGCCCCGAGTTGCCTCCTGCGGCCCGCCGCGCGCCCCTCCGCCGGCGGAGGCTTGTCGCTCCGGGGTGCCTGTTGCGGTGGGCGTCGCGATCGTCCCACCGTCGTGGCTTGTCGCGCAGTTCCCCGCGCCCCTAAAAACGAGTGCCCTCCCACACAGCCGTACCCCCCGCCCCTGAAAAACGGGTGCCCTCCCACACAGCCGTACCCCCCGCCCCTGAAAACGAGTGCCCTCCCACACAGCCGTGCCCCGCGCCGTGGAAAAACGGGTGCCCGCACCCCACAAACGCTCACCCCCACCGGCAGGCAGCCGCTCAACCGGCTGAAAGGGGGACGGTGCGGGGTGCCCCCGCAGGAATGCGCTGTCGGTGGCTCACCGACCAGGTAAGAGGCCGAACGCGCATTCCGAGGAGGTGCCCCGTGGCGGCCCCCGACCCAGCGGCGGCGGCGCCGCGTAAGGGGCGCGGGGAACTGCGCGCTCAGCCCCCACAAAGGGAAGGTCGCACACCGCACCGCACCACGCAGAACGGAGCGCCCCCTAATCACACCACCAAAGCACCTGCTTGCACGTCGGCGACGCCGACGGCGACGACGGGACCGTGGACGGCCGCGGCGGCGCCGTCGTCGGCGGAGCCGTGGTGCGGGTGGGACGCGGGGTCACGGGCACCGTGGGGCGGGAGGCCGTCGCCGTCGGGGAGGTCGTCGAGGGCGACGCGCTCGGCGGCCGGGAGTGACGCGGCGCGGACACCGTGGGCGCGGACACCGCCGCGGACGGCGACTCCGACGCGTCGGGCGCGCTCGTGCCGGGGGACGGCGACGTCCCGTCGGGTACGTCCGGGGCCGACGGCGCCGGCGCCGCCCCGCCCCCGGACAGCGCCGCCATGGACAGCATCGCGAGCGCGCCGGCGACGGCGACCGCCCCGACGCCGTAGACGGCGGCCCGCTGCTGCCGGTCGCGGCTGCGCCGCCGTTTGCGGGTGCGGGCCCGGTTGCGGGCGGCGGCCCGCCCGCCACCGGGCCGGGCGGAGGAGGGCAGCGCCTCGTCGTCGGCGGGGACGAGCGGGAGTTGTGCCGTCTCCCCGACCTGCGGGAGCTGCAGTTGGTCCGCCGGCGTACCGCACCCCGGGCAGGAGTATGCGCCGTTGAGGTGGCGGCGGCACGCGTAGCAGTAATCCATGGCGCATGGACCTTATGGGACGGGTGTGGCGTGACGAAACCCCCGGGGCCCGCTTGCCCCGACTTTGCCGGGAAGGTCCCACCGGTCCCACCGCTGGCGAATCGTCGCAGGTGAGACAGCTTCCGCGGAGTGTCCCGTTCGCGACAGACCGCCGCTGATGTTCCTTGCCGGGGCCGCGCGGGCGCGGTGAGACTCGGTGCCGGACGGGTCGTCCGGGGCGGGACACGGTGTCGCGCCCGGCGTGTGCGGCCCGGGTGAGGGGCAGGCGATGCGTGCGGTGCAGGTACGGGAGTTCGGGCCGCCGGAGGTGCTGCGGGTGGTGGACGTGGACGATCCGCGGCCGGCGGCCGGTGAGGTCGTGGTGGCGGTGGAGGCGGCGGGGGTGATCTACGGGGACGTCATCGTGCGGTCGGGCGGCTACCCGTTCCCGTTGCCGTACGTGCCGGGTCTGGAGGTGGGCGGTCGGGTCGTGGCGGTGGGGCCGGACGGGGACGCCGGGTTGCTGGGGCGCCGGGTCGTCGCGACGACACCGGGCTCGCAGGGCGGTTACGCCGAGTTGGCGCGGGCGGCGGTGGCCGATGTGCACGTGCTGCCGGAGGAGTTGGAGCTGCACCGGGCGGTGGCCGTCTTCCAGGCGGGTGCGCTCGCGGCGGGGCTGCTGGCGGCGATGCGGGTCGAGAAGGGGGACACGGTGCTGGTCACGGCGGCGGCCGGGCGGGTCGGGTCGCTGCTGGTGCAGCTCGCGAAGGCGGCGGGCGCGACGGTGGTGGGGGCGGCGTCCGGGGCGCGGAAGGTGCGGGCCGCCGGGGAGTTCGGCGCGGACCGGGTCGTGGACTGGGCGGAGGAGGGCTGGGCCGAGCGGGCCGGGGCGACCGACGTGGTGCTGGACGCGGCGGGCGGCGAGCTGGCCGCGCAGGCGATGAGCACCCTGCGCAAGGGCAGCGGGCGCTTCGGCACGTACGGTTTCACGTCGGGTTCGTGGGTGCGGCTCGACGCGTACGAGCTGGGTGTGCGCGGCCTGACGGTGGTCGCGGCGGCGGGCATCGCCTTCGCCCGCCCGGCGGCGGAGCAGTACGCGGCGGCGTCCCGCGCGCTGGCGGAGGCGGCGGCGGGCCGGCTGACGCCCCGGATCCACGCGGTCCGCCCGCTGTCCGAGGCACCCGCGGCCCACGCGGAGCTGGCGTCCCGCGCGACGGTGGGCGCGACGCTGCTGGTCCCCTGAGGGCCCGCCCCCGACGGCCCCCGCCGCACCGCGCGCTCAGCCCGGCGTGCACACGTCGGTGAGCCCCGTCTCCCCGTCCTGGTCGCGGGTTCTCTGCAGGGCTGTCAGCTGGTCCTCCAGGGTTGCCGGGTCGGCCAGGTAGCGCAGGACGGCCAGCGCGAAGGCGTCGCGCTCGGCGGTGGGCATCGCGTCGGAGGCGTCGTAGCAGTGGACGGCCTTCGGGTCGCGCAGGGCCTCGGTGATGCGGGCGGTGAGCGGGTCGGCCGGGGTGTCGGACAGGACGGAGCCGCGGACGGAGAAGCCGGACTGCGTGCTGGCCCAGGCCCGTTGGGCGCGGTCGGAGGCGAGGTAGCTGATGAGCTGGTGGGCCTGCGGGGTGTCGTGCAGGACGGCCGCGAGGTCGCCGGAGACCTCCCAGCGGGCCGGGCCGCCCCGGGCGCCGGGGATGAGCTGGGCGGAATGGGTGAAGGAGGCCGGCGTCCCGGCCCAGCCCACGTCACCGCGCGCGAAGGAGGACTGGTGCTCCAGCTCGCACGTGGGCGCCGGACCGGCGACGCCCTTCGCGGCCTGCCCGAAGGGCGTGGTCAGCGCGTGCCGGGCGGCGGCCTGGCCGCCGGGCCGGACGAGGTCGTACCAGGTCGTCCAGGCGTCCTTGACGTGGGAGTCGGTCCACGGCAGCGTGCCGGCCGCCCACCGCTCGTAGACGTCCTTGCCGCTGCGCTGCAGCAGGATGTCCTCGATCCAGTCCGAGCCGGGCCAGCCGGACGTGGCCCCGTCGGCGAGGCCGAGGCACCAGGAGGCGGGCTTGCGCGCGGCGGCGGTGATGCCGTCCTGCCGCGCCGACGGGTACCACACCATGCTCTTGAGATCGGCCTTGATGGGGACCCAGTAGAAGTGGCCGTCGACCTTCGGCACCCAGGTCGGGGCGAAGCCGGCGGGGCGCACGATGTCGTCGAGGGGGGTGAGCCGGCCGCTCTCGGCGTATCCGGCGAGTTCGCCGGGTCCGGGCAGCACGGCGACGTCGGGCGGGGTGCCCGCTTCCACCTCGGCGGCGAGGACGGCGCTCTCGGCGGAGCTGCCCTCGTAGTCCACGCGGATGCGGTACCGCTTCTGGAAGTCGTCGATGACGTTGTCCTTGAACTGCTGCTCCTGTGTGCCGGTCCAGTTGGCGAGCAGCGTCACCGAGCCTTTCCAGCCGGTGGCCTGCACGGCGACGACGCCGAGCGCGGCGAGCAGCGCGAGGCTCACCGCGACGGCCCCGAGGGTGCGCGGGCGCGGCAGGCGCCAGGCGGTGACGCGGACCCGGTATTCGTTGATGCGCGGTTGCAGCGCCAGCAGGACGAGCGCGGCGAGGACGAGCCCGCCGACCGCGATCCAGTCCGCGGCGGCGGCGCGGAAGCCGGTCCCGGCGAGGCGCGCGGAGGCGTGCGCCCCGGTGCTGGCGATGCCGTCGCCCGTCAGGGTGGGGGCCAGCGCCTGCTGCGCGTCGCGCAGCGCGGCGTGGGTGAGGACGGTGAAGGCGACGAGCGTGGCCAGGCCGCCCGCGAGCAGCAGGCGGGCGGCGATCAGCGGGACGTTCCAGCGCCGCCGGAAGCGCGCGCTGCTGAACCGCGCCGCCTCGCCGAGCAGCACCAGCAGCGCGAGCGCGAGCAGGACGGCCAGGCTCCAGCCCGCCCACAGCAGCGGCCCGAAGCGGCTGTGGTGGCGCGCCTTGTCCTGCTGCCCGGCCTGGAGGTCGCGCAGCCGGCCGAGGATGGTGGCGTCGGCGGCGGCGCCGGTGTCGTCGAGCATGGACTTCGCGTAGGAGATGTACGCCTGGTGCAGCAGGGAGCCGGGCGGCAGGGCGTTGGCGTCCTCGATCCAGCCGGAGTAGGTGGTGATCAGGCCGGTGACGGTCTGGATGGACAGCCGCCCCTGCGCCCCGGTCACGTCGGCGGCCGCGGCCCGCGCGAGGCTCTGGTGGGCGACCGAGACACGGGTGTGGAAGGTGGTGCTGCTGCCTGCGCCGGTACCGGAGGCGCTCTCCCCCGGGTGGGTCGCGGCGTAGTCCTCGGCGGTGTCGATGTCCTGCTGGGCCTGCCGGAGCGCGTCCATCGCGGTGTCGACGGCGAGGATGCCGGGCACGTCGGCGGTACGCAGCGGGCGGGCGTCGGCGTGCACGCCCTGGAAGGCCGCGAACAGCGCGACGGTCGTGAGCAGGACGAGGGCGAGCAGCGCGAGACGGCGCCGGGTCAGCTCGCGCAGCGTCCCGCCGGATCCCGGCCCCGGCCCGGACCCGGATCCGGGCTCGCCGGGGCCGCCCGCGTCGGACGGGGTCGTGCGGCGGCCCCCGCCGCGTATCCCGGTCGGGGTGTCGGGCCCGGTCGGGGTGTCGGTTCCGCTCATGACGAAGCCCCCATCGTGGCACCGCAGTTGCCGCAGTAGCGGGAGCGGGCGGGGTAGCGGTGGTGGCACCGCGGGCAGGGGACCAGTTCGCCGCCCTGCCGGGGCGGCCCGGCGGGCGCGGAGCCGTCCGGGCCGTGGGTGGTGTGGCTGCTCGCGGTCATCAGGTGCTGGAAGTCGACCGGATCGACGTGGGAGCGCAGGGTGACGCGCCCGGTGTCCTCGTCGTGGATCTCGACGAGCCGGGCCAGTTCGGCCAGCAGCCGCCGGGCGCCCGCCCGGTGGGCGAGGGCGACGGCCCGGCCGAGCAGCGCCTCGGCCCGGTCGTGCTGCCCGCGGGCGTGGGCGTCGGTCGCGTCGGCGACCGCGGTGCCCAGCTCCTCCCACACCTGGGCGTGCGCCACCTGCCCGTCGGTGAGGCCGGAGAGGGCCGGGTCGTCCGTCCAGTGCACGACGAGCGGCTGCGACGCGGGCGGCGCGACACGTGATCCGGCGGGGAGGCGTACGGCCACCTCGGCGGCGAGCAGGTCCTGGTCGCGCAGCTCGCCCTCGGGGTCGGCGGTGAGGCAGATGTGGAAGCGGCGCAGCTCCTCGCCCCAGGCCCGCGTGACGTACGTGCCGGGCTCGTCCGGTTCGGGCGTCATGGGCTTCTCGTGCGGGAACGTCTGCTTGACGTACCGCAGTTCGGCGCCGGGCGCCAACGCCCCTACGGTGACGGTCAGTTCGGGGACGGTCTTGGCCAGCAGGGCGCGCATCAGCGTCCGGTACCGCTCGGCGAGGTCGGACTCGACGCGTACGGCGTCGGCGCTGCCGTGCAGGGCGGCGGCCACGTCGAGCAGCAGCCGGGCGTCCCAGTCGGTGCCGATGCCCCAGGCGTGGCACACGAACTGCCCCGCGCAGTCGTCCAGTACGCCCGCCAGCGGCAGGAAGTGGCCGTGCTCGTCGCGCCCGTCGGTGAGCAGCAGGGTGTGCCGGATCGGCGCGGACTGGGCGGCCAGTTCGCGGCGGGCCAGGTCCAGCCAGCGGCCCAGGCACGTACCGCCCGCGGCGACCAGTTCGTGCACGGCGGCGGTCGCCGCGGCCCGGGTGAGGTCGTCGGCGAGTGCCATGGCGCCGCCGGGCGGGTAGGCGGGCGCGGCCTCGTGGGTGCCCGCCACGACCGTGAACGGTGTTCCGTCGGGGAGGAGTTGGAGCGCGGCGACGGCGGCCTTCTTGGCCTCGCGGAACTTCTCCGGGGGCCGGTCCATCGAGCTGGAGCAGTCGACGACGAGGACCTCGGCGAGCGCGGGCCCGGGGACGGCGCCCGCGGCCCCGCCGACCCGGACCGTCACGACGGCATGCAGCTCCTGGACGCCGCCGCCCGCGGGCAGGTACTTCTGCTGGCTGACGGCCAGGTCGACGGTGATCGCCGGGGCTTCCGCATTCTCGGCGCTCTCCGGCCTGTCGGGGTGCGCGGGGTTCGTGGTGTCCACTGTCGCTGTGACTCCTCACCGCTGAGCGGCTGCAACCGCGGGGGCTGCGGGGTTCGTTACGGGCGGGCGCGTGGTCAGACGAGGCTCTCGGGGCGTATGGCGTAGGCGCGGTCGAGCAGTTCGGCGCGCAGGGCGGGCGGGGCCTGGGCCGCGAGGGCGCGCAGCGACCCGTACAGCAGCCCGGCGAGCCCGGCGAGGCTGTCGGTGCCCGCGAACAGTTCGCCGGGCGGCAGGGGGGCGAAGTCGGGGCCGTCCGGGCGGCGGCCGAGCGCGTACCGCCACAGCGCGGGGCGGTCCGGGGGGCGGCGTCCGGCGAGAACGTTCTCGCGGATCTCGGCGACGAGCCGTTCGCGCGCGTCGTCGTGCGGCAGCCGGGCGAGGCGTTCGCCGGCCCGCCGCAGGTCGTCCGCGGTGGGCGCCTTGCCGTCGAGGCGGCCCGCCAGGACGCGCAGGGCGGCGACGCGGGCGGCGTCGTAGGTGCGGGACGTCGTCGGCACCTGGTCGAGGTGGCGGACCGCGCCCGCCCGGTCGCCGTGCCGCAGCCGCAGCCGCGCCAGCCCGAACGCGGCGCTCGCCTGCGAGCGGTCACGTTCCCACACGGCCTCGTAGTAGGCGGTGCTCTCCGCCTCCGCGCGTGCCTCGGCCTCCGCGGCGACCGCCCGTTCGGCGTCGGACGCGGGCGGCGGCACGTCCGGGCCCGGCCGCCCGCGCAGGTGTTCCGCGCAGTAGCCGAGGGCCAGTTTGGGCGCCCACTCCCCCGGTACGGCCGCGTAGACGGCCGCGAACTCCCCCTCGGCCTTGCGGACTTCGCCGCGCGTCAGGTGCAGCAGCCCGCGGTGCCACGGCGGCCGCCAGTCGTAGCCCGCGGCTCCCGGCCCGAGCAGCCGCTCGGCCTCGGCGAGCCAGCGCTCGGCCTGCGCGGTGTCGGCGGGGTCGCGCAGCAGGTACGAGCGGCACAGCCACAGCGCCATCTCGACGGTGCGCAACTGCGGGTCTTCCCGGACCAGTTCGGCGGTGCGCTCGGGTGCGTCCCCGGCGAGGCCGCCGAGCAGCACCGACGCCGGGTCGGCCGGGTCGGCGATCGGTCCGGGCAGCGCGCGGGCGGTCTCCTGCGGGCTGGGCGGACCCGCCGCCAGGTCCGGCGGCGGGCCCCCCGCGGGACGGTCCGTCCAGTGGGTGAGCGCGGGCACGGTCCCGAGGTCCGCGCCGAACAGCAGCGCGGTCGGCTCGAAGCGGGTGGACCGCTCGGGGTAGCGCTCGCCGCGGCCGAGCGCCCGGTGCTCGCGCAGCACCTCCCACAGCTGGCGGGACATCTGCGCCGCCGAGGTGAAGCGGGCGGCGGGCTCGTCGTGCGTGGCGCGGCCGACGAGCCGGTCGAAGGAGCGCGCGGCGAGCCCGGCGGGCGGCGCGGCACGGCGGGCCAGCGCCTCCAGGGTGCGGCCGACCGTGAACAGGTCGGTGTCGACGAGGAAGCCGCGCGTGTCGCGCTCGCGCTTGTGCGGCGCGAACCACGGCGTGTAGACGAGCGCGCTGGTCCGGTCGTCGGCCCGGCGGACCGCGCCCAGGTCGATGACCTTGATCTCGCGGCCGTAGTGGATGACGTTCTCCGGCTTCATGTCGCAGTAGAGCAGCCCCTGGTCGTGCAGGTACTCCAGCGCACCGAGGATCTTGCAGCCGTAGGTGAGGACGTGGTCGAGCGCGAAGGGCTCCCCGAACAGCTCGGTAAGCTCCTCGACGGAGGTGCGCAGCAACTGGTCGAGCGGTTTGCCCGCGACGTACTCCATGACGATGTAGTCCGCGGGCTCGTCGTGGCCGTCGGCGCGGTGCCGCGTGGAGCTGACGATCCGCACGATGTCGCGGTGGTGCAGGCTGGTGAGCGAGCGCATCTCCTCGACGGCCTTGCGGCGGGCCGCCGCGTCCGAGGTGTTGAGCAGCGCCTTGAGCACGACCCGCTGGTCCGGCAGCGCGACGTCCCGGGCGAGGTAGACCCAACCGGTGCCGCCGGGCGCGAGGTAGCCCAGCACCTCGTACTGCCCGGCGACCACGTCCCCCGGACCGAGCTGCGGCCGCAGGTCGTACGGGGTACCGCAGTCGGGGCAGAAGCCGTGATCGGGGGCGGGCCCGTCGTCGTACCCGACCCCGATCGTGCCTGGGCACTCCGGGGTGCCGCACGGCCGCCCTCCCTCGGGCCTGCGGGCGGTACGGCGGACGGCCTCCTCGTCCAGGGGCGGCGGGACGTTCGGGAGCTGCACGAGCCCGTCGCGGTCCAGCCCGCCGGTGCCGGGGGCGGGCCGGGGGCGCTCGGGGGTGTGCGCCGGGGGCTGCGCGGGGATGTGCGTGCGCGTCTGCGCGCGGGCTTGCGCCGGGGCGGCCGGGGGACGAGGGCTCGGGGCGGCGGGCGCGCTCGCGGCGCTGCGGCGGCAGCGGGCGCAGAAGCCGGTGGGCCCGACCGTGCCGGGGCAGTCGGGATACGGGCAGGGGCGGGCGGCTCCGGCGCCGGCCTCGGCGGTCGCGGTCACTGCGGCAGGCCCCCTCGGGGGTGCCCCGCGCTTCCCCCGCCGGGCGGCGGGGTCGTGGGGGGCGGGGTGCGGGGTGGGGCCGGGGTTCGCGGCGGGGCCTGCGCCGGGGTTCGCGGGGGCGGGTCCCCGGGCCCGGCGGGTACGTCAGGGGGTCCGGCGGGTGGTGCCCCGGGCCCCGCGGGCTGCGGGCCGGGCGGTACGGCCGGGGGTCCCGGCGGGCGGGGCGGCGGGATCGGGTGCGGGCCCGGACGCGCGCCCGGGACGTGCGGCGGCTGCGGTGGGCGGGGCGGGGTGCCGGGTGGGGTGCGGGGCTGCTCGGGCGGGCCCGGCGGCTCGCCCGCGGGCCGCCCGCCCGGCGGTGGACCGTCCGCCGGGGGCAACGGACCGCTCTCCCAGGCCGGTTGGGGCTCCTCCGGGGGTGGACCGGGGACAGGGCCGTCGACGAAGGCGACGTACGCGCGGGTCGCCGCCTCCGACGCGGGGACGTCGCAGGGGCGTTCGTGCAGCAGCCGGTGGGCGGTGAGGTAGAGGTCGTCGGCCGCGAGGTCCTCGGTCCGGGCGGCCCCTTCCTCGTACACCCGGCGGTAGTTGACCAGGCGGCCGCGCAACTCGTTGCGCCGGTGCAGCAGTTCGGTCAGCGCGGTCACCGCGGGCGGGATGCGGTGCTCGGCGCGGGCGGCGACGCGTTCGTAGTGGCCCAGGTCCGGCGCCCGGTCCGGCGGGAGGGCGAAGGGGCCGCGTCCGGCGGTGAGTTCGGCGCGGGCGGCGATGACGTGGACGAGGGCGCGGACGGCCCGGTCGGCGAGGTCGGCGGTCTCCTCGGGCCCCTTCACACGTGCCATGAGCCCGTCCAGCTCGGGCGCGGCTGTCCCGCAGATCCGTGCGTAGCGCGCGGCGAGCTGCTGCCTGCGCTGCACGGCGGGGCGTACCAGCAGCTCGTCGCGGGCCCGCGCGAAGTGGTCCCCGGCGGTGCCGAAGGCGAGCAGCACCCGGCTGCCGCCCGCGACCAGCACGGCCAGCAGATCGAGCAGCGAGGCGGGATCGGCGGCGGCGTCCACCCCGACGACGACCAGCGTGATCGTCACGCGGGCCGCCGCGATCCGCTGCGCGGGCGGCAGTTCGCGGTTCTGCCCGAGGCCCATCCGCAGCGCGATGCGTTCGGCGACCGAGGCGGTGTCGCTGCCCGCGACGTACAGCGCGAGGTCCAGGCCGCCCGCCGCGGGCACGGTCCCGGGCGCGTCGAGCGAGGCGCGGCGGGTCGAGAGGCTGGTGCGCAGTTCGCGGTCGGCCAGGGTGATCGCGCGGCGCAGTGTCGCCGCGCGCGCGGCGTCGTCCTCCGGCACGAGGCTGATCTTCACCTGCGGTGCGGCGCCGTCGCCGCGTACGGCCGCGTCACCGCGCAGCCAGCGGGCCAGCCGTTCCGCGAACGGCTGGTCGAGCGGCGCCGGACCGGCCGCGGACTCCTGGGCCCGCAGCTCCTCGTCGACGGCGGCCGGGCCGTCCGTCCAGTCGGCGACGTCCGGCAGGTGCTGGACGACGGTCTCGGCCGGGCTCATGAAGGAGTAGCCGCCGACGGGTTCCGAGGGACCGGCCAGCACCATGCCGACGACCTGCTCGGTGGCGAGGTCCACGACCCCGCCGCCGCTGAAGCCGGGCCGGGCGGCCTCCGCCGGGCTGGGCGGGCGCAGTTGGACCTGCCCGTCGCGCCCGCAGCCGCCGATGATCGTGGCGGGCAGCCACAGGCCGCCGTTGAAGTCGGCGGGGAAGCCGTACATCCGCACCTCGCGGCCCGGCGCGGACAGCCGGTGCAGCGTCGTGGCCTCACCGGGCGGGCGCGGGCGGTCCAGCGCGAGCAGGGCGACGTCGCCGCTCGGGTCGCCGTCCGCGTCCCGCTCCTCCGGCCGGTAGGCGTCCCCGGCGACCCGGGCCGCGACGCGCGGCACGTGCGCGCCCCCGGCGCCGACGAACTCCGCGACGACCTCCTCGTCACGCCCCAGCACATGCGCGGCGGTCAGCACCCGGTCGGGGCTCAGCAGGATGCCGCTGCCCGCGATCTCCCCGTCGGCCCGGCGGATCCGCACGGCCCAGGACGGTGTCGCCACGGCACTGGGCCGGGCAGCGCCGCCCCTGTCGGCGTCTCCCCCGCCTCCTCCGTCTCCCCCGTCGGCGACCATGCCGTGCACCCTACGCCTGACGCCACGTCATGTCGCGCCTAAAGCACGACAATTGACCCCTCGCACCGCAGAACCACCGCTGCGGGAAGCCATCGTGGAAGAGCCGTCCTTCGTCGGCCTGCGCCGACTTCCCTCCACCTGTCTTCTGAGCGCGCGGAGTTGCCCCGCTGAACACGCCGTTCCGTCCCGGCCCCGTCACACCTGCGTCACAGCGCCCGCCCCGCACCCGCGGCTCCGCGACGCTGGCCCGATGCGTATCCGAATCGCCGCCGCGGCCGTCGCAGCAGCCGCGCTCGTCACCCTCACCGCGTGCTCGTCCGACCACAAGGACAGCGACACCGACGGCCGGTCCACCACCTCGGCCACCACCCAGCCCGCGTCCCCCTCCGACTCAGCCTCCACCGCAGACTCCACCGCGGGCGACACGAGCGGCGCGGGCGTCCCAGCGAAGCCGGACCCGGCCACGCAGCAGCTGGTCATCGGCTCCCTCCAGCAGATCGACCCCGCCCTCGCGGCCGACCCGGACCGGACGATCGCCTCCGCCCGCACCCAGTGCCAGGTCCTCGCGGGCCGCGGCGACGGCACTGGCCACCAGGCCGCCCAGCGCTTCAGCACCCCCGACCACCCGCTGACCGACGCCCAGGGCATCGCGATCAACGCGGCCCTCAACGCCCTCCTCTGCGACCCGTCCTTCTGACCGCGCGCCCGGGGCGCGCGAACGGCACCGGGGGTCGAGGCGGCCTCAGCCGAGACCGCGGTGGGCAGCCCACAGGCTCCCGGCACGACTGGCGGCGTCCGCGACCAGCGACGCGAGTTCGGCCGTGTCGGGAACCGGGAACGACACGTACGCGCCCCGCCCCCCGGCGACGGGTCGACCGTAGGCCTTCACCGCGAGGTGACCGTCCGGGAGCAGCCTGACGTTGAGCGTGGTGAGCCTGAACGCCTCACCCCGTCGCGTGTCCGTCCACTGCAGCGCCTGCGGGATCGTGACATTGATCGCCAGCGCACTCACTTCCAGGTCCCCGCCCATACCCGGATGATCCCACGCGAGCCCCCGGAGCCCGCGCCCCGGCGCCATACCGTGCCCGCGTCCCCGGGGCATGTCACACGTCCGTGCGCGGGAAGCGCCGGCTCAGCCCCCGCCGCAGGCGACCCCGCACTGCGGCGGCGCGGAGGACAGGCACCGCGAGCCGGCCACCGCGCGCTGCCCGCCGTCGCGTCAGGAACCTTCCACGATGTCGATCCCGGCCTCGGCGATGTCCACGGAGTTGGGGATCATCGCCTGGACCTTCACCACGTTGCGCAGCAGGAAGTCCATCAGGTCCGGGCCGCTCTTCGTCTTCAGCGACTTCGCGAGGGCGGGGTTGCTCTGCTCGAAGCGCATGATCTCGACCACCACGCGGTCGACCAGTCCGGGCAGGATGTCGCTGTCGGCGAGGATGTTGTTGTGGAGCAGCTCGGGGCGCTCCAGGTGCTTCTCCGGTCCGTAGACCATGCGGCTGCCCGGGTCCATGAGGGCGTACTGGCGGGCGAGTTGGTGCGACTGGCGGCTTTCGATGTCGTCGATGTCCTTGAAGGCGGAGAAGGACTCCATGAACTTGTCGTCGTCCGGCACGCCCCGTTTGAACGTGCGCGTGGTGTCGGTGGCCTCACCGGACTTCGCGGAGTCCGCCACCTGGCCCGGCGTGCCGCGGACCGTGCGCAGCTCCGGGTAGTCGCGCTGCACGAGGTCGCTCAGCATGATCCAGCCCTGGCTGAGCAGGCCGGACTCCGCCAGCCCGAGTTCGATACGGGCCTTGTCGTTGCCCTCGTCCTCCTTGCCCACCGCGAAGCGGGACTTGCGGCCCTTCATGCCCGCGGGCTCGATGTAGAAGAACACGAATCCGTCGTTGGCGAGCATGTGCTTGTCGACGTTCATGGTGTTGTGCTTCTCGCCGACGCCCTCCCGGTCCAGCTCCGTCTTCGACTTGAGCGTGTACTCGCCGGACGCCGCGATCGCGTCGTAGCGGGCCTTCGGGGTGTAGTGGGCGACCACGCTCTGCCTGAGCGCGTTCTTCAGCTTCGTCCGGACGTCCTGCACCCAGGCGTCGTCGCTCCGTCCGCCGATCTCCCGGCGCTGGTCGGCCCGGTTCATCTCCGACAGCTCGCGGACGTAACTGGCGCCGCTCATACCCAGGTTGGTGGTCCCGTCCTGGTACTCCGCGTCCTTCCACAGCGGGCCCCGGTCGGTCATGTCCTGGTACGGGACCCGGGCGGCGGCGGGCATACGACCGTCGCGCGCCACCTGGCCGCCCAGCACCTCCAGTTCGCCCGTGATGACCCGCAGCGCCTCCTCCAGATAGGCCCGCTCGGCCTTCTGCGCCTCGTCCATGAGGTCGTACACCCGCATCTGGATGGTGGCCAGTTGCGCCATGCAGCGCTCGGGGTCGCGCTGGGGCGAGTCGTCGTAGGCCTGGAGCGCGTCCCGGACCGACGCGATGACCGGGCTCTCGGGGGCGGGCTTCCTGACCCAGGAGGCCAGCGAGTCGAACGTGGACTTCTGGGGCCTGAGCTGGTCCTTGAGCTTGTCGTGGCCCTTGCGCTGCACCGCCACGGCGGAACCGTGGACGGCGACGGGCGCCCGCTGCACGGAGGCGGGATGCCCGGAGGCGCCGGGCGGCGCGAGGTCCGGGGCCAGCCCCCGGGCGAGCCTGCGGCCGTTGGCGGCGGCGCTCCGCTCGAAGGCGTCGTCCGGGCTGGACACCCTCGCGCCCGTACCGTTGTCGGTCCCCGCCACCGGGCCCACGGCCTGCTGGTGGACGTGGTCGACCTCGTGGAACAACGTCTCGTCGTCCAGGCGCGGTTCGCCGCTGACGATGTGCGAGCCGGTGGTGTAGGCGAGCGCGCCGAAGTCCGCCGCCGAGCGCTGTGCGACCGGGCCGGTGTGCACCCGGACGTGGCCGAAACTCATGCCGTACGCCTGTTCCGCCCTGCTGCGGATACGCGGCTCCAGGGGGCTGCCCGGCGAGGCCAGCACCTCCCCCACCGGCGTCCGCCGCTGAACGGCCGCCTCCTCCCCGGTGCCTTCCGTCTCCGGGTGCCCGCAGCCGGGCTCGTGCGCCTGCCGCTCCCGCTGCGCGATACGCGCCACCGCCGCGTTCCCCACGAGGCGTTGCAGACCGAGCAGCCGTCCGCCCGCCGTGCCCGGCACGGGCGCGGGGCCGCGCGCGGCCTGCGCGCCCGCCCGCTGGGCTGCCTGGTTCTCGTGTGCGCGCACGACGCTCCCCTTCGCGCGAACGGCTGGGCCCCCAGTCTCCCCCGAACGCCCCGGCACGGACCAGAGCCCCCGGCGGCGCATTCCCGGCGGACGCGGGGCGCCCCCCTTCCCGGTCGGCCGGTATT
Source organism: Streptomyces sp. NPDC004031 (assembly GCF_053604375.1). NCBI lineage: Bacteria > Bacillati > Actinomycetota > Actinomycetes > Kitasatosporales > Streptomycetaceae > Streptomyces > Streptomyces sp. NPDC004031. The sequence continues at coordinate 25,581 of NZ_JBSGHL010000017.1, read as the reverse complement.
CCCCGCTCCTTTTACGGCGCTCTGCCGAAACGGCGCTTCCCCGGCAAACAGTGGTGCGAGAGCGGGGAATCGGTCCGGTCATCGGTCAGGATCTGCCTGAATCCACGACTCCAAGGCGGAAAAAGTCGGATCCGAGCCGCGTCACATGTCCGATATATCGAGAGGGTACTCCCACTCGGGAAGCCACAGAATGTCCCGCCGACCGGAGAAGGCAAAGGACGCCCATTCCATCAGAGGCAGGTCCGATTCATACCATTCGTGCCGCTGCCGCACCCACGCCGCCACGCGCCAGCCGGCCGGTCGCTGCACCATGAACAGCACGTCGGCCTCGACGGTGCTTCCCCACACGAACATGCCCCGCACCTCGGGAAGCCACGGATCCGGGATTTCTCGCACAGCGGCGAGCGACTCCCGAAAGAACCCCTGGCATTCGACGAGAGCGCCGGGCGGGACGATGGACAGGAATTCCGACACCCAGACACCACCGTAGGCGTCGAGGAAACTCCTGACGTCGTCGGGAACGGCGACGCAGAACGCCTCCCCGACCTCGGCCCAGACTTCTTCGCCACCACCCCCGGCGCGCACCGGCCCCAAGACGTCGCGCAGCTCTTCCGGAATATCCAGCCACCCCCGCCTTGCCGGAAATTCCCGACGACAGCGCCGCCACCGGCGTCACGTTCCGCCGGAGTCCCGGAGTGGACGCGGCCGATGCCGCCGCTCAGCTCGGTCGTCTCCGCGGACTCTTCGACGGGGGCGGGTCCCGGCGGGTCTCGGCCGTACGCGGTAGCGCGTCGGTGACGCTCACGGCGTTGCCGCCGGCTCACGAAATCTCTCGCACCGAGCCCCACCCCGGGCGCAAACCCGCAGCTCAGCGGGCATGCCCGAGGGGGGCCTCGGTGGGGCGGCTGGGACTCGAACCCAGGACCGGCGGATTATGAGTCCGCTGCTCTAACCGGCTGAGCTACCGCCCCGTACGGCGTGGCGTGCGCCGTCTGCCGCAGCATAGCTGCTCATACGATCTGTCGCCCTCGTGGGTCACAGACGCGGCATCAGGTGGACTCCCCGGGGCAGGCGGATGGTTCCCGCGGGTACGAAAAAGGACCCCAACGGGGTCCCTGGTCGTGCGCTCCCCCGACTGGACTCGAACCAGTAACCTGCCGGTTAACAGCCGGCTGCTCTGCCAATTGAGCTACAGGGGACCGAAGCTCCCCCGACTGGACTCGAACCAGTAACCTGCCGGTTAACAGCCGGCTGCTCTGCCAATTGAGCTACAGGGGATCGCTTCGCGTGCACCGAATGCACCCGCCGGAGGCTTCCCGGAAGGCGCGCGTTCGGTGCGACACATACATTAGCGCAAGTGGGGGGGTGCTCCGCCAACCCTTAGCTGCCGGGTTGCGGCTCGGGCGCGGAGGGTAGGCGCCCAGCCACGACGAGCAGGACCAGCAATGACGAGCGACGCGGCCGCCAGGGGTACGGCCGCAGCGAGGATGGTGGAGCCATGCGCTACAAGCTGACGTTCATCGCGGGGGCCGCGGTCGGGTTCGTGATCGGTGCCAGGGCGGGCCGGGAACGGTACGAGCAGCTGGTCAGGGCCGGTCAGGCCTTCGTCCAGAACCCGGCGGTGCGCAACGCCGCGGAGAGCGCCGCGCAGCAGAGCCGTACGGCGGCGGTGCGGGCGGCGGACACGGTCGTCGTCAAGGTCGGGCCGCGGCTGCCCGAGCCGCTCGCCGAGAAGGTGCGGGCGATGCGTAACGGCAGCGCGTCCCAGGACGACTGGGGCACCTCGAACACCTGAGCCCGCCGGGGCGCACCGGACGGCGGGCCGCGCGGCGCGCGGGCCGCCCGGTGCGGCATCATCGGCCCATGGGCAAAGTGGCCGGTATAGACAACTCCTCCGCGGGCACCACCGTCGTCGTCTGCGACACGGACACCGGTGAGATCCTGCGGCAGGGTTACGCACCCCACGAGGTGCCGGACGGCGGCAAGCCGTCCGAGCTGGACCCGCAGGCCTGGCTGCTGTCGCTGGGCGAGGCGGCCAAGGGCGGGGTGCTGGAGGGTGTGCAGGCGATCGGGGTGTGCGGCCAGCAGCACGGGCTGGTCGCGCTGGACGCGGGCGGTGTGACCGTACGGCCCGCGATGCTGCGCGGCGACAACCGCGCGCAGACGCAGGCCGCGGATCTGCTCCAGGAGCTGGGCGGGCCCGCGGGCTGGGCGGACGCGGTGGGCGCGCAGCCGCAGGCCGCGTACCCGGTGGCGAAGCTGCGCTGGCTGGCCCAGCACGAGCCGGCCGCGGCGGCGCGCGTCGCCGAGGTGATGCTGCCGCACGACTGGCTGGTGTGGCAGTTGCTCGGGCAGCCCGCCCGCCGCACCACCGACCGCGGTGACGCGTCGGGCACCGGCTACTGGTCGGCGGCCACCGGCGAGTACCGCCCCGACCTCGTCGAGCGCGCTCTCGGCCGCTCCGTGGCGCTGCCCGAGGTGCTGGGGCCCGCCGAGCCGGCCGGGCAGACGCCCGAGGGCCTGCTGATCTCGGCCGGTACGGGCGACACCATGGCCGCCGCCCTGGGGCTGGGTGTCGGGCCCGGCGACGCGGTGGTGTCGCTGGGCGCGGGCGGCAGCGTCTTCGCCGTCCACCACGAGGCGCTGAAGGACCCGACCGGCACCGTCACCGCCTTCGCCGACGCGACCGGCCGCCACCTGCCCGTCCTCCAGGTCCGCAACGCCGTACGGACGCTGCGCGGCGCCGCCGAACTGCTCGGCACGGACCTCGCCGGGCTCTCGGAGCTGGCGCTGGCCTCGACGCCCGGCGCGTACGGGCTCGTCCTGCTCCCCTATCTGGAGGGCGAGCGCACCCCGGACCTGCCGCACACCGCGGGCACGCTGGCCGGGCTGCGGCGCGAGTCGATGAAGCCGGAGCACCTGGCCCGCGCGGCCTTCGAGGGCATGCTGTGCGGGCTCGCGGACGCGCTGGACGTGCTGCGCGGCAAGGGCGTGGAGATCCGCCGGGTGGTGCTGCTGGGCGCGGCGGCGGAGCTGCCGGCCGTCCGGGCGCTGGCGCCGTCGATCTTCGGGACGTTCGTGGCGGTGCCGCCGGCGGCGGAGTACGCGGCGATCGGCGCGGCCCGGCAGGCGGCCTGGTCGCTGGGCGCGGTGCTGGGCTCGCAGGCGCAGAGCGAGCCGCCCGCGTGGCCGCAGCCCGCGGGCACCAAGGTGCTCGACCCGGAGGACGCGGTGGAGCCGGACGGCCCGGGGCAGGACGGTACGGGGCCGGGCGGGCCCGGACACGGCGGCGGCGGACCGGCGGTCGGCTCGGCGGTGCGGCAGCAGTTCATCGCGGTGCGCGAGCAGACCCATCCGGGGGCTTTCGCCGCGCTGTGACCGGCGGCCCGGGGCGCCGGTCGGCGTCGGGGCCTGTGTCGGGGCCGCAGGGACCGTCGGTGGGGTACGGCGGGGTTCGGCGGGAGCGGGGGCCGGGGCGTGCGACGTGTGCGACCCACGTGACCCCGGCGACCCGGGCGACGCGGGAGCTTTTGCCTCTCTTTAACCGGATGCGGCGGCGCGATGTCCGACGATAGGGTTGCGCGCCGCCGCGGGGCGGCCGCTCAACCCTGCACGGACGGTACGGCGTCCTGAAGGGAAAAGGCACGGTGCCGTCGTCCTTCGCCGGTGCCGGGCCTGTCGTGATGTCGTGATGTCTTGATGTCGTGAGAGAGCCGAGCGCCGCCCCTTCCCGTACCGACCGACCCCGAGGTAGTCAGTGTGCTGATCCGACTCCTGCGGTCCCACCTGGGACCGTACAAGCGCCCCATCGGCGCGCTGGTGGCCCTGCAGTTCGTCTCGACCCTTGCCGCCCTCTTCCTGCCCACCCTCAACGCCGACATCATCGACAACGGCGTGGTCAAGGGTGACTCCGGCTACATCGTCGGCATGGGCGCGACCATGCTCGGCGTGACCGTCGTGCAGGTGCTGTGCGCGATCTGCGCGGTGTACTACGGCGCGCGGACGTCGATGGCGATCGGGCGGGACATCCGCGCGGCGGTCTTCGACCAGGTGCAGAGCTTCTCCGCACGCGAGGTCGGGCAGTTCGGCGCCCCCTCGCTGATCACCCGCACCACCAACGACGTCCAGCAGGTCCAGATGCTGGTGCTGATGTCGTTCACGATGATGGTGTCCGCGCCGATCATGTGCGTGGGCGGCATCGTGATGGCGCTCGGCCAGGACGTGCCGCTGTCGTCGCTGCTGCTGGCCGTGGTGCCGGTGCTGGGCATCGCCGTGAGCCTGATCATCCGCAGGCTGCGCCCGATCTTCCGGACGATGCAGAAGCGCGTCGACACGGTGAACCGGGTACTGCGCGAGCAGATCACCGGCATCCGGGTGATCCGCGCCTTCGTCAAGGACGACTACGAGCAGCGCCGCTTCGGCACCGCGAACGAGGAGGTCACGGCGGTCTCGCTGGCCTCCGGGCGGCTGCTCGCGCTGATGTTCCCGACGGTGATGGCGATCGTGAACCTGTCGAGCGTGGCCGTGCTGTGGTTCGGTGCGCACCGCATCGACAGCGGCGGCATGCAGATCGGCGCGCTCACGGCCTTCCTGAGCTATCTGATGCAGATCCTGATGTCGGTCATGATGGCCACCTTCATGTTCATGATGGTGCCGCGCGCCGAGGTGTGCGCCGAGCGCATCCAGGAGGTGCTGGGCACGCAGTCCAGCGTCGTCCCGCCGAAGGCGCCGATCACGACGCTGGAGCGGCACGGCGAGCTGGAGCTCTTCGACGTCGACTTCGCCTACCCCGGCGCCGAGGTCGCGGTGCTGCGCGGCATCGACCTCATCGCCCGCCCCGGCGAGACGACCGCGGTGATCGGCTCCACGGGCAGCGGCAAGTCGACCCTGCTCGGCCTGATCCCGCGGCTGTACGACGCGACGGGCGGCCGGGTGCTCATCGACGGCGAGGACGTCGCGGAACTCGACCCCGCGCTGCTCGCCGAGACGGTCGGCCTGGTGCCGCAGAAGCCGTACCTCTTCTCCGGCACCGTCGCCTCCAACCTGCGCTACGGCAAGCCCGACGCGACGGACGAGGAGCTGTGGCACGCGCTGGAGGTGGCGCAGGCCAAGGACTTCGTCGAGCGCCTGGACGGCGGCCTCGACGCGGAGATCGCGCAGGGCGGCAGCAATGTCTCCGGCGGGCAGCGGCAGCGGCTCGCGATCGCGCGGGCGCTGGTGCGGCGCCCGGAGATCTACCTCTTCGACGACTCCTTCTCGGCGCTGGACTACGCGACGGACGCGGCGCTGCGGCGGGCGCTCGGCGCGGAGACGGCGGACGCGACGGTCGTGATCGTGGCCCAGCGGGTGTCCACGATCCGTGACGCCGACCGGATCGTCGTCCTCGACGAGGGGCGGGTCGTCGGCACCGGCACCCACAACGAGCTGATGGCCACGAACGAGACCTACCGGGAGATCGTGTTGTCCCAGCTGACCGAGCAGGAGGCGGCGGCATGAGCGACGCCCCCCACGGCGGTCCCGCCGACAAGACCCCCGGCGGTCCCGGCGGCACAGCCCCCGGCGGTCCCGGCGACAAGGCTCCCGGCGGCGGGCCGGACAAGCCCGGCGGCAAGGGCGTCATGTCCACCGCCCAGCGCGGCCCGCGCCCCATGGGCGGCCCCGCCCGCTTCATGAGCGGCGGACCCATCGAGCGCTCCATGGACTTCAAGGGCTCCTCCAAGCGCCTGATCGGCCTCATGCGGCCCGACCGCGCCCTGCTCTACGTCGTCCTCGCGGTCGGCCTGGTCAGCGTCGCCCTCGCCGTGACCGGGCCCCGTATCCTCGGCCACGCCACCGACCTGATCTTCGCGGGCGTCATCGGCCGCCAGCTCAAGGGCGGCTCGAAGGAGCAGGCGCTCGACTACCTGCGTGCCCACGGCAAGGGCGGCGTGGCGGACATGCTGTCCGGTATCGACTTCACCCCCGGCCAGGGCATGGACTTCGGCGCGATCGGCGCGGTCCTGCTGCTCGCCCTCGGGGTGTACCTGGCGGCCTCGGTGTTCAGCGTCGTCCAGATGCGGACGGCGACGACGGTCATCAACCGCACGGTCTTCCGGCTGCGCCGCGACGTCGAGGCGAAGATCTCCCGGCTGCCGCTGTCGTACTTCGACAAGCAGCCGCGCGGCGAGGTCCTCAGCCGGGCCACGAACGACATCGACAACATCGGCCAGACCATGCAGCAGACCATGGGCCAGCTGATCAACTCGCTGCTGACCATCGTCGGCGTGCTGGCGATGATGTTCTGGATCTCCTGGCTGCTGGCCCTGGTCGCGCTCGCCACGGTGCCGCTGACGCTGCTGATCGCGACGCGGGTCGGCAAGCGCGCGCAGCCGCAGTTCGTCCAGCAGTGGAAGACGACCGGCACGCTGAACGCGCACATCGAGGAGATGTACACCGGCCACAGCCTGGTGAAGGTCTTCGGCCGCCAGCAGGAGTCCGCCGAAACCTTCCGGCAGGAGAACGAGGCGCTCTACGAGGCCGGTTTCAAGGCGCAGTTCCTGTCCGGCACGATCCAGCCGCTGATGATGTTCATCGGCAACCTCCAGTACGTGCTGATCGCCGTCGTCGGCGGGCTGCGGGTCGCGTCCGGCGCGCTGTCGATCGGCGACGTGCAGGCGTTCATCCAGTACTCGCGGCAGTTCAGCCAGCCGCTGACGCAGGTCGCGAGCATGGCCAACCTGATCCAGTCCGGGGTCGCCTCCGCCGAGCGGGTCTTCGAGCTGCTGGACGCCGAGGAGCAGTCCCCGGAACCGGCCGTCCCGGCCCGCCCGGCCGCGCTGACCGGCCGTGTCGCGCTGGAGAAGGTCGCCTTCCGCTACGACCCGGACAAGCCGCTCATCGACGGCCTGTCGCTCAGCGTCCGCCCCGGCCAGACCGTCGCGATCGTCGGACCCACGGGCGCGGGCAAGACCACCCTGGTCAACCTGCTGATGCGGTTCTACGAGGTGACCGGCGGCCGGATCACCCTGGACGACGTGGACATCGCCGCGATGTCCCGCGAGGACCTGCGCTCGTCCATCGGCATGGTGCTCCAGGACACCTGGCTCTTCGGCGGCACCATCGCCGAGAACATCGGCTACGGCCACGAGGACGCCACCCGCGAGGACATCGAGGCGGCCGCGCGCGCCGCGCACGCCGACCGCTTCATCCGCACCCTCCCGGACGGCTACGACACCGTCCTCGACGACGAGGGCACGGGCGTCAGCGCGGGCGAGAAGCAGCTCATCACGATCGCGCGGGCCTTCCTGTCCGACCCGGTGATCCTGGTCCTCGACGAGGCCACCAGCTCCGTCGACACCCGCACCGAGGTGCTCATCCAGCGCGCGATGGCCCGGCTCAGCCACGGCCGTACCAGCTTCGTGATCGCCCACCGGCTGTCCACGATCCGCGACGCCGACGTCATCCTGGTGATGGAGTCCGGCGCGATCGTGGAGCAGGGCACGCACGACGAGCTGCTCGCCGCGCAGGGCGCGTACGCCCGGCTGTACGCGGCGCAGTTCGCCCAGGCGGTCGCCGAGGTCGACTGACCGGCCGCCGGGTGCCCGGGACTCCCCGTCCCGGGCCCCCGGCCCGGCTCAGCGGTTGACGGACTGGATCTCCCGTACGGTGACGGTCTGGTGGCTCGCGAACGTCCCCGTCGGCAGCTTCGTCGGGTTCGGGTGCCCGGTCCCGACCCAGGTGATGTTCCAGGTCACGGTGATGTTCATGGTGTACGTCCCGTTGCCGGAGTCCTTGAGGTACACCACCCCGCACGGCGGCACGTTCCCCGCCCCCGGCGTCCACGCCGTCCCCGTGCCCTTGCACTTCCCCGACGCGGGGTACGTCTGCGCGTACGACGTCCCGGGGTCGATCGTGAACCCGGAGGGCGTCGCGGTCGTCGTCGCGGAGACGTTGTAGTCGGGGAGGAAGGCGGTGACCGACACCGGGTGGAAGACGGTGGGGTCCATCCACACCCAGGTGGGGATGTTCACGCCCTGCTTGCCGGCGGGGTTGATGGTGGCGTCGCCGGTGGGGATGCGGATCTCGTTGTAGGCCAGTTCCGCGAGCACCTCGGGCGTGATCACGTTGTGGTGGGCGGCGGGCGGGGTGTCGCCCTTGTCGACCCAGAAGGGCGGGTCCTGACACTGGTCCCAGCCGGGCGCGCCGGGGTTCGGCACGTAGCCGTACCACCAGTAGCCCTTGCCGGTCTTGTCCACGTTGAAGTCGGTGTACGGCTTGCCGTTCTCGTAGTGGTCCTTCTGCCCCACGACCCATTCGTTGCCGACGGACGGTTGAGCCCACACTCTCTCCCGCTCCGCCTTGAGCTGGGCGGGGGTGTAGTACGGCTCGTACCAGCACGCCGGCGGCTTCCAACTTCGGACGGGCGTGAGCGGACCGGCCGGATGGCCGGACGACGAGGTGCCGTTCTTGTCCCTGTTGTACTGCACGCCGGCGGTGGCGGTGATGTTGCCCCCTTTCTCACCACCGCCCGCGTTGCCGAGGTCGCCCAGGTCCGCGTGCGCGGGGACCTGGAGCAGCGCGGTCGTCAAGGCTGCCGCGGATCCGACCAGCAGCGCCCGCTGTATCCGCCGCGTCACGGCTGGCACTGCTTCGACCCCCGCTCGGAGACGATGTCGGTCGTCTGCCAGACCCCCTGCGCGCTCTTCTTCGCATGGGTGCTGTACAGGACGTAACTACGAGACGTTGTGGCGGACTTGTCGACTTTGCCGGAGCTGACGTGCTTGGGGAAGGCCTTGCTCTCGTCGGAGCAGTAGACGACCGACGCGTCGTCAGCGTCCTCCAGCGTGACCTTGCGGTCGAAGAACCGCACCGTTCCCGTCCACACAAGGCCCTTGTCGTGAACACCTTGGACATAGCTGATCGCGTTCGCGAGGCCCTTCTCGGTGGCGTAGAAGCCGAGATTCTCGGTCGTCGTGCCCTTGAAGACACCCTCGTCCATCGCGAGGACGTAACCGGCGTTGTCGGCGAGGACGGCGTCCTTCACGGGGTCACCCGTGTGCGCGTCCTCGAAGACGTCCTTCGCGTCGGAAGGCAGCGTGATCACCGGCCGCTTCGCCCCCGACGCGGTCGGCGACGGCGCGGCCGATGTCGTCGTCGGCGCGGGGGCCGACGTCGTGACGTCCTTGCCCGGGTCCTCGATCTTGCCGTCGTCCTTCTTCGAGCCGCCGCAGGCGGTGAGCACAAGCGCGGCAGAGACGGCCACGCAGGTGGCGGCGAGCGCGTGCGGTGCGCGCATGGTCAACAGACTCCCCGTTCGTTCGGCGAAAGGCCGCCGAACCGGGCACAACGGCGCACTCCCCCCGCGCACTCGGTCCACGGCCCCGTTTCGTGTGACGCCCGAGACTATCCAAGTCCCCGGCCCCACACGAGATGGACGCCCGCTTGGCCGGGACCGTTCCCTCCGGGCCCGGAAAGGCGCGGGCGGGCGCACTATGGGAGGAGCGGGTTCACGCGCGGACGGGGGTACGGCGATGAGCGGCAGGCGGTGGGTGGCGGGCACGGGGGTGGTGGCCGCGGTGCTGGTGGTGCTGGCGGGGTGTCAGCCGCCGGACACGGGCGGGACGTCGGGCAAGCGGGGGACGGGGACGCGCGCGCCCGCGGCCACCTCGTATCTGACCGGGGAGCCGGGGGCGGCCGGGCGCGTGCTGGCCGTGAAGATCGACAACGTGGGACCGGCGCGGCCCGCGACCGGGCTGGACGACGCGGCGATCGTGTACGCGATCGAGGTCGAGGGCGGGCTCTCCCGGCTGATGGCCGTCTACGACGACAAGCATCTGCCGCAGAAGGTCGGGCCGGTGCGCAGCGCGCGCGAGACGGATCTGCAGCTGCTCGCGGAGTACGACCACCCGGCGCTGGCCTTCTCCGGCGCGCAGAGCAAGCTGCTGCCGGTGCTGAAATCGAGCGACGACCTCACGGCGGTGACAGGTACCCGCGACTTCTTCCGCGACTCCGCCCGCCGCGCCCCGCACAACGAGTATCTGCGGCCGGCGGGTCCGGCGGCGAAGGGCAGCACCGCGCGGGACATCGGGCTGCGGTTCGCGGCGGCCGTCCCGGCGGGCGGTACGGCGGCCACCACCGCGTCGGCGAAGATGCCGTCCGCGCGTTTCTCGTTCGCCTGGGACGGCTCGCGCTACCGCGTCGCGATGGACGGGAAGACGTCCCCGTGGTCGGCGGACAACGTGATCATCCAGCACGTGGACGTCCAGGAGTCGCACTACCACAGCCGTACCGGCTTCGTTCCGTTCACGCAGACCGTGGGCCACGGGCAGGCGCGGATCCTGCGGGACGGCCGGTCGTACGCGGCGGTCTGGGACCGGCCGTCCGCCTCGTCCGGCACGTCGTACACGCTGCACGGCGCCGCGCTGCCGCTCAAGCCGGGGCACACCTGGATCGTGCTGGAGCCCTGAGGGGCGGGGACGCCGAGGGGGAGACGAGGAGATAGACAGCCAGCTGCACAGTTGGCTGTCCAAGTGCTACGGTGGAGGCATGAGCACGCAGCCCCCGCCCCCGCGGACCGACACCGGCGTCCTGGCCGGTGAGCTGCGGGTGGCGCTCGCCGCGCTGGTGCGGCGGCTGCGCGAGCAGGCGGACGGGATGGACCTCACGCGGTCGCAGTCGTCCGTGCTGCTGCGGCTGGAGCGGGAGGGGCCCGCGACGGCCACCGTGCTGGCCCGCGCCGAGGGCGTACGGCCGCAGTCGATGGCCAAGATCGTGCAGGCGCTGGAGGCGGCGGGGCTGGTCGGCGGCGCGCCCGACCCGAAGGACGGGCGCAAGACGCTGCTGAGCCTCACCGAGACCGCCCGGGAGGAATTCCGCACCGGCCGGCTCGCGAAGCAGGACTGGCTGACCAAGGCGCTCGACACGACGCTGAGCGCCGAGGAGATCGACCGGCTGGCGTCCGTCACCGACCTGCTGCGGCGGCTCGCCCAGTTCCCGTGACACCGCCGGCCGTCCGCCGGTCCGCGCCCGCCGTCGTACGGGGCAATCCACCCACCGATCGACCGAAGGACTCCGCATGCCCGTCACCACGCTCGACGAGAGCACCGCGCTCGTCGTCATCGACCTCCAGCGGGGCATCGTCACGATGCCCCTCGCCCACCCCGTCGAGGACGTCGTGGCGCGCTCGGCGGAGCTGGCGCGGGCCTTCCGCGACCGCGGGCTGCCCGTCGTGCTGGTCAATGTCGCCGGCACCCCGCAGGGACGGACGGACGCCGGGCCGGTCGCGCTGGACCGGCCCGAGGGCTGGACGGAGCTGATACCGGAGCTGGAGCAGCAGCCCGGCGACGTCCTCGTCACCAAGCACGCGCGCAGCGCCTTCACCGCCACCGGGCTCGCCGACACCCTGCGCGGGCTGGGCGTGACGCAGGTGGTCGTGACCGGCATCGCGACCAGCGGCGGCGTCGAGTCGACCGCGCGGGACGCGCACGAGCAGGGCTTCCACGTCACGCTGCCGGCCGACGCCATGACCGACCGGAGCGCCGGGCGGCACGACCACAGCCTGCTCCAGGTCTTCCCGCGGATCGCCGAGACCGGCACCACGCGGGACGTCCTGGACGCCCTCGCGTCCCTGCCGGTACAGCCCGGACTGCCGGTACAGCCCGGACAGTCCGGCAGCGGCTCCGCCGCCGGCCGGTCGTGACCGCCGCGACCCAGACCACCGCGACCGCGCCGCAGGCACCCGGCGGCGGCAAGCCGTTCGGCGCGCGCTTCGTGAGCCCGCTGCTGCTCGGCTCGACCCTGAACCCGATCAACAGCTCGATGATCGCGACCGGCCTGGTCGGGATCGGGCTGGACTTCCACAAGGGCGCCGGCACCACCGCCTCGCTGATCTCCGTGCTGTACCTGTGCAGCGCGGTCGCGCAGCCCACCATGGGCAAGCTCGCGACGCTCTTCGGGGCGCGCCGGGTGTTCCTGAGCGGGGTGGCGATCCTGCTGGTCGCGGGGGTCGTCGGCGCGACGGCGCCCGCCTTCGGTTTCCTGCTGGTGTCGCGCGCGCTCATCGGCATCGGCACCTCGGCCGCGTACCCGACGGCGATGGCGCTGGTCAGGAAGCGCGCGGACGAGGTGGGCACGGGGGTGCCGAGCCGGGTGCTGGGCAACTTCTCGATCGCCTCGCAGGTCACGATCGTCGTGGGGCTGCCGCTCGGCGGGCTGCTCGCGGGGGCGTGGGGCTGGCGCGCGCTCTTCCTGGTGAACGTGCCGCTCGCGCTCGTCACGCTGGTCTGCACGCTCGTCGGGGTGGCACCGGACCGGCCGGTGGCGAAGGAGTCGCGCGCGGCCCTGTTCACCGCGGTGGACGTGCCCGGCATCACGCTCTTCGCGGCCACGATCGTGAGCCTGCTGCTCTTCCTGTCCGACCTGACGTCGCCCGCCTGGTGGCTCGTCCCGGTGACGCTGCTGCTGGGCGCCGCGCTGACGGTGTGGGAGCGGCGGACGGCGCGCCCGCTCATCGACGTGCGGATGCTGGGCCGCAACCGGCGGCTGCTGCGCACGTACATCCGGCAGGCGGTCGTCGCGCTGGGCACGTACACCGCGCTGTACGGGCTGAGCCAGTGGATGGAGGAGTCCGCGGGCTACAGCGCCTCGCAGGTGGGGCTGATCATGCTGCCGCTGTCGGGCATCAGCATCGTGGTGGCCCGGCTGGTGTCGGGGCGCGGGTGGGTGCGGATGCCGCTCGTGCTGACCGGGGTGTCGCTGGTCGCGACGGGGGCGGTGATGCTGTTCATCACGCACACCTCGTCGGTGCTGGTGCTGCTGTGCATGTCGGCGCTGTTCGGTTTCGCGAACGGCTTCTCCGGCTTCGCCAACCAGGCCGCGCTGTACGTGCAGGCGCCCGCCGACGAGATCGCGGTCGCGTCCGGCCTCTACCGGACCTTCGCCTACATCGGCGCGATCTTCTCCTCCAGCCTCATCGCCATCGCCTTCGGGCACGCGGCGACGGACTCGGGCCTGCACGGGGTGTCGTACGTCATCGCGGGGATCGGGGTGCTGGTGCTGCTGATGAGCGTGCTGGACCGGGCGATCCCGGCCCGCACGGAGCGCTGAGCGGACCGTCGGGTCCTCGGACCCGCGGACCGCGGCCCCCGGGAGACCGGGGGCCGCGGCGGGCTCAGAGGGTGGCGGGCGGGTTGACCTGGGACTGCGGGATGCCGCTGCCGGTCAGGCCCCACTTGGCGAAGATCTTCGCGTAGTCGCCGCTCGCGATGAGCTTGTTCACCGCGTCGCTGAGCGCCTTGGCCACCGGGGAGTTGCGGGCGGTGACGAAGCCGACCGGGGTGGTCGACACCTCGCCCAGGAAGCGGGTGCCGGGGATGTGCGCCGCGTCGTACTTCAGGCCGAGCGTCGGGCCGAACATGACGTCGATCCGGCCGTTCTGGAGGCCCAGCACCCCGGCGGCCGAATCCGAGGAGTACTGCACGGTGTACGGCTTCTTGCCGGCCGCGGCGCACTTGTCCTTGTTGGCGTCGAGGATCTGCTGGAAGGTCGAGCCGGAGCCGGTGGAGATGGTCAGGCCGCACACGTCGGTGATCTGCGTGACGGTCTTCAGGTCGGAGTCCTTCGAGGCGAGGAAGGCCTGGCCGTCGTTGAGGTACGTGGCGAAGTCGACGACCTGCTCGCGGGCCTTGGTGACACCGAAGTTGTCCTGGCCGACGTCGTAACGCCCGTTCTGCACACCGGGGATGACGGTGGGGAAGGTGCCGTACTGGATGTCCCACTGCACGCCGAGCACCTTGGCGACCGCGTCGCGCAGGTCCACGTCGAGGCCGACGGGCTTGCCGTCGACCTCGCCGCCGTGCGGCAGGCCGACCGTGCCGGGTGCGCGGGTGGTGCCGAGGGTGAGCTTGCCGGCGTCGCGGATCTTCGCGGGGAGTTCGGCGGCGACGGTCGGGTCCGTGGCGATCGCGGACACCACGTCCTGGGTCGGGACGGCGTCGGTGTCACCGGACTTGGCGGCCGCGGCCTTGGTGGAGTCCTTCGTGCCGGAGCCCGTGCCGGAATCGGAGCCGGAGTCGGAGGAGCCGCAGCCGGCGAGCAGCAGCAGGGCCGCGGTCGCGGCGGCGAGGGCCGCGAGGGGGCCGCGTCTCGCGAGGTTCGGTCGGGCGGTGCTGCGGGTGCGGGCGCTGGTCACGGGCGTGCCTTTCGTACGGCGGAGCTGGTGGGCGGTTCGGGTACGCGGAGGTGCCGCGGGGGAGACGTGCAGGGGCGGGAGTGCCGCGGGGGTACGGCGGTGCGGGGTCACAGCACCGCCGAGAGGAAGGCGCGGGCGCGCTCGTGGCGGGGGGCGGTCAGGACGTCGGCGGGGGCGCCGGATTCGACGATGCGGCCGCCGTCGAGGAAGACCACGGTGTCGGCGACCTTGCGGGCGAAGCCGATCTCGTGGGTGACGACGATCATCGTCATGCCGCTGAGCGCCAGGTCCTGCATGACGCCGAGGACCTCGCCGACGAGTTCGGGGTCGAGCGCGCTGGTCGGCTCGTCGAAGAGCAGCAGCCGCGGGTCCATGGCCAGCGCGCGGGCGATGGCCACCCGCTGCTGCTGGCCGCCGGACAGCTGCCGCGGGTAGGCGCCCTCCCGGCCGCCGAGCCCGACGCGTTCCAGCAGTTCGCGGGCGCGGGCGGCGGCCTGCGGGCGGGAGCTGCCGCGGACGGCGACGGGCGCCTCGGTGACGTTCTCCAGCACGGTCAGGTGCGGGAAGAGGTTGAACTGCTGGAAGACCATGCCGACCTGGGCGCGCTGCCGGGTCACCGCGCGCGGCGGCAGCTCGCGCAGCCGGGTGCCGTCCCGGCGGTAGCCGACGAGGTCGCCGGCGATCTCGACGAAGCCCGCGTCCGGCTTCTCCAGGTGGTTGACGCAGCGCAGCAGCGTGGACTTGCCCGAACCGGACGGCCCGAGCAGCACCGTGACCTCGCCCTCGCGCACGTCGAGGTCGATGCCGTCCAGGACGGTCGTGCCGCCGAAGCTCTTGCGCAGGCCCCGTACCCGCACCAGCGGGTTTCCGCCGCCGGTCACGACAGCCCCGCCAGGTCGGTCCTGGTGCGTCCGAAGAGCGGCAGGTTGGCGCGGGTGAGCTGCCAGAACCCGCGCGCGGCGGGGCCGTTACGGGCCGGGCCGTCGCGCCGCGAGCCGCGGGCGTAGTACCGCTCGACGTAGAACTGGCCGATCGACAGCACGGTGGTGAGGATGATGTACCAGACCGTCGCGACCAGCAGCAGCGGGATGATCAGGAAGTTCTGGTTGTAGATGAGCTGCGCGGAGTAGAGCAGGTCCTCCACCGCGATGACGCTCACGATCGAGGTGGCCTTGAGCATCCCGATCAGCAGGTTGCCGGAGGCGGGCACGATCGCGGGCATCGCCTGCGGCAGCACGATCCGGCGGAAGATCCGCGCCTCGCCCAGGCCCAGCGCCTTGGCGGCCTCGCGCTGCCCGGGATCGACGGCGAGGATGCCGCCGCGCACGATCTCGCTGCTGAACGCGGCGACGTCCAGGGTCAGTCCGACGTACGCGGCGAGGATGCCGCTGAACAGGTGCGCGGTGCGGAAGTGCAGGAATTCCGGGCCGAAGGGCACGCCGAACGACAACCGCGGGTAGAGCGAGGCGAGTTCGAACCAGAACAGCAGCTGTACGAGCGGCGGCACCGAGCGGATGAGCCACACGTAGCCGAAACTCACCGCGCGCAGCACCGGGTTGCCGGACAGCCGCATCGCGGCCACCGCGATGCCCAGCAGGTAGCCGCTGGTCATCACGGCGGCGGTGAGCCAGAGGGTGAGTTCCAGGCCGTGCAGGATGTTGTGGCTGAGGAAGTAGTCGCCGACGACGCCCCACTGGAAGCGCTTGTTGGCGACGAGGGTGTGGCCCGCCATCGCGAGCAGCAGGAGCAGCACCGCGGCCGACACCCACTGGCCGGGGTGGCGCAGCGGTACGAGCCGGGCGGCGAGCAGCTCCCGGTCGGCGGGCCGGTGGTCGAGGGCGGACAGCGACGGCGGGGGCTGCGTACCGGGCGGCGGATGGCCGGGGTCGGGGCCGCCCGCGGGGTCCTTGCCGGGCGGGTCGGGGTCCTTCGCGAGGGAGGGTGCGGGCGCGGGGGTGTCGTGGGGCATGGCGGGTCCCGTCTGGTCGGGAGCACGGCGGCGCCGGGCCGCGTACGGCGGTGTACGGGCGTGCGCGCTGCCGGACGTGCGGCAGGGAGGGGCGGCGCGGAGCAGGAGGCGGGACGGCGCCCCGGACACGGGGGCCGCCCACGGAGCCGGGGAGACCGGAGAAGGCGGTGCGGCCGGGGACGGGCGCCGTCACACGGGCGGCGGCGCCTGCGGGGAAAGCGGCCGGGCGGAGGGAGAAGTGCGGCTCAGACGGCCGGGCGGGCCACCGGACACAGGGCGCTGCTGACGCGGAGGAGGTCGACGTGCCGCCGCTCCACCCGGGCCGGGAAGGAGCCGCGGGGGTGCGTCGTGCGGTCGCGCTGCACTGCGGCGGCCATGGCTTCCCCTCGCTCTCTCGTCTCGACGCGCATCGCCCCGTACGCGGTACGGGGCCTGTGGGCCAGCACGTTAACGGGCAGTCGCCGTTCGGACAATCCCCTTCCCCGGCACCGGAGTCGAGAAGCGACGCACGTCACGTGCGGCGGAAGGGGATTGTGCGGGGCCGCGCGGCGGAGTTACGGTCGGGCGGAGGCCACAGGTGCCGCCAGGCAGCGGGCCGTCGAGGATGTGCACCGGACACGGGCGAGACCCGGCCGGGCGACGGGGAGGGAGGCGGAAGCGATGCGGTCCACCCGGCGTACCCGCCCGGCCGTCACCAGCCCGACCGTCACGGCCGCGGCCGTCACGCCCTCCCGTCGCACCGCCCCGGCGCCGCTCGCGTACCCCCGGCCCGCCTCCCCCGCGCCCGCCGCGTCCTGCGGGTGCACGCCGCCCGCGCTCGTGACGTACTCCCGGCGGCACATCGACCTGCAGCGTGTCGCCACCGCCCTGTGTCCGGGCCTGGCGAACGGCCGTTCCGGGGCCTGACCACCGGACCGCCGCGCGACCGGCGCCGTACGTCCGCGCCCGCGCCCGCCCCACCCCGCACCATCCCGTTCCCGGCCCCGCACGGCCCGGCCCCGCGTACCCCGCACCGGCGCACCCCGCGCCGTGACGCCGTACGCGGAGGCGGCCCGCGCCGCCGGTCCCCTCGCGATCCTCGCGCCCCTCCGAGCAGGAAGCGGTAACCGCCCATGCCCCGGAACCCCGACCACCTCCACCTCGCCGCCGCCCTGGACGGCGCCGGCTGGCATCCCGCCGCCTGGCGCGAGCCCGGCGCGCGGCCCGCCGACCTCTTCCGGGCCGGCTACTGGGCCGACCTGGCCGCGCGCGCCGAACGGGGCCTGCTGGATCTCGTCACGATCGAGGACTCGCTCGGCCCGCAGACCGCCCCGCTCGCCGGTCCCGACGACCGCACCGACCTGGTGCGCGGGCGGCTCGACGCCGTGCTGACCGCGGCCCGGATCGCGCCGCTGACCCGGCACCTGGGGCTGGTGCCGGTCGCGGTGGTCACCCACACCGAGCCCTTCCACCTGTCGAAGGCCGTCGCCACGCTGGACCACGTCAGCACGGGGCGGGCGGGCGTGCAGGTCAGGGTGTCGCTGCGGCAGGACGAGGCCGCGCACTTCGGGCGCCGTGACCTGCCCGGCATCTCCTCGGTCGCCGAGCTGGAGTCGCCCGCCGGACAGGCCCTGTTCCGCGAGCTGTTCGGGGAGGCGGCCGACGCGGTGGAGGTGGTGCGGCGGCTGTGGGACAGCTGGGAGGACGACGCGGTGATCCGCGACGCGGCCACCGGCCGCTTCGTGGACCGCGGCAAGCTGCACTACATCGACTTCACGGGCGACCACTTCAGCGTCAAGGGCCCCTCGATCACCCCGCGCCCGCCGCAGGGCCAGCCGCTGGTGGCGGGCCTCGCGCACGCCGGCGAGCCCTTCCGGCTCGTCGGCACCTCCGCCGACCTGGGCTTCGTCACCCCGCACGACACCGCGCAGGCCGCCGCGACCGTCGCGGCGATCCGCACCGCGCAGGAGGACGCCGGGCGCGGCGGCGAGACCGTGCACGTCTTCGCCGACCTGGTGGTCTTCCTGGACGCCGAGCCGGGCCGGGCCGCCGAGCGCCGGGCCCGGCTGGACGCCGCGCTCGACGCCCCGTACCAGAGCGACGCCCTGGTCTTCGCCGGGACGCCCGCCGAACTCGCCGACGTGCTCCAGGACTTCGCCACCGCCGGGCTCACCGGCTTCCGGCTGCGCCCGGCCGAACTGCCGCACGACCTGGACGCGATCACCGAAGGGCTGGTCCCGGAGCTGCAGCGGCGCGGTGCCTTCCGCACCGCGTACGGGGCCGACACCCTGCGCGGCCTGCTCGGGCTGCCCCGCCCGGCGAGCCGCTACGCCGCCGTCTGACCCGCGACCCCGCCCGCCCGCACCACCCCCCTTGGAGGGCCACCCGCCATGAGCACCGCGCCCGGCAGCCGCACCGAGTCCGGCAAGCCCCGCAAGCAGATCCACCTCGCCGTGCACTTCCCCGGCGTGAACAACACGACCGTGTGGAGCGACCCGGCGGCCGGCAGCCAGATCGACTTCGCCTCCTTCGTCCACCTCGCCCGTACCGCCGAACGCGCCAAGTTCGACTTCCTCTTCCTCGCCGAGGGCCTGCGGCTGCGCGAGCAGGCCGGGAAGATCTACGACCTGGACGTGGTGGGCCGCCCCGACACGTTCACGGTGCTGGCCGCGCTCGCCGCCGTCACCGACCGGCTCGGCCTGGCCGGCACGATCAACTCGACCTTCAACGAACCGTACGAGGTGGCACGGCAGTTCGCGTCCCTCGACCACCTCTCGGCGGGCCGCGCCGCGTGGAACGTCGTGACGTCCTGGGACGAGTTCACCGGGGAGAACTTCCGCCGTGGCGGCTACCTCGCCCGCGAGGACCGCTACACGCGGGCCACGCAGTTCCTGACCGCCGTCACGGCGCTGCTCGACTCCTGGCGCGGCGACGAGATCGCCGCCGACAAGGAGTCCGGGACCTTCCTGCGCGACCCGGACGCCGGACGGTTCGCCCACCGGGCCGACCAGTTCGACATCCGCGGGCGCTTCAACGTGCCGCGCAGCCCGCAGGGCCGGCCGGTGATCTTCCAGGCGGGCGACTCCGACCAGGGCCGGGAGTTCGCGGCCTCCGGCGCCGACGCGATCTTCACCCGGCACGGCACGCTGGAGGCGGGCAAGGCCTTCTACGCCGACGTCAAGGGCCGGCTGGCGAAGTACGGCCGCTCCCCCGACGAGCTGCTGATCCTGCCCGGTGTCACCTTCGTGCTCGGCGACACCCCGGCCGACGCCGCCGAGAAGGCCGACGTCATCCGCCACCAGCAGGTCAGCGGGCCCACCGCGATCGCCTTCCTGGAGCGGGTCTGGAACCGCGACCTGAGCGGCTACGACCCGGACGGCCCGCTGCCGGACGTCGAGCCGCTGTACGAGGGCGAGCTGATCGCCCTCGGGCGCGCCGACGCCCGCGGCCAGGAACTGCTGGAGACCGTGACGCGGTGGCGGGAGACCGCCGAACGCGACAAGCTGTCGATCCGCGAACTGGTCATCGCCGAGACCGGCCGCCAGTCCTTCATCGGCACCCCGCAGCAAGTGGCCGCGCAGTTGGACGACTTCGTGCAGGCCGACGCCAGCGACGGCTTCATCCTGGCGCCGCACCTGATCCCCGGCGGGCTCGACGACTTCGCCGACACGGTCGTGCCGCTGCTCCAGGAACGCGGCGTCTTCCGCACCGAGTACACCGGCGAGACGCTGCGCGACCACCTGGGGCTGCCGCCGCTCCCCCCGGTGGCGGGCGGCCTGCGCACGGTGGAGGCGGCGTCGTGAAATTCCTCGCCATCACCCTGATCGTGCACGCCCCGCACCCCGTGACCGGCGAACTGCCCTCGACGCAGGAGCGCTTCCGCGAGGTGGTCGACAACGCCCTGCTGGCCGAGGAGCTGGGCTTCGACGGTTTCGGGGTGGGCGAGCGGCACGAGCGGCCCTTCATCTCCTCCGCCCCGCCGGTGGTGCTCAGCCACCTGGCCGCCCTCACCTCCCGCATCCGGCTCTTCACCGCCGTGACGACACTGAGCCTGCTGGACCCGGTCCGGGCCTACGAGGACTACGCCACGCTGGACCATCTGTCTGGCGGGCGGCTGGAGTTGATCGTCGGCAAGGGCAACGGCAGCGCGCAGCGCGAGCTGTTCGACGTCACGACGGAGGACCAGTGGGCGCGCAACGCCGAGAGCTACGCGCTCTTCCGGCGGATCTGGCGCGAACGCAAGGTCACCGCGCAGCCGCGCTTCCGCCCCGCGCTGGAGGAGGCCGAGGTGTGGCCGGAGCCGTACCAGCAGCCGATCCGGATCTGGCACGGCAGCGCCACCAGCCGGGAGTCGGTGGACCTCGCCGCCCGGTACGGCGACCCGCTGTTCTCCGCGAACGTCACCAACCCCATCGAGCCGTACGCCGAGTTGGTGCGGTACTACCGGGAGCGCTGGGCGCACCACGGGCACGATCCGGCGCTCGCCACGGTCGGCGCGGGGTCCGCGGGCTACTACGCCGCGCGTACCTCGCAGGAGGCCGTCGCCGCCTACCGGCCGGTGTTCGAGGGCCGTCTGGCCTTCCAGAAGCGGCTGGGCGTCGAGCCGGTCTTCGCGACGCTGGAGGACTTCGTGGAGCGCAGCTCCGCGCTGATCGGCAGCCCGCAGCAGGTCGTCGAGAAGGTGCACCGCTACCACGAGCAGTTCGGCCACAGTGTGCTGCACCTGCACGCGGACGCGGACGGCCTCACCCAGGCGCAGCACCGCGACGCGCTGGAGCTGTTCCAGGCGGAGATCGCGCCCGTGCTGCGCAAGGAGATCCCCGACCCGCCGTGGCCCTGGGCCCCGGCCGGGCTGCCGGACGCCCCCCGCTCTACCGACCACGCCGACGCGGCCCCCGCCGCCTGACCGACAAGGAGCGCCGCCGTGGCACCCACCCCGCTCGCCGTCCTCGACCTCGTCCCGATCCCGTCCGGCTCCACCGCGCCGCAGGCGCTGCGCAACAGCATCGATCTCGCCCGGCGCACCGAGGAGTTCGGCTACGCCCGCTACTGGTTCGCCGAGCACCACCTCAACCCCGGGGTGGCCGGCACCTCCCCCGCGGTCGTGCTCGCCCTCACCGCCGCCGCGACCCGCACCATCCGGCTCGGCTCGGGCGCGGTGCAGCTCGGGCACCGCACCGCGCTGGCGACCGTCGAGGAGTTCGGGCTGCTGGACGCCCTGCACCCGGGCCGCTTCGACCTCGGCCTCGGCCGCTCGGGGGCGCGCGGCGCGCCGGGCGAGGCCCCCAAGGTCGCGGTGCCGGCGGGCGGCACCCCGCCCCCGGTCGTCGACGGCCGCGCCCCGAACGGCCTGCGCATACCGGCCCGGTTCGCCCCCGAGCGCCTGCTCGCCTCGCCCCGCTTCGTCCTGCACCAGAAGCTGCTGACGCTGCCGGGCGCCCAGCCCCAGCCCTACGACGAGCAGATAGCCGACATCCTCGCGCTGCTCGCCGGGACGTACGTCGGCGCGGACGGCGTGCCCGCGCACGTCGTGCCCGGCGAGGGCGCCGACCTCCAGCTGTGGATCCTCGGCAGCAGCGCGGGCGTCAGCGCGCGGACGGCGGGCGCGAAGGGCCTCCGGTTCGCGGCCAGTTACCACGTCAGCCCGGCCGGCGTACTGGAGGCGGTGGAGGCCTACCGGGCCGCCTTCGTGCCGTCCGCCGAGCTGGAGCGCCCGTACGTGAGCGTGTCGGCGGACGTGGTCGTGGCCGAGGACGAGGCGAAGGCGCGGGAGCTGGCGTCCGGGTACGGGCTGTGGGTGCACAGCATCCGCAGCGGCGCGGGCGCGATCCCCTTCCCGACCCCGGAGCAGGCCGCCGCGCACGTGTGGCAGCCGGAGGAGCGGGAGCTGGTCGCCGACCGGATCGAGACGCAGTTCGTCGGCAGCCCGCGGCAGGTCGCCGACCAGCTGGAGACGCTGCGCGACGCGACCGGCGCCGACGAGCTGATCGTCACCACCATCACCCACGACCACGCCGACCGGGTGCGGTCCTACCAGCTGCTCGCCGAGGAGTGGCAGCGCCGCTGACACCCCCACCCGGCCCCCGTACGTCCCACCACCACGACCAGGAAGACACCATGAGCGCATCCGCACAGCCCATCACCGCCGCCGACCGGGCGGCCTTCGCCGAGGAATGGCAGGAGTGGCACCGGCAGAAGGACGAGACGTTCGCCGGCCCGCACGGCTTCCTCGCCATCACCAGCCTCAACTGGCTGGACGAGAACCCCACCCGCTTCCCCGACGCGCCCGGCCTGTGGTCCAGCACCGCCGAGGGCGTGACCGTCCAGCTCGACGCGGACGAGGAACTGCTGCTGGACGGCGAGGTCCTGCGCGGCCGCCACGACTTCGGTGTCCTCGCCGAACGCTCCAGCGTCTACCCCGCCGCCGGGGACGCGGTGTTCGAGGTCGCCAAGCGCGGCGGCCACGACATCCTGCGCCCCCGGCACCCCGACAGCGAGCTGCGGCAGTCCTTCACCGGCACCCCCGCCTACGACCCCGACCCGCGCTGGGCCGTGCCCGGCCGCTACGAGGCCTTCGCGACGCCCCGCCCCACGACGGTCGGCGCGGTCGTGGAGGGCCTGGAGCACGTGTACGACGCCGTGGGCCGCGTCGACTTCGCGGTCGACGGCACCTCCTACGCGCTGACCGCGTTCGAGGGCGCCGCCCCCGGCACGCTCCACATCCTCTTCACCGACGCCACCTCGGGCGTCACCACCTACGCCGCCAACCGGTCGCTGTCGGTCGCCGCCCCGGACGCCGAGGGCAACGTGGTGCTCGACTTCAACCGCGCCACCAACCTGCCGTGCGCCTACACCGACCTCGCCACCTGCCCGCTGCCGCCCGCCGAGAACCGCCTCGCGCTGTCCGTCGAGGCGGGCGAGCTCATCCCGACGGTGCCCGCGGCGGCCACCCGCTCCGTCCCGGCCTGAGGCCCGCGCTCATCCCGCCGCCGTGGCGTATCCCGCGACCAGGTCCGCGAGGCGCCTGCCCTCCCCCTCGGCGTCGGCGAACACGGTGAGTCTTCTGATCAGGTCCACGTCCGCGAGCCGGACGCCCTCGCGGGCGAGGACGAAGACCAGGGTGAGGAAGGCGCAGCGGGCGTTGCCGTCGTCGAAGGGGTGGAAGAAGCAGATGTCGAGGTGGGCCCGCGCCGCCCGCGCGGGCAGCGGCGGGGCGCCCGCGCCGTCGGCGGCGCTCTCGGCCAGGCACGCGTCCAGCCGCGCCCGGGTGCCGGGACCGATGCCGTACCGCTCCCGGCCGCCCTTGGCGAAGGCGGGGAGGGTGCGGAAGGCGGGCGGCCGCGGGGTGCCGAGGACGTGCTGCTGCCAGCGGGCGAGCAGGCCGGTGTCGAGCCGGGCGCCGCGCGCCGCGTCGGCCCGCACCAGGCGGAGGGCGGCGGCCAGGCCCTCGGCCCGGTCCGGGTCGATGAGGGTGTCGAAGGTGCGGATGTGCTCCGCCGCGCCGTCCCGTCCCGGGGTGGCGGAGCCGCCCGGACCGATGTCCCGCACGTCCGCCCAGCGCTCGGCCGCGCGGACCTCCAGCCAGCGCGCCAGGTGGTCGGGCGGCTCCGCGGCGGGGGCGGGGGCGTCCTGCGGGCGCAGCGGCGCGGTCAGCCGCGCGGCGACCTCGTCGGCGGTCGCCGGGTCGGGGCCGCACCAGCTGCGGAAGCGTCCGCCCACGGCCTGCTCGACCAGTTCGGCGGCGCGCGCGTCGGCCACCTCCCACCGGGTCAGGTACCAGCGCAGCACCTGGCGGCAGTGCCCGTACCAGCCGCTGGCGCCCTCGGTGCGGTCGCCCACCTGGAGGATCAGGGCGCGCGCGGTGCGCTCCCACAAGATGCGCTGGTCGTCGATGTCGGCGAGCCGCAGCGGGTAGGCCTCGAAGCGCCAGGCCAGGTTCTCCAGCCAGTCGCGCCACTCGCGCAGCGCCTCGGCGACCACGGCGAGCGTCTCGTCCGGGTCCTCGCGGATCGAGTCGGAGGCGTGGCACCAGGCGGAGACGGGGCCGCCGTCGAACTCGGCCTCGCCGATGCCCCAGCACCAGCCGGCGGCCCAGCGGCCGTAGTGCCGCGCGAGGCCGTAGGTGAGGGCGTCCGACCACGTCCTGGCCTCCGCCCGCCAGGTGCTGTCCAGGTGGTCGAGCCCGCGCAGGCGCGGGTGGACCGGTATGCGGCGGGCGGCGGTCAGGGACCGTACGACGTCGTCGGCGGACGCGCTGTCGAAGGGATGCCGGGCGGGGTCCACGTCGTCCCAGCTCAGCAGGCGGGGCACCCAGGGGTGTAGCACGCCCGCCAGTGTCCGCGCCGGCCCCGCGCCCGGCAACCGGATTTGCGCCGCCGCCCCGGGCCGCGGCCGGGCCCGTCAGTCGAGGTAGCCGCGGAGCTGGTCGGCGAAGGTGTGGTCGCGGAGTTTGTTGAGAGTCTTGGACTCGATCTGGCGGATGCGTTCGCGGGTCACGCCGAACAGGCCGCCGATCTCCTCCAGGGTGCGCGGGCGGCCGTCGGCGAGGCCGTAGCGGAGCTGGACGACGCGGCGTTCGCGCTCGCCGAGGGTGGACAGGACCGCCTCCAGGTGCTCGCGCAGCAGCAGGAAGGCGGCCGTCTCGACGGGGGAGACGGCGTCGCCGTCCTCGATGAGGTCGCCGAGGGCGACGTCGTCCTCCTCACCGACCGGGGCGTGCAGCGAGACCGGTTCCTGGGCGAGCCGCAGCACCTCGCCGACGCGTTCGGGGGTGATGTCGAGCTGCGCGGCGACGTCCTCGGCGGTGGGTTCGTGGCCGCGCTCCTGGAGCAGGCGGCGCTGGACGCGGATGACGCGGTTGATCAGTTCGACGACGTGGACGGGCACGCGGATCGTGCGGGCCTGGTCGGCGAGCGCGCGGGACATGGCCTGCCGGATCCACCAGGTCGCGTACGTCGAGAACTTGTAGCCGCGGGTGTAGTCGAACTTCTCGACGGCCCTGATCAGGCCGAGGTTGCCCTCCTGGACGAGGTCGAGCATCGTCAGGCCGCGTCCGATGTAACGTTTCGCCACCGAGACCACCAGCCGCAGGTTCGCCTCGATGAGCCGCCGCTTGGCCACCCGGCCCAGCACCACGATGCGGTCCAGGTCCACCGCGAGCCGCGAGTCCAGCGCGGGGAAGGCGGCGAGCTTCTCCTCGGCGAAGAGCCCCGCCTCGACCTGCCGGGCCAGCTCCACCTCCTGCTCGGCGGTGAGCAGCGGAATGCGCCCGATCTCCCGCAGGTACTGCCGGAAGAGGTCGGCCGACGGGCCCGCCGGGTCCGCGCGCGGGCGGGCCGGGAGCGGTACGCCGACCGCCTCGCCCTCGTCGTACGGCGCGGCGCCCGGCTCGCCGTCCGCCGGATGCGGCTCCGTACGACTCCTACCCGGCCGACGACCCCTTCTGGACGGTGAAGCCGGGCGACCC